>JBBRDM010000103.1:0-19300 GCA_038203935.1 Chthonomonadales bacterium
TTTGAAAACACTCAATAGTAATGATAATGGAGGGATATTGCTCCTCAATGACTATCCTGGCACTGCAAAAGCTTTGCCTCAAATTATTGAATCGCTTCAAAAGCAGGGTTATAAGTTCGTAACCATATCCGAGATGATATCGCATCTGCCTCCAAAACCTGCGGATAAAGTGCGACAATTTTTAGTCCGATCTGCTTCTGCGAATACCCAATGATACTTAGGCCGTTGAAATCTAACATGGGATTTACTGAAAATATTATTAAACACCTGATATAATTCATGGAATATAGCAGCATTGAAAATCAGGGAACTATCTTTTGAAACGGTTCCGTAACTATTTGTGGAGGTAAGTCAGCATGGATTTCGCGCGGCTTTTTACATCCGCAGCCCGAAATGATAAACGTGAGTTTGATGATCTGGTCCATCGCTGCCACAGGCAGGCGTACAATGTCGCCTATCGCCTGACCGGGAACCATGCAGATGCGGATGATCTCACTCAAGAATCATTTCTTCGTGCTTACCGCTTCTTTGATCGTTACAATAGAGATATGCCTTTTGAAAACTGGCTCTACCGGATTATGTCCAGAGTTTTCATTGATGAATTGCGCAAGCGTCCAAAATTCAAAACCCAGTCATTTGATGCCCCTTATTCCGCTGGCCCGGGTGAAAACGATATACAGCTTGAACTGCCGGATTCCACCTGCGACCCTTCAGAGATTATGATGACAAACTCTCTGGATGAGTGTCTTCAAAATGCATTGAATGAACTGCCCAATGAATTTCGTATTGCCGTGATTCTCGCAGATATCGAAGGGCTTTCCTATGAAGAGATTGCAGAAACCATGAACTGCTCTCTCGGAACTGTGCGATCGAGGCTTCACAGAGGCAGGAAACTACTTCGACAAAAAGTCTCTCCGCAATTTAGAGATAGCAGCAGGAATTAGAACTATGTACCAGTCAATCAAATTAATGGAGACCGAACGTGAACTGTAGAAAAGTGAGCAGCAGCTTATCTGCTTATATCGACGGTGAACTCGCCGGTGTCGAACATCGTATGATCTTTGATCATCTCTCCCTCTGTGAAACTTGCTCGGCTGAATATGAAGGCCTCCTGAATATGAAACGTATGGTTTCTATGCTGAAAATTCGGGAACCTCATGAAACACTTCCTTTAACCATTATCAGCCGTATAGAAGAAGAGCAGAATCTAAATATCTCCTGGCTGCAGTATCAGTTTATGACATTGCGCGAAGCGGTTCTGAGACCAGCATCTCCATCTCAGATTTCGCTAGGATTGAGCGCTGCAGTGGTCTGTATTGCTTTGTTGGCAAGTATCAATCGACCGCACGAAAAGATTGAATGGAGCGCTCTTCATACTGGTGGAATCGCATCTCTAGATTCCTCTTCTCAAACTCTGGCTCAGATGGAATCACCTCTCAATCTTCCGTTGCAATTCGCGCAGCCGGCAGCATTCAGCGGAATAACTTACAGTGAAACTATTCCTGGATTTCAGCCCGTCATTCGTCCATTGCAAAGCAGAAATAATGCTCGCAATCCCATGCAGCAAAATCTTCCAAATCAACTTTTCCCGCCAAATCGATGAAGATTTATATATATAGAGCAGTCATGTCCTTTTTACATGCAGGTATAATCACAATCGACTGATAATACTATGCATATCTCAGCCACCCTACTTCATTCCGCCATCAGCATTTAATTCGCTGATTGGATGAAGTATTTTTTTTAAGAAAGATGGCAGGCTATGCAGCAAAGTATTCCCATTTTGGTATCCCACACTTCATTGATTCAGCAAATCCCCCTGAAACGTTTTGATTCGGACAAACTTCATATCAAAGCCAATTTAGCAGCAATATCGTTTCTGTTGCTTTCGTCCAATTTGATGCCAATATATGCTGAAGAGACGCCTCCACCACCAGCAAAGTCGACTATCACCACTTTAACCAGCATGCAGGACGCTTTTGCAGCCATAGCAGAAGAACTGGAGCCTGCTGTATGTACCGTTTTCAGCTCCCATGTTCCACGTGCATCCGATGGCGCCTCCAGATCGACACGAAGAAGATCGCCGGTAACAGGCTCTGGTGTGGTTATAAGCAAAGATGGCTGGATATTAACGAATGATCACGTTGTGGATGGAGCGGACCGTGTCACTGTGAAGCTTCATGATGGACGAGAGTTTATCGGCGAAGTCCGGCGAGACTATCACAGCGACCTGGCTCTCGTAAAAATATCTGCTGCTGTTCCTTTTGCAGCCGCCCGGCTGGGTGACTCAGACAAAATGAAAATCGGTCATTGGGCCATCGCAATTGGCAGCCCATACCGTTATGAAGGATCATTTTCTGTGGGTGTTGTGAGCAGTTTATACAGACGACAGGAAGTGTTCGATTTCAATTCGCCAAATCAGGGGCGTTTTTATCCCAATATGATTCAGACAGATGCGGCCATAAATCCTGGAAATTCAGGCGGGCCGCTCTGTAATATCAATGGAGAAGTAATTGGTATAAATACGACCATCGAAAGCGAAGCGGGCGGCAGTGTTGGCATCGGATTTGCTATTCCGATTAATTCCGCCAAGTTTGTGGTAAGCCAGCTCCTTGATAAGGGGCATGTCAGTTATGGATACCTCGGGGTGAGCCCCACTGATGTCACTCCCAAAATGGCTTCTGTTCTAAAAGTAGATCGCGGCGCATTAGTAGAAAGAGATCCTGAAGCATCGAGCCCGGGAGCGAAAGCCGGGCTTCAGGCGGGAGATGTGGTCACCTCCATAAATAGTCACATGGTTCGAAATGAACTGGATTTACGAACAATCGTAGCACATACGCTGCCAGGCACGACGGTGAAACTAAGTTATGTCCGGGATGGTATTCCAAACACTGTACACGTAACCATAGCGGAAGCCCAGGACATCCCGGTTGAGAAAACTCCCGCTCTTGGTGCCGCCCAGCTTGGAATAGAAGTTCAAAACTTAAATGATAAACTCGCAGATCAGATCAAAGTCCCTCAAAAGCTGATCGGGGTTGCAGTAAAAGCAATCGATCCGGATTCTGATGCCGCAGATAAAATTATGGTTGGCGCTGTGATTCTGAAAATTAACGATACTGAGGTGCCAAGTGTGCAGGCGTTTCAATCGGTGGTAGCAGGCTTGAAGTCAGGAGATTTGATACGTATAAGGTTTCAAGTTGGGAAAGATAGACGGTTCGCGCTGGTCACTGTCAACTGAACTAATTACATCTCACTCTGATCCGCTATTATATCATAATTCGCTTGGCACGGACCAGGGTGAGGTGTAATTCTCCTATAGCTGCACACATGAAATCCATTAAATGTTTTAGATGGGATAAACTATGTGCTGCCTGCTAACGCTCCCGGTAGGCTAGTCTCAACTTTTCAATAAGAAAAAGAATTTGTTCCAGATGAAATTCCTGTGCGTGTAAATCTCGCAATGCTTCTGCGCGCTCCAGCCCTGCAAGATTATCATCGATGGCAAACCAGAGAATTTCACATCGTTCCGTAGCAATACGAATATCTTCTCCCAGGTTTCGGTACGTCTCCTCACAAATTAGTATCGCTTCTCGAACTCTGCTGGCTCCGGTTAACATTATTACTGACCTTTCAAAATATTACGGTACAGTGATAATCGGCGTGAATGCACTTATTCATGAGTATAAAGGATATCAATTTCCTTCAATTATTCTCACAAAGAGCTCTTCCAGAGTCTCTTTACGAGGAATCAGCGACACCAATTTAGCCCCATTTTGAACAATGACTCTCGCAAGTTCCGGTATGTCCGCTTCAGTTTTAACCCAGGCAGTAAATTTCGTCAGAGGTACAGTTTCGAGAGTTAACTTGGAAGTGATCCCTCGGATTGCAGCCATAGCGGTGTCATTTAGATCGTACGCCTCTACTTCCACCGAGGACGTGAAAGCTAAAAGTTCATCCATAGACCCCTGCGCAGCAATTTTACCCCGTTTTATGATCGCTACTCGGTCACAAGTCATCTCGATTTCTGAAAGAAGATGTGAATTCAACAGAACAGTTCTGCCCTGATCTCGAAGTTCGGTTACTATATCCCGAACATCTCTGCGTCCAATGGGGTCTAACGCTGAAGTTGGTTCATCCAGAATAACGAGGTCAGGCTCATGCAAAATCGCCTGTGCGAGTCCCACACGCTGCTGCATCCCCTTCGAAAACTCCTGAATTTTCGATCGCGATCTATCTGCCAGCCCCACCCTTTCGAGTACTTCCGGAACTCTTCTGGCTAGTAATTCACTGCTCATTCCGTAAAGTTTGCCATGCATACGCAGGAACTCTGCAGCAGTCAGAAAGTCGTGGAACTGAAATTTTTCGGGCAGGAACCCTACCCGTCTTCTTACTTCCACATCGCCGACCTGTTTACCAAGAAGACTTGCTGAACCAGATGTAGGGCGAATATTACCCAGTAGCATATTGATAGTGGTAGTTTTACCAGCGCCATTGGGACCTAAAAATCCGAAAACTGTCCCAGCTGGAACCTCAAGATCAAGGCCTTGTACGGCATTAAAATGGCGATAAGACTTGCTGAGGCCCGCTGTTTGAATGGCTAATTCCAAGAAATTCTCCCGATCAAGGTTTTGCTTCAGTCTGGGCTGGAGCAGCTGGGGCTGCTGGTTTCGTTGGCGCAGTCGATTCGGTACGCACTACCTGCACAGAGTGCCTTAGTTTCCAGGATCTCCCGTGCCAGGTAACGCTTGCTTCCACAGGATAGTCGCCTGCCTGCGTGGTTGATGGCAGTTTGAAGGTGTAGCGTATTATTTTGTGGGCATCTTCCCTGTCGATATGCACGCCACGTTTTGCGCCGCCTTGAAGCTCCCAGCCCGCTGGGAATAGCGTGAGATCGGCATCACCGTTGAAGCTGTTCGGAACCGCGCTGAATATATCGAGCAGAACGTTAACTTTGGTAGGGCCAAGGATCGCAACTGGCTGGGGATCGCTGGAGATTTGCGCTTGTATGGGTTCCACCACAGTAAAAGTTGCTGCCGCTTGAACCAGTCGGCCTCCGCCAATATCCACGCTGACCAGCAGCGAATAGGTTCCGGGCACGAGGGATGTTGGAAGCTGTGTTTTGTAAGTTAGTTTGAGTGTTTTTAAGGACGGAAGCGAGGGCACGTTCACATCACGGATGCTGTTAACTGCATTGACAGAATTCCCCTGACCAGACCATGAGACATTTCGTATTGGGATGACGGAATCGGTCTGATTTAGAAGTTCCAGGGTAGCAAAAAGTGTCTGCCCTGCAATGCACTTGTTGTCCGAAATGGATAGTTTGGGATTGATACCCGGTACCGACTGAAGAACGGCATCCACCAGAGTTGCATCCAGCAGCAGGTGCGGTTCGAATGGCTGAGTCGGAACGTATGATGACGCTGGGCCAGGAGGCATGAATTCAGCTCGAATCCCAAGTGTCGCACCGGATCGAAGCACCAGGCTGGCCATATTCTTGGGAATTGCTACCTCAACTACCTGCGTTCCATTCGTAATTTTTGAAGCCATAAGAATGGCCTTAGTATCTATGACCCTATCATTCCATGCAGGAGCATCCTTACTATTCGCCGCATCCAAAAGTCGCGTTACGATCTGAGTTCCGCTCGTTTCACCTACATTTCCTATCACCAGTTCGAGATTATCCGCGCTGCGAAGCCATCCATCTCCCCCACTGTCGACATCGAATAAAATGGTAGCCGGCTGATCAGTTCTTGCTGCCAGATAGAGATAGTTATCGTCCCAATTGCAGTAAAACGTGCCCTTTATTGGGCCATCGTTGACCGTGTAAAAAGGGTCCCATTCTCCATCACTAAGAACACCATCGATTTGAACGGTTCTTCTAAGTCGATGCGGTTCCGTCGCGTATTTTGGCCGTTCTCGCAGGTTGATCGTAGGCGCTGTTCCGCTTCCGGGAGGCTGTGCAATTGCAGGATGATCTGGAGGGGCTACAGGAGTTACCGCTGGCATTTCCGTTTTATCCTGTGCGTGAAGTGCAATCGGATTAAATAGCAATAGTGGAAGAGCAGCAAGTGCGAAAGGTATATATTTTCTGGTTTTATTCATTAATCTTAATTGTGGAAAAGCAGCAGTCAATCGTACATTTAGTGGCAACAAAGTTAAACCTCCCTATAGTTAGCGCCAGCCTAATCTAACACTTTTCTTTGTTCGATGTCAAGTTTTGTGGATATTCGTTCTATTCAATGCACTTCCAGCAGCTGCATAATGCTGTCTTCCATGAGCGATCCCATCTTTGAACCGATAGAAACACTCGTCTCGTACTCGTACAAATCCAGACCATAATCTTCTTTAGATAATATGTATCCCAGTTCATCGCAGGTTAGGCCGAATAGGAATTTATGATTTCCTGGCATATGCCGCTTAATATAGAATCCGATGTTAGGCAGCACCTCGCCCGGTAGTGTTATAATCTCGGCAGGGCCGATAGTTATACGATTGACCTCTGTCGTAATTACATCACCCTGCTGGATGTCACCTGAAAACACTTTTAATTTTATCAGCATCTTAAACTGTGGATTTTCCATAGGAACTTGAAATATCAACTGTTTGGTCTGTATAGGCGCAGCCTTTATTTCCTGCGCATCCACCAGCATTTCAAGCGCCCTATTTCCCAGCTTCGTCCCGATCTTTTCGGCGGCCTTCCAATTCTCACCTTTTGGTGGAACGCTTTCATCAAAATCTGCCGTAATCATTCCCCCCTGAGCTCCATTTAGATAGAGACAGGGCGCTCCTGTTTTCATCTCCACTGTTTTATAGAGCCAGTTTGGAAAATCCGAACTCATATGGTGATTATTGAGTATTTCCGGGTGGCAGGCAAAATTTACGAGGGTTGCTACAGGCTTACCCGTCGCGGTAGAGACTGCCTGCATCACTCCCATTTCTGTATCCAAAACCTGTTTAATTCGGATATTTTTCGAGACATGGGGAACGTCCGCAGTATTCGCAAATTTTAGAATTACGGGCTGAATTTTAGCGGATGTCGCATCTACAAGCTGCGCTATTTTTGTGAGTGTGTCATTGAGCCATAGTTTATCTACGCCACTGGTTTGGATATCTGGTCCCCATTGTCCCAGCGTATCTGGTCCTGAATGGGTATGGGTAGCCGATATATATAAGTTGGCCGCTGTCACACTTTTCACCAGTGTTCGTATTTTCAGACTGTCGTATCGAGGTATTCCGATCAGATCGCATGAAACGAAAGCGATGCGAGTTCCCGCTGATTCTAAAATAAGGCAGCGAGCAGAAAGTGGATCGTGCGCATCGATACTTTTTCTATTGGAGCCATAGCCCGCGATATATGCAGGACGGGTTGGAGTGATATCTACTATACCAGAAGCAGCCAGGATACTATTTTCAGCTTCTACCACCGCGACTCCTCCGATCAATGCAGCCAGACTTGCCAGCATACTCAAAATCATCAAAAATCTCAAACCTACTCTCCAATCCATTTCGTGCACTGCTGAATTCATGAGGGAATTTCACTCTGCTAATAGTTCTGCTTTGGAACCGAATTTTCCTTGTAGAGCATCAAACTAAGATGCAATCGCATCGAGAATGCTCTAATACTCTTTACATTTATAGGATATTACGGCTATACTTCCCGAATAAGGAGAATTGGTTTTGAATACAGATCAGATACATGCACTCTTTGTAAATTCTGGCGCCCATTTAAAAGGGCATTTTCGCCTTTCATCGGGGAGGCACAGTGCAGAATACTGGGAGAAATTTCGAGTTTTACAGCGTCCCGCGGATGTCCAGATACTATGTGCGGTAATCGCTGAAAAATTCCGTAATGATAATATCGAAATTGTTTTAGGCCCCACTACAGGCGGGATTATTCTAGCTTTTGAGACTGCTCGCCAGCTTGGAATCCCTGCTCTCTATGCTGAGAAGGATGCTGGTGAAAGACTGCTTCGACGAGGCCAAAAGCTGCCTGCCGGAACGCGTGTACTTATCGTGGACGATATTATGACGATGGGCGGTGCCGTTCGTGAATGCATAGGTCTGGCAGAGAAGCACTCTGCCACTATTGTAGGGGCTGCAGTGCTCGTCGACAGAAGCGGCGGTAAAACAGAACTTGGCTATCGGCAGGAAGCACTGCTGACAGTGGAAGCGGAAACGTATGCTGCAGACGATTGCCCGCTCTGCCGCGACAATATACCCATGACGGAACCAGGCAGCAGCTATCTCAAATAAATTCCCTATTCAATAAGTAGTAAGCAATTATCAGGAGAAGATCATTGAAGAATGTTAGTTATGCATTTTTGAGTTTACTTCTAGTGTTCTCGTACCCTAAGCAAGCCGGCACTGCCGAAGAAAAAGTGATGCTCGTCACGAAAGCCCTCGCAGGACAGAGCGTGCGATATAAATCGGTATCGAATCTGGTTCTGACAAGCGAGGGCAGAAAAGTAAATTTCGACGCCACTGAAATTGAGAAGGCTACCTTTACCAGTATACTGCCTAACGGGAACGTCGTGACAGAGCATGTAACGGAGTCCTCTGAAGCTTCGATAAATGGTAATAAGCTGCCGGACAGTAATGAGCCCAAATCAACAACAACGATTACGGTAAGCCCGGATGGTTCGCTTGTCTCCTACAAAACTACCGGCAAAGAAGCGGAAGAAACCAAGGCCCAGGCCAGGCTGTACCCGGTAGGCACGGCAATATTCAGCGATAAACCGGTAGGAATTGGCGATAAATGGTCAAAAATAGTAAAATCAGATTCGGATATTGGCCTGCACGGCGCTAAAGCCGATTTCGAAGTCGTTGGGATGGAGAAGTTGGGTGGTATCGACACAGTCAAGATCAAAGAAGATTACGCTGAGACCGATGCGGCTCCGATTATCACCGCACATAGTATTATTTGGATCGAGAAATCATCGGGAGATCAGCTGGCAAGCGACACAACTGTTGAAAACCTTCCATTTGGCGGCGCGATGGCTATCGGTAAAATTCATGCTGAGCGCATTGATGGGAGCCCTTTAGGTGAAGTTAAGCCTGTGGATATCAAAAACACAGGTAAACCGGGCGATAAAAAGCCTGATGCCAAACCGGAACCCAAAAAAGAGAAAACAATTGATGAAGTCGTAAAAGACTACGAGAAGATTGCAGGGCTGTTTACCATCTATAAGAAAAAAGAGAATGGCCGCGATACGATTTATATGGAAATCAAGGAATCGATACTCGATAAAATGCTCCTGATGGAGGTCACCGCAAGCACAGGAAATTCCTCACAGATTGTAGCCGGCGATCCCATCAACGATATTCTATTCAAATTCAATAAGCTGGGCGATGATAAGTTACAGATCGTCGTTCCGAATATACATTTCAAGGCGGAGGATAAATCGCCAACCGCGCGGGCAGTACGTCGTTCTTTTGCCGACGGTATCCTCGAATCGTTCAAAATAGAAGGTGTACAGGCTGATCGTAAAAGCGTCTTGATCAATGTAACCGATCTATTCAAAGGCGATATCGCCGAGATTAGTTCCCAGCTTTCCGGGCCATTTGGCGGTGGATATATTCTGGACCGCGAGAAGACTTATTTAGAGCAGATCAAAAGTTTTCCTGAAAACTTAGTAGTCCAGACCTACTATCACTTCATGAAGGGTGGAGGAGGACAGGGTGGAATTGGGGCGCTCTTTGGCGGCGGCGAGGACGTCTCTGCAGATCACAGAAGCCTTCCATTCAAAGTAGTCTATACACTATTTCCACTGCCTGAAAAAGGGTATAGACCACGACTGGCCGATTCACGCATCGGATATTTCCTGACTGACTATCAGGATTTTAACATCACCGATAAATCGGATACCAAAGTTCGATATATTTACCGCTGGGATCTGCAGAAGAAAGATCCCAAAGCGGCGATGTCCGAGCCAGTTCAGCCTATTGTGTTCTGGCTGGATAATGCGATTCCCGTCGATTACCGCGATGCAGTACGAAATGGACTGCTTTTCTGGAATAAAGCTTTTGAGAAAATTGGCATCCGAAACGCTATCGTCGTTAACCAGATGCCAGATAATGCGGACTGGGATCACGCAGATATGCGCTATAACACTATTCGCTGGGTGGCATCGCCAGGAGCAGGATATGCAGTCGCTTTGGTACGGCATGATCCGCTTACAGGCCAGATTCTCAACGCGAATATTACTGTCGACATCAACTACACCCGATATATGCAGATCGAGCGGTCCAAGATTGTCGATCCAGCTATGAGCTTCGCAGATCCCGATCCAATTATCAAACTCTCATCCAGCCCGGCCAAATGTGAATTTGGAAAAGGCATGATGGAACAGGCATATTTTGGTAATATGGCTCTTTCAATGCTGGGAGGCCAGGGGTATAAACTCGATGAGAAAGCCTATCTCAAATCCTTCATTCAGGAGCTGGTTTCCCACGAAATGGGCCATGTGATGGGCTTACGGCATAACTTTATTGCCAGCATGTACCACACTCCCGAAGAGATGTCGAACGGGCCGCTGATTCGCGATACAGGAACGGCATCCTCTGTTATGGACTATACGCCATTCAACATCTATGCCATCAAACATAAAAATGTCGATTACTTCATGCCGACCGTCGGTCCATACGATCTTTGGGCTATTCAGTACGGCTATACTCCGATTGAAGCAAAAACTTCTCAAGGCGAGCTGTATAAACTGAACGAAATTGCTTCGAAAGATAACGAACCAGGCCATCGTTATGAAAGTGATGAGATCGCTGACCAGTTCGATCCGGAAGTAACCCGTTACGACCTGACCAGTGATCCGCTGGCTTACTTCACGAAGACTTCAGAACTTTCCAGATATCTCCTGCTCAACCTGGACAAACGAGTTCCGAAACAGGGTGACAGCTACATAGAGTTTACGCACGATTTCTTCAACTTGCTATCGTGGTATGCCCGCAGCATTTCGTTCGCAAGCCGCTATATTGGCGGTGTGACGGTGAACCGAAGCCATCATGGTGATCCGGGTGAAAAGCCCAATCTTGCACCGGTAAGCGCTGCGGATCAGAAACGAGCATTGGTGATGCTGAATACCTATATCTTCTCGGAAGGCGCATTTGCGCTGCCAAAATCGTATTTTGGTAAACTGGCCCAGGAGCCGTACGATTTCGCTCCGGCGAACACATTCCCAATGCTGGATCAGTTTACGGCAGTTCAAACCGGCGCACTAAGGAGAATATTTGGAGCGGCTGTTCTCTCTCGAATTCAGAATAACGAATATAGAGTGAGTGATCCCTCCCAGGCATTCACTCTCCCCTATCTCTATCATTCGGTGGGGCAAAACGTCTGGGCGGAACTCGCGAACAAGAAGAACATCAGCGTGCTCAGAAGGGCTCTTCAGCGAAGCCACCTAGAGCTGATGATCAATCAGTTCCTGGGCCAGGCTTCTGGTACGCCTGACGATGCGCGTGTTCTGGCGTGGCAGCAGCTTCGTAATTTGAAAAGCTCCATTACCGTTGCCAGTCGCCAGGGCAAATATGATGAGTATACTCAACTGCATCTGGAAGATTCACTCATGAGAATCAATAGAGCGCTGGAAGCGAAACAGACTATCGGCGGCAGCAGTGGAGGTCGTCAGTTGACGCTGCGTGAGTTATTGGGCGCATCTGAACAGCAGCCTGCACTCACAAAATAGGTTGTACCATGAACCTTTCCCTTCTCCCAGCACAGTTCGTTCCTTGCCAGAGAGAAGGGAGATTAAATCGACCAATTTTGCTTCTTAGTTCCGACTTCAATTTGAAAGCTATTAGTGTATTACTTGCTTCCCTTATCCGTCCGATATACGAGGGAATCACGGAGAATTGCATATTCATCACCAACCCCCGCTTCAGAACTGTAGTAATTCTTAGGCGGGGGTTGATGATTACTATCGCTTCTTTTCCGTTAGAATATTTGAAGCAGTGGCGAGAATACAGTTAGTTTTTTATGGTATTTGTTACAACTCGGAATGGCTTATTTGAAACTACTTTTTTACAGTCTCCGAATTATTTAGCCCCGATGAATTTTTGACAGGCTTGATCGCAATCGTTTCCGTGCTGTTTATTGCAGTCTTTAGAGCGTTGAGGAACGCCGGATTATCTGCCAGTGATGCAGCCATTTGCTGCATCTGATCTTCTTTCATTGGGGTGCTATCCTTACCCAGCGCCTTACTTAATGCTGGTTGGATGAGCGCACCGAGCTGACCCAGCAGCAGCCCCGTTCCATTAGATTCTGCAGAACCTGACTCCCCGTTATTTCCCTGCGGCCCAGTCACAAATCCTTCGATCATATTCCTCAGCCCAAAACCTTTTGACATATTATCCATCATGGTAGTTGCTGTCTCAGGAGTGCCATACAAGGTCATGTGCCCATTCGAGAGGAAGCTGGCCATTGCTCTGGCGAACTCCATCTGAACATCCCTGTCTGCCTGAATAGTGAGTTTCTGCACCTCCAACTGTATACCGGCCTGAGCAAATTCCTGCCTGTTTTCCAGCTGCTGACGCTCTACTTGAACTTTTGCCTGCTCCACATTCACCTGTTCACGAGCAACCTCAACAGCAACCATCTGCTCGGCCTTTGAACCGCGCGCGCTCATCTCCTTTGCCTGCGCCTCCGCTTCTGCAAGCTGTTTACGCGCCTCTGCCTGCTGGAGAGCCGCATCCCTCTCAGCGTCAGCGTTCTTGATTCGAGTATAGGCCTCCACATCTGCGCCAGTCTGGGCACGCAGTTTATCCTGCTCGATCTGCTGCCGTGCGGCGATCAGTTTCTTATTGGCTTCTCGCTCTGCTTCAGCCAGCTGTGTAACTGTGGTAACCTGCTGACTTGCACGTTCCCGCTCCGCTGCCGCTTTCAGAGTCTCCTCTTCAGCCTTGGCGCGTGCCGTCTCCTGTACTGCCACTGCGATCTCTTTTTGCCGTTCGGCTACCGAGACACCCTGTTCCCGTTCTACAGTTGCCATCTGCACCTGTTGATCCTTATGGATCTGTGCCGTTTGAACCGCCTGCTCCGAAAGCGCGCGTGCCAGTTCAACGGCCTGCTGACGGTCGATCTCCTGCTCCTGAAGCTGCTTCTCTTTTTCTATTCGGGCGAGAGCAATCTGTCGTTCCTGAGTGATGACCGCCTCCTGAGATTCCCTATCCTGATCAGCCCGTACTTTGGCAATCTCGGAAGCCTGCTTCGCTTCCGCCTCTGCCTGCTGACGCTCTAATTGGAGAATCTGCTGTCGGGTTTCAACATCTTTGAGCTTCCGTGAATGCTCCGCCTCACGTTCCAAATTGTTGCGCTCTACTGCCGCCGCAGCGGTGATCGCCGTGATTTTACGTTTCCCCTGCGCATCAAAGACATTGTTATCACTAAGTTCCGCGG
The DNA here is from genome assembly GCA_038203935.1 of Chthonomonadales bacterium. Taxonomy (GTDB): domain Bacteria; phylum Armatimonadota; class Chthonomonadetes; order Chthonomonadales; family Chthonomonadaceae; genus JANXSG01. Next base: position 13,403 of record JBBRDM010000103.1, read on the forward strand.
GGTCGGTCTGATCGAGTTCGGAGATGGTCACTGATTCCAGCAGCAGGCCGTTCGATTCCAGATCCAGCTTCACATGCTCTTTGACACGCTCGGCAAATTCATCTCGTTTCGTATGAATCTCGATTAGATCCATCTGAGATGCGATAGCCCGCAAAGCAGATACCAGCTTTTCACTTACCAGCGCTTCAACAGTTTCCGCGTTGACACTGTTCTGCCCCAGTGAACGGGCGGCATTTAGAATGTGTTCCATATCTGCCTGAACACGGATGTAAAATTGAGCCAGCACATTTGCTCTCAGATTATCCCGTGTAATGAGCGCATTCTGGCCCTTCGGGTTTACCCCGAGTTTCATCGTGCGCAGATTTATCTCCAGAACATTATGGAGAAAGGGAATAACCCGCATGCCGCCATCCAAAACGACAGTACTCCCCCCTGCGCCAGTTCGAACAAAAGCCTGATCGGCAGATGTTTTACGATACAGTGAAGCGAGTGTGGCGCCGACTCCTGTCGCTATAAATATCAGCCCTGCTAGATCGATAGAGACACGCACAGCAAAGGGAAAGGCCCCATCCAGAAGACCGAAAAAGAGCGCAATAATTCCAAGCACCACTAAAAATAGTCCTGACATAATATTCCTCCATTGGGTAGTCAGTTATAACGAGTGAGTTACTTATTTTCCAGGAACTTCTTCAACCAGAAACTTTTGATCTGAGTCGAGATCAAGAATAATCGCCTGTGCTCCTTTCTCAATAGAGGACTGTCCTTCGCGAATCCTACAGCTCTCATCATGCAGCGTTCCATACTGATCATAAATCTGGATCCGCCCGGTTGTTTCCGTCACCTTGAAAGCAACACTTCCGACCAGCCCGAAGAGCGAGTTACGGGACTGATCCAAACTTTCGTCTTTGGGCAGTAACCTGTTGATCATTTCCGCTGTGATTCTTGCCCCGATCAACCCTACAATGCCTGCTGCGAAAATGGAGCGCAGAATATCCTTAGGAGTAGGTTCAGCAGTGTGGATCAGATACTGATTGCTCAGAAAACCTGCGATCCCCCAGAACAGTGCAAAAGCTTCTGCAAGAAGTAGCATGGGAGCTTTGTCCAAACCCGTGATATTCAGTATGAAGTTGTACGTGATAGTGCCGCCATTTTTGGTATTTGTATTCTGTCTGCTGGCGCTGTGCTTAACTGTTTTTGCTGCAGACTGATGGCGGTTTCTAGTTGTTGTTCCATGCGACGGTGAATGTAATTTTACTGCGCTGGCAGAGTGGTTATGATGGCCCGCAGAATGTCCTCCATGTGCCTGATGTCCTCCCCGAGCTCTACCCGGCCGCATAACGGTGAAGAGTAATAGTAATGCTGCAATGCTACAGGGCGCTAAAAATAACATGTTTTGCCAGCTAAATACGCTAATCTGTAATATCACATTAACACACTCCTTTCATGCTTCTAGTGTCTTTATAAGATTTCATTATCTTACATTGATACTACTGCCTGCTGATTCACAAAAGGTTCACTATTTATTTAAATTACAAAAAATATATTAGAATGTATAAAAACGGAAGAATCTGAGGATCTATTTCGTGTTGGCGGGTGAATATTGCCAGCATCAACATGTTTCGGAAGGTTGCCATGAATAACTGGCGCCGAATACGATGATAAAGATGCAGTATAATATTTATTGATGAGAAACGAAAATGGTGACAGGCTATATCAGATTTAAGGGGCAGAATAAAGCAAAACAGAGGGTGTGAATTAGTTGTAGTTTATACTTCCCAGCTGCGGGGATCGGGCAGGTTTGCGCGTTTCAGATACTCTGGCCAGCGACGGCCAAGTGTAATTTCCTGAGTTTTGAGGGGATCTTCGCTGCGGCCAAATGCCGATAAGTGATCAATAATCCAAGCCTCTAGTTCCGCTTCCATACTATCTGCAATTTCTGATTGTGCTTCTGCGATATTAGTTAATTCGTTGGGATCATTAATTAAATCGTACAGTTCACGGCGGGGCATGCCATGATAATCAGGTTTGCGGGATAGTATGAGTTTCATTGTTTCGCTTCTGAGCGACCATTTCGACTGCCAGGTGTTTTCACAGCAGATGATTTTCTCATAGCCGCCTTCAGTGGCAGCGCCTGTTGCCAAGGGCCACAAACTCTGGCCTTCAAGGCTGGGGGGCTGCTTCGCATTGGCAGCTTCGAGCATCGTGGGCGCGATGTCGAGATGCTGGACCATCGGTTTGACTCGAACACCGGCTGGAATTGTCCCCTGCATTTGCATGATCAACGGCACATGAATCACATCGTCATAAAGTCCATGGTGATCGAAATAGATGTCGTGGCTGGTGAGGCTCTCACCATGGTCGCCCGTGAGAACGATGAGCGTGTCCTCTGCCAACCCTAAATCATCGACCGCCTGGATAATCTCGGCAATGCCGTCATCCACGCGTCTGATCTCTGCATCGTAGAGCGAGGAGATATAGTCGGCATCGGTGATGTTACCCAGCTTGTTGAACCAGATATCACCGAACATCTCCCAGAAGGGCTGTTTCTTAATGGGTTCGAAGGAGGTGAACTCCGACGAACAGGGATTTTTATCCGGCGGGTAGAAGGTACGATATTTAGTTGGCGGCAGGTAAGGAGTGTGCGGTTCCCAGTAGTGCAGAAATAAGAAAAACTGTTCGCTGGCGTGCGACTTCAGCCAGGGAATGGCGCGCGCATTGATCTGATCGCATGAAACCAGCAGCCGGAGCTTGTGCCGGAACGATGGGTTGATGTAGTACTCATATCCGCGTGCTAGCCAGGGCTTGATATCGTAGAGGTTATCAACTGCGGCAGTAGTGAACCCGGCCCCCTGCATCATCTCGGGAAGCACAGGGATTTTACGATCTAAATCTACCTGCCCGCCATGACAGACGATATTGTGCGTGATGGGGTGCAGACCGGTGAACATGGTGGTGTGCGCGGGTGTGGTAGGGATGCCGGGAGCGAAGCATCGCTCGAACAGGGCGCCTTCACTTGCTAGTTTATCGATAGAGGGACTGGTGGGTTTGTCGCAGCCATAACATCCGAGACGCGTTGCCCGGAGGGTGTCGATGACAATAAAGATTATATTCATAAATTGGATGGGATGACCTTACCACCTGCCTCCTCTTCTTACAATTCGCTGGTAAGTTCGTGGAAAAGGAGATGTCCAGATAGTAAGGCTTTCGGTTAATTTGTTAATCTGTTGTTCAGATACGTTTGCCCCTCCTCCCAAATAAGGAGAAGGGATGAGAAGCGGCTCTTAAACCATCGGTCTGGAGCGCATCGAGGTTCCGCCGACGGTCATTTCGCTGATCAGAATCATCGGCATCCCTACCCCAACAGGCACGCTCTGACCATCTTTGCCGCACATTCCTATGCCGGGATCAATCGACCAGTTGTTGCCAACCATGGATACCTTTTCGAGGTCCTTGGGGCCGTTGCCGATGAGGGTTGCGTTCTTGACCGGACGACCGATCTTTCCGCCTTCGATGAGATAGCCTTCGGTAACGTTGAACACGTAGTTGCCGTTGGAGATATCCACCTGGCCGCCACTGAAGTTTTTCGCATAGAACCCGTACGAAACCGAACCTATGATCTCTTGCGGATCACTGTCGCCATTCTCAAGGAATGTGTTGGTCATGCGCGGCATCGGGATGCACTGGTAGTCCTGTCTGCGGCCGCTGCCGGTTGTCGCTGTTCCCATGAGGCCTGAATTCAGATTATCCTGCATATATCCGGTGAGCCTGCCCTTTTCAATCAGAACTTTCCGCTGGCCGGCTGCGCCCTCATCATCGATATTGATGGAACCGCGACGGTTGGTGAGAGTGGCATCATCGACAACGGTACAGAGCGGACTGGCGACCATCTGCCCTACCCTATCGGTGTAGATGGAGGTTTTCTTGCGGTTGAAGTCGGCTTCGAGACCATGACCAACGGCCTCGTGCAGCCAGACGCCGCCCCAGGCGTTATCGATGACGACGGGCATGGGACCGGCGGGAGCATCGTCCGCGCCGAGCTGCACCAACGCCTGACGCGCCGCCTCTACCGCGAGACATTCCGGTGAGTTGGCCTCGAAATATTCCATGCCCACCCGTCCGCCGCCGCCATGGAAACCCATCTGGGAGTCATTGCCTTCAGCGGCCATCACTACGACCTGCAGGCGAAGCATCGGCTGGACATCGGTGATATAGAGCCCGCGCGAGTTGGCGATGAGGATCTCTTTGACGTTATCGATATAGGCGACCTGCACCTGCCGAACGCGGTCATCATAGTCCCTAGCGGCAGCATTTGCACGCTGGACGATCTGCACCTTCTCACGAATATCGGCCTCGGTAAAGGCGCGGCGTACGGGATAGTTGTCCGGCCCGTCGGTCTTTACAACAGGCTGTGGCGGGGCACTGTGACCACCCTCAGCGATGAATGCGGCCACACGGGCAGCCTCCAGCAGTTTCTCGATGCTGAGATCGTCACTGTAAGCGTAGCCCTGCTTCTCGCCGTGAATGACACGAACCCCCACACCGAGTGTCTGGCGCGTTTCGGCGCTCTGTATCTTGTTTTCTTCCATCGGTATGCGGTTGCTCTCGGATCGCTCGCCGAATATCTCGGAAAAATCGCCGCCCCGGTTAAGGGCCTCCGTCAGCACACGGTCGGCGGTTTTCGGATCGACAAGTTGGGTAAGCAGCGATGGTCTGGTACTATTTGAAAGTTCGGATGGCATACATGGCCTCCTTGCAGGTCTATATAATATACGAAATATCTTTCCATTATAGCACCGAAATATGAGGTTTGAATATCGAAGTTATACATCGTCTGGACAAAAGCTGATACCTTAATTACAATAATTCACACTCAAAATTACTTAGTTCTCGAATGAATAGTGATTCCTCACGGAGGGTATATTATATCAAAGATAGAAAATGATAGTTATAGGAGGCAATCGTTGAATAAATCGTTGAAAAATAAGATTGGTAAGGCGATTGCTTCTATTGACTATTTCTTATTTGGTAATTATCCTACACCATCTGCTAGGGCTGCGAATAAATTATACGTCGAAGGTACCAAAATCGCAATTCAAGCAAATGAAATGTCCAGTGAAGATGCAGATATACTATTTGCTGCATCATATGATAAATTCCAGCAGGCTTTAGCGCACAAGTCCGATTATGCTGAAGTATATTACTATTGGGGATGTTGTATTAATATGCAAGCAGAACAGAAATCTGGAGATGAAGCAAGTAAATTATATCAAGAATCACGAGAGAAGTATCAGAATGCTTTAGTGCATCAACCCGATTATTTTGATGCATTATACTTATGGGGACATAATCTACTATCTCAAGCAAAACAGCGTTCAGACGAAACCACATTTATTTTCTATTCACAAGCCGAAGATGTATTCACGCGTGCGCTCACTCTTAAAGATGATCATTCTAAATGTATAGATGGCTTGGGCAGTGCTTTAGTAAACCTATCAAGGTGTAAAACTGCTGATGATGCAGAAAATTTGATACAACAGGGTATTGAGAAATATATGGCTGCTGAAAATTTAACACCTGGATGCTCGTCATACAATCTTGCTTGCGTTGCGTCACTACAGGGTAGTAGAGAGGATTGCCGTGAATGGCTGGAGAGGTGTATTTTGTACGGAATGTTGTATACCCGTAAACAATTCGAGGAAGATCACGACTTTGATAATGTGCGAGGTGAACCCTGGTTCGCCGAAATATTAGCAAAGGCCGAATAACCTCCTCTTCGACAGGGATTGGTAAGCGAATATTATTGGGTAGCTGATGATATAAGTCTCTATGAAGTGGCTTCCAAAATATGTAGCGAAGGGAAGACTAGTCTGATTATGAGTATGCTGCATGGTTCTAACA
>JBBRDM010000104.1:0-19152 GCA_038203935.1 Chthonomonadales bacterium
ACCAGAGGATCGGATGGAGGCATGGTTACTACCAGTCCATCGATTCGACCGTCCGCAAGTTCCGTATAAATTGCATCGCTTGTGTTTCCACGAAAATTACCATGAAGCAGGAGATCTTTTTTCAGTTCTTCACAACCCTGCTGAAGTCCGCTGACAATCTCCGTAAAAAAAGGTATTCGAACATCGATAAAACCATGGCCTGCATAGAGGCCGATAACGTTTGTTACACCGGAACGTAGAGCCCGGCCGCGGGCATTGGGCAGATATCTTAGCTCCTTAGCAGTTTCCATGACTCGAAGATGAGTCTCATTCGAGATGCGGGACTCGACAGATTTCCCGTTCAGTACGAGAGAGACCGTCATCACGCTAACTCCAGCTCTCTCGGCCACATCCTTCATTTTAACTGAATTAATCCGAGCCATTTGGCAGCCTTTTCTAACTTGCTTTAACGATATAGCAGTTTATTGTATCACTGGATTCTGATGTTGTCAAGTGATTTAAGAAAACTATTTATCCGTTTTTAAATCGATAAAATGAGAGTACTATTTTGAATCTATCGAGGAGTGTATCATCGTGAGGAAATCGGATACAGGCTGGCCTTCCCGCACTTGCTGAATATTATATTTTTCAATCTTATTCTCTACGATTTCTGCTAGATGTTTCAATCTTACCTTATCAACCGGCAGGGATGTGTTATCTGCGGATCGATATTTTGGAAGCTGCTGCATAAGGAGTACATAATCCAGTGCAAGTCTGGCTTTTTGAACCTGTTCCAGGTGAACAGGCTGATTTTTGACTGCAGATTCAGCTTGTTCAAACAATTTCATTCCCTTGTCTATAATAGAAGGAGCGAGATAGGAGGTATTCGGTGGCTCGTTCAGGCTGGCATGAACTCCTTTATTACGCGCAGGCTGATGTAAAATATCAAGCCACTGCTGGAGGAAAGGAGCAGAGTCACCATAAACGCCATGCAGAAATTCAGTTATAAGCGGACGAACGGGACGGCTGGTGTTCCACATAAGTTTCGACATGATATAACTTTTGAGTTCCGCCATTTCACCGCCGCCGCCCGGTGCATAGTCTCCCTCATAGAATATGCCTACAACCCCCTCTCTCTTAAAGAGAGCTATATCTCCAGCAATCTCATCCAGGTCCGGAACTGGCTGGAGATAGTTGGCGAAATCTGCGCAGTAGTGCCAGATGTAGAGTTGATCTGTGATTCCAGCCCACGCTTTTAAATTGGAAAATACTTTTTTATTGGCTGCGCACTGGTCTATGGCATGAGAAAAACAGGCGCCGACTGGAGCCAGCCGAACGCGCACATTTTTCCGAGGTTTCTCATGTAGTGGAGGATCTTCCGTCCATTGATAGCCGAGCGTATCGATGAGTACTTTGGGATACTCTTTTTCAATCGCCTGCGCCACCTGATTAGCAAAACGCAGTGTAAGTCCGGAAGGAGCACCCTCTTCACGATTGACTGCCATGCATTTATCACATTGGCAATTTCCGTAGGTATCATTCTGAGAGACTGAAAAAATAGTAGCTTCTGGATTCGCTTTGATCCATTCGCGCACCTGCCGGACAGCTATTTCTAGGACTTCCGGATTGGTCAGGCAGAGCTGTTTATTATCCACTCGCTTACCATTTATCAGAGAGTAGTACTCTGGATGCGGAGCGAAAAAAGTTTGAGGGGGAACGAGTTCGGAATAGGTATGAACAAATTTGCCGTAGATGACTCTGCTGCCCAATGTCTCATCAAGGTGCTGGGCATTTCCGTTTATTCGATTTCTTGCCGCCCAGTCACCATCCAGGCACTCAGTGTAATAAGGTTCCCGGTATTCGAATGCAGGTCGATCCGTCACCTCTAGTTTTGGGACGACAACCGTTTTTCTATCTGGGGTGAAGGAGATCGAACTTGTATACCAGCGGCAGCCTAAAACATCCTCCAGAAGCGCATAGCATCCGTAGAGAACTCCGCGCTTGCCTCCGCCCGTTATGGTGAGAGTATTTTTGTAAGTGCGCAGATTGTACTGCTCTTCAGCAAAATTTTTATCCTGGTGCAGAATGATCTGGGCACGCATATCTGATGCTATCGGGATACTATTTACAATAGGAAGTTCTGCTCCCGACATCAGATGTATACTGTGCTGAATCTCTTCCGCACCGTGCCGCAGCGGTAAAGCAGCATCTTTGGGAACCACTATTACTGCCTGTGCAGTTCCTTCAGCTGCTATTTTAATTTGCTGTGCTTCCAACGCCACGGATGCTTTGAGCAATAAACAACTCAAAATAAGCCACTTCATCTCTATCCCCCACACTACAGGCAGCTTCATAAATTTGAGTAAACGGCCTGGCTTTCTAAAACCAGGCCGATTATTTCGTGAGATTATTTAGGTATGTGCATCCGCTTTGAGCGGATTTTTTGCCACATTTACCCAGGTGTGAATGTGCGGCGCGCCTCGGAAATGCCACACGAATGCGGGACCTTCGAGCCGCCATATGTCCCAGACGCCATCATTTCCAAGGTCTTCCTGCTTGTAGAAAGATATGTGCACTTTATCCAGCCCGCCATTCGCAGAGATATCCTTCATCACTTCCGAGGCATCAGAAGGCCGATATGGAGATAGGAGGCTGTGCATAACTTCGCTGACCAGCGTCTTCTGATCGCTCGAAAGTTCTCCGATTGCTATTCCAGGAAATTCACCCGAAGCGCCCTGTAGTTTTATCTTATCCTCACTGGGCGCTTTTTCGATCAGAGCTTTAGATCTTTGGGCACCATCCAGAGAGGTGAAAACGGAGTTTGCTTTGACCGCCTGCCCCCAGTAGACATTACCTGGATGAGATGGATCCTCTGTATCTTTGGGTGCATGGCCGTAAAAAATGGGGCCACCAAATGCTGCATTTGCGTTCGAATGTCCATCGGCCCGAAGAGTTACGTGGCGGCCCGTTAGCACCCATTCAAACTGATGGGTGGATGGATCTCCGAAAAGCGCTACGTGGTAGGTTCCGAATCCTCCGGAATCGTTCTGCATCTGCTCAAGAATTTTTGGATACCATTCTTCAGTAGTGACGCCTTTTAGAATGCCCTTTACCATTTCCTGCTGATCCGCGGAAAATAGTTCTGCGATAGTCGGTTTGACAATTGCCCAGTTCGCCTGAACCATGCTGCGTTTTGTATGATCCCATGGCATGCAGATAAGCTCTGATTGTTTGGGTGTAAGGCTGCTGTAGAGAGTTTTAACCAGTGATTCTGCCTGCGGCGATTTGCTTATTCCCGAATGGCCGACTGCCAATGCGCCGGCGGGAATGGCAGCAATCGCCGCTGCTCCAATCGCGGCACCGGCAGCCTGCCCAACAGCTTGAATAAATTCCCTGCGATTTAGTTCTTTGGTGAAGTCCGGCTCGATCATTTCCAAAATCCTTCCTATGAACAGAATAAACATTGCTTCCCGACTGAGGGTTTGTTCTCTCAAGGCAAATGAATATCCTTCCCCGTTCTGCAGGGATGGTATAATCTGGATGGAGGCAAGCAGGGATGAAATATTTAACTCAAATTTTGGATAAACGTGTTCTCTCTATGGATGGGAAGAAAATCGGTAAAATTATCGATGCGGTAGCAGCTGTTGGCGGCCGGCTCCCGACTCTGAATGCCGTTATCATTAAAACTGACGCAGGTAATACCTGCCTTCCTTATAACATGCTTGAGTTTGAACCCGATCCTCTTGGCCCCACCGGCAGCGGACAGATTCACGGCGATGTCCGATTAAGAATGCATCTCGATGAGATCGTTCCTTATCGCCCGGGTGATGATGATTTAAGCCTCCGCCATGATGTTCTTGATAGGCAGATCGTAGATGTGCAGGACTACAGAGTAGTCCGCGTCAGCGATGTCAGGTTGGCAGAGTGTGGAAACCAGTTTTGTGTGGTCGGTGTCGATGCGAGCTTGCGGGCGACAATTAGGCGGCTTGGCAGCGGTATTTCTGTGCCCATCGAAACAGCCGCACGTCTTTTCCGACGGCCCCTGAGATCAAATCTCATCGCCTGGGACGACGTTCAGACTTTGGAACCAGGCTCGGTAGGCGGCAGAATTCGACTGAAGGTATCCCATGATAAGATTGCCCGCCTGCATCCCGCCGATATTGCAGACATTGTGGAACAGCTTAGCCCGCAACAGCAAGTCGAAGTTATCGAAGCGCTGGATACCGAAACTGCGGCGGATGCTATTGCAGAGGTTCAGCCAGAAGTACAAGTTCAAATCATGGAACATCTGGACGATGAAACTGCAACGGATATCCTGGAAGAGATGGAGCCGGATGAAGCTGCAGACCTTCTGGATGATATGCCAAATGCTCGCAGTGACGAACTGCTTGGCCAGATGGAGCCTGACGAAGCCGAAGATGTAATGGAACTCATGGGCTACGATGACGATACGGCCGGAGGAATGATGACTACGGAGTTGGTATCTATTTTCGCCAATCTAACCTGTGAAGAGACCATAAATCGTCTGCGTGAGCTGGCTCCCAAAGCGGAGACTATCTACTATGTCTATATCATCGATAACGAGGAGAGATTGGTGGGTGTCCTTAGCCTGCGCGACCTGGTAATCGCTCCACCGGAGACCCATGTGAGTGATATTATGGTGCCCAGCGTCATACATGTCTATGTGGAAGATCACGCAGATAAGGTTGCGCAGGTATTTGGGCGTTATAACCTGCTCGCTCTCCCTGTTGTTAGTGATGAAGAAAAGCTGCTCGGAATTATTACTGTCGACGATACTCTGGAGCGCCTGCTTCCACCAGATCGAAGACGCCTGCCCCGCCCCGGCCTGGATGCACGAGATGATAACTGATTGGACATGGAAGAATGATCGTAGTACTACGCTTTTATCTGTGTGTGGATGATTAGCAATCGACCCTCTAAACATATTTGACCGTCTATGATTTTCCTGGTAAATCTGGGAGTTTTTTCTGATTCATGTAGTGATTTTCATCTTATTTACCGATAATCTCCCTGCATTATTATGAAAATCAACCAGCCGATATTCACCACTCAGGGTTGAATGCAAGAGGCAGAGAAAATGATGGAAGAATATTGGGATGATGGGTCACCCTTAGATCACTCGATTCTCCTTGATAACACGACCGAACTATGCAGCCACATAAACACACATGAGCGGCTGGACATGATGCTGCCCACCGATTCGGATACTACTGCCGCAACTTATCAGGCATTTAGAAGCTATTTGGGCGCGATGATGGAGATGACCGAGAGATATGGGAAATCGCTGTCGATCATATGCATCGGAGTCGATGAAAGCGCGCCGATTAAGTTCCTCGGAAAGGAAGGGGCTTCTCTTATCAGCCGAGCTATAACTCGGTATCTCAGGCAGGAAACCAGAAGTCACGACGTAGTAGGCCGAAGCACAGAAGTAGACGCGAGAGGCTACCCATTCTTTCTGATTGCCTGTCCGTTGCTGGATGAGGAAAAGGCGGGAGCATTGGCAGTTAGAATTGTGGCCGACATGCTCTCTCAGGCTCTTGATCCAGAGAGGCCCTGGATGAGTTTGAGTGTCGGTGTTGCAGGCATGGCAGTAGACGTCTCCGACCCTGAATCTCTGGTGGGTCGTGGAGTAGCATCTCTTCAGCGTGCAAGAAGAAATGGCGGAAAAAGAGTATGGCTCCACTCTTCCACGGCACAAAGTATTTACGGACTGGACATAGAGAATACAAACAATCCCAATCAGCAGACCAAAGATTCAGAGCAGAAATAAATCGCTATGTACTATCCAAAACCTCGCCGCAAATTTGAGAATTTAAATCACGATATCCATCCAGAGTTAACTGATTCTGAAAACATTATTTCAGGTCATTTGATGCATAGCTCCCCATCTGATGTTTTGAGAAAAGGTTCCACTTCTTCTCCGTTAAGACTTCAGATTGAAGAAGGTGGTAATTCTGATGCTGAATCCGATCAGGTAAACATTCTGGTTGTCGATGACGACACACTTGTTCGTGAAACATTCACTACTATCTTGAGTGATGAGGGATACCAGGTTCAAAGCGCATGTTCCGGCGAGGAAGCGATGGAACTGCTGTCACACCAGCAGTTTGATATTATGCTTTGTGATTTCTTTATGCCTGCTGAAACCGGTCTCGAAGTCATTAAAAAAACTCAGGCTAAATACCCGGACATGCCTGTCATTCTGATCACCGGGAATGGAAATGTGGGCATGGCTCGCGAAGCGCTGCGCCAGGGCGCCAGCGATTTCATTACTAAACCATGTAACCAGGGCGAGCTGCCGATTGTAGTGGAACGAAATCTAACACGGCAGGCAGTAGCGCGAAAGAATGCGATGCGCCATAAAATGGCGCTCCACATATCGAACGAAGGTGTTTTGGATGCCCTATTATCGGCACTGAACACCCGGGATATGGAAACTGAAGGACACTCCGAGCGCGTAACCGCCTATACGATTGAGATAGCAGACAAAATGGGTATTCCGGATGAGGAAATCTATCATATTGAACGAGGCGCCTTGCTCCATGATATAGGAAAAATTGGCATTCCGGATCGTATCCTTTTGAAACCAGATAAGCTGACAGCGGAGGAATGGGTGGAGATGAAGCGTCATCCGCTTATCGGATACAATATGTGCTCTAAAATAGAAATGCTCAAACACTCTGCGCAGATAGTGCTGCACCATCATGAATCCTGGAACGGGAAAGGCTATCCATCCGGATTACGCGAAAAAGAGATTCCCCTTGGCGCCAGGATTTTTGCGGTTGCGGATACTCTGGATGCCATGACAAGTGACCGGCCATATCGAAAGGGCCTCTCCTTTCAAATGGCTCGAGAAGAGATTAAAAAGTGCAGCGGAGTTCAATTCGATCCCGAGGTAGTGGAGGTCTTTCTTTCTATTCCGGAAGAAAGATGGATGAACATACTATCGTTAGTGTATAGATAAAAAAACAGCTTCAGTGAGTATAATGGCTATAGTTTATGAGCAACAAAGCCTTCACTGGAGAGCACAACATATGTCATCGAGAAGATCGAATCCACGCGCACCGCACTCAAAATACAGTAAGTGGAACATACTGTGCGTATTGCTGATTTCATCACCAATTATATCGGGCTGCGCGAATGATAAACTGGGTGCAGATAAAATTGATGCCCAGGATGCTAAAGGCCCTATTCCTCCCCTCAAAATGCCTCCCGAAATGCAGGGCGTAAAGCTGACGCCTGCCCCTAAAGCAGATACAAAGCCTGCAGATCCCACCGAATTGAATAGTCTGGATATACCTCTCTATCCTGGGGCGGAGGCATCTCACATGGGCAGCTTAGGACCGGCAGTGAGTTCTTCCAATGGCATAACTATGGGAGAGTTTGAGACGAAAGATTCTATGGATAAAGTGATTGCTTTTTACAAAACGCAGTATCCTCCCTCCGAAAAATCTTCCACGGCGCATAGAAACAGAGACTGGGTGACTGAAAAATCTGGAGAAAAACAGACAACACGCATAACAGTCGAAGATGTCACTCAGGGGAATGGAATCAAAACTATCGAAATCTCCAGCGACAATGGGAAGACTCATCTAAGTTTGATGCGAGTGGCCAGCGGAAAATTGGAAGGTCTAACGACTAAACCATCGAGCCCGGACAGTGTTTCTATACCTGCGACACCATCAATACCTCCACTATTGCCGAAATAATCTACATGTGTGACCAACGGATAGTATAGGACGGATGTGCATAAGATACTAAAAAATAATACCCATCATTGATCCTCTCTACTCAGGTTCAATGATGGGCATTATGGCATTTGGATTTACCAATTTTACGGTTACAGTCAGATCAGACAGCTTTATAGAGCACATTTCCCCGACAATTTGGATTTACCTATTTTACTGTTATAGTGCTGTTGAAAGTGGATCCATTGTAATCGGCATCCCCGGCAAAAGAAGCAGTCATCGTGTAGTTACCAGGCGCTGTACCAGCAGGCACGACATAGGTGAATCCCCCTACTCCGTTCGAAGCGGTTACTGCTGTTCCTGCGGATATTCCGTTCACTTTGAGCGAGATGGTTCTTCCGCTGATGTAGTTCCCGAAGCTGCCGATGAGACGAACCGGCTGCGTCAACGTCTGTCCCGCAGCGACCGACGCATTCAGCATATAGAGGCTGGAATTCGTCTTGATTATCGTGAGAGTTCCAGAACCCGTAGAGCTGTTATATACAGTATCCCCGGCGAAACTGACAGAGATCGTTTTCGCGCCTGCTCCGATATTGTCAGGAACGACGAGCGAGTAGATGCCATATCCTGTAGAGTTGGTGACAGCCGTTCCCAATACCGTGCCATTCAAGCTGAACGTCACGGTTCTTCCCGGAGCTACCTGGCTGACTTCATTGAACAGCCTGCACTGCAGTTTGGTGGGCTGACCGGGGAAAACAGTCTGATTGTAGACTGCCAGAGAAGTATTCGAAAGCGGAACCGTGAGCGTCACCGTTTTGGATACTGCCGCATAAACACTGTCGCCTGCGAATGCTGCGGTAAGGGTATGCGCACCTGCTGTTGTTTCCTGTGGGATGGTGTAATATAGCCTGGCAGATCCTGTTGCATCCGTGCTTAGCGTAGCAATGATAGATCCATCAATCGAAAAATTGAGATTCTTACCTGCAAGCGAAGTTCCAGTGAGGGTCGCAAGTCTGGCGCCTGCGTACATAAGCTTGCCTGCTTTTTGTGTGACCGGCCCCAAACCAATCACATCGGAAATTGGTAATACCGTCAGCGGACCATTTCGTGTTGCCGCAGAGAACTCCGGATCGCCAGAGAAAGATGCCGTAAGAGTCTGTACGCCTGCCCCAAGAGACAGCGGAATGGGATATATAAATTTCGCAAATCCATTAATGTCCGTGGTTCCCGATCCAACGGCTGTTCCATTGACACTGAATGTTACCGATCTGCCAGTTATGGGAACCGAATTCGGACCGGTCATTCTTGCCTGCATGCCGGCAGTCTGGCCGATCACGCCAGAGGCGGCATAAATAACCAGATAGACGGGAGCAATTGCGGGGCTGCCGTTAGATACGCCGGTAATTCTTACATTGTCTATGAATGCTGTATTGTCTCCGCCATTCGGATTTGTACCTAAAATCGTGAAGGTATGGCTGCCCGCAGATACAGTGAATAATGAGGAAGTTACATCTGCGTAGTTTTTCGAAGCGGGTGTGAACGTCCCTATTGACTGTCCGTCGACCTGCAGCTGAAACGATTGGGTGCTGGAGTTTGCGCTTCCTCTTTGTGCGGCAGACACCGTAGCTCGATAGTTAAAGCCACCTTGGAAACCGCTAAGAGATTGAGCGATGTTTGCCCCACCCTGCAGAATGGCAACCTGCACACCTTCAGGTGCGTTGGGATTTGAATTAGTGAAGGCGCTCCCATTTTTTGCTATTCCAGCATTACCCGTAAACGTCCAGCTCGCCCCTGTTGGCCGGTACTGGAAAGTGCTGGCAGCGAGAGACGGCGTTTCAAAACCGAAATTTGGAATATTTATACTGCTGGTAACGGCGGATGCTTGGACTTCTCCCCACCATGTTCCAAATCGATCTTCTCCTCCAGAAGGAGAGGAAGCATATTCTTGAAGTGTCCACATGCTCAGGTCGTCCAATGGATCCACGACTGTAGCGCTGTAGTCACCCCAACGATTTTCAGGTCCACCAAAATCTTTAACGTAGGAGGCTTCACCGGCTTTTAGCTGGTTTTCCGACTGCATAGTGTTCGCAGCATCGGTGCCATATCTAAAAGAGTAAAACGCGCTCGCGAAGGTACTCGAAGAAAAGCGCGTATATCCAATAAGCACATCATTATTCGCATTGACTGCGATGCTCGGGTAGGCTCGAAAAAGCGCTCCTGTAGAATCGTCTATGCGTCCCAACTGGAGCGTGTTGCCTGCCAGGTCAATTTGCCACCACTGTACGGAAGTGTGCGTCGGCGCTGCCGTCGGTAAAAAGATATTATGCGTACACCAGATCGTACCGTTTCTATAGACCGCACCCAACATGCGGCCATCTCCGCTTGATATTTTAGTAGCAGTGCCCGACTGCGGTGCGAAATCTCCGTGATCAAAATCATTCCAGGTGAGATTCGCGGCAGGAAATGCAATTCCGGTATTTAATGTTTCTGAACCAACATTTCCTGTAATAGAATCCATGCGCAGGTAACCCTGCCCACCGGAACTGCCGTTCCACTCCTCCATCATATAGTGTGTATCCAGGGTGGGATCGTAAGTCTGGCATGGCTCCATACTAAAGCCGATACTATCGGTTAGCAGCGTATATTTTCCTGACCCATTATTGTAAAAATCCAGTTTGTTCAGCGCGTATATCTGCACTCCCACATAACTGTTATCCTGCGCAAACATATTGGCGGTTACAGTAATCCACTTGCTGCTGAATCCTACTTGATCGTAGTCTGCCCAGGTTGAATTCGTTGGATCTGCATTTATAGAATAAAAATTCCAATTCCCTGTAGGGTCGAGGGTTTGAGATACCGCCACCAGAATTGCAGAGTTCTGATTATTAGAATCCGTGGCTGCTGCCGTCATAATCCATCGATTATAGTAGGGATCATACTGGCACCTCGGGTCGAAAGCGCTGCGCGCTCCAAGTACAGGACTCCAGAAGCCCTGAAGCGAAACAGTACTCAAAACAGTACCGGATTTATTTTGTATACGTACTTGTGTATTCAGTGCCGTGACTATATGGTTGGGACCTACCGAACCATCTGTATCTGGCGGAATGGAAGTCCCGTCATCCAGCAGCGCAAGGAAATTGACAAAAGATGTGGGAGACTGTGCGCCTGCCTGAAGCTGCGGAGAGAAAGCATCTTCAAGCGGAGATACCGAATTTCCCGTTTGTAGTTTATGTCTGGAAACGTTCATCCTCGGATGGACATGCCTGTAGGTGTTTATAGGGGGCTGCAGCGATTCCCACTTTGCCATCGCGCCTAAATTTGCTGAGGCATGTTTGATCGCCAAGCCAGGTTTGCCAGTCGACTGATGTACTGCCACTGCCTGTATACTTGATGTGATCAAACCTAGTGCGCTAAGCACCAATATTTTAACAAAACGGTATTTTTGACAGCATGCTATGGGAGTGCTGATGAGCATTTTTTTTCCTTCAACCAAATTAAATGAAATGAAACGGAATTTCTGGACAGCTTCAAACTTTTTGTATGCAGGATTTCATTATACAGGTGTTCATAAATTTCCGCAAGTTATATATTTTGAATTGCATTACTTAGACGGACTGTGCACGACATACAGGAACAAACTGAATCTGAATTGAGGCAAAAGAGTTGACACGCAGATAGTACACTGTTATAATCACCTGAATTAATTCCAAAAGGCGCTCCACAATTTCATAATATTTTCTATCAAGGAGTACGCGTTGACAGTTCAGCTAACTATTACTATAATCGGCGCAGTGGTGGGAATCATCGGTTTGATCGCTGCCGTTTCCCGAACATTTATTGAGATGGTTTGGAAGCCAAAAATTGAAGATTTAACGGCGCAAATGGCAAAAACAGAATCTAAAAATAAAGAGCTAAACGCGGAAGTAATCACTCTTCGCCAGGAGAGTGAACAGCGAAGATTGGCAGATTCGACGGCACAGGAGAAAAAAGCTGCCGTTGATCGTCGACTGCAATATACGATGACGGCAATCGGGGCTACCGGAGCATCGATTTTCGTTCCTGAGCCATCGAAGGTGTCCACCAACTTTGTTTTTCTATCTGTAATTGGAGATGCTGCAGATAAGATACGCTTCACTCGATTTCCTATGGATAAAGGGATTGTTGGAAGCGTGTATGCTAACGGCAAAGTTTTGAATACCAGCAATGCCCATGATGATACTCGATGGTCCAATTTGATGGACGATATTGCAAAATTCCACACACAAGGCCTCCTATGTGCTCCCATACTTTTAAACGGAATTGCGATCGGTGTGGTTCAGTTTCTGAATAAGGCCGATGGACAGCAATTCAATTCTGCGGACGAAGAATCAGTAGTTCAGTTTACAGCTTCCATTGCTTTGACAGTAGACGATTTCATTCATAATTATGAAAATTTTCAGCGAATCGGGATCACGCCTGAACGTGACGAGAAGGAAGCGATTGTTGCGTTTTTGGATATGACCGCTTCAAAATATATGTTTAGTTTTCTCTCTGCATCCATCTGCGTGGACCGAATAAATGAATATCTGGAGAGGCAGTGCGAAATCGCGATGAAACATGGCGCGGTTGTGGACAAGTATTTAGGGGATGGCGCTATGCTGCGATTTATGAATTCAGACATAGCAAATGCCGCGAAGGCGTGTGTAGAGATGAACCGTGATTTTGAAATCATGAAGGAGGGATGGTGCAAGTTTGATAGCAGAATGCGCAATATATTCAGCAGAATTGGAATATGCTGCGGAATGGTACGGGAAGTGAATATCGGTCACCCACAGTTCAGACAGATTACAGTGATGGGAAATATAGTAAATACTGCCAGCCTGCTTTGCGAATGCGCATGTAAAAACCGAAGCATCATACTCGCTGATCCATCGTTTAGCGAGTTAAAAGAGACGTCTGTAAAATCTGTATCCTACATGGAATCCGATATCACTGGAATGGCCAAAGTTGTTGAAATAACCGGAAGCTCCGAGTAAGAGATAAACTGTAACCGGTACCCACAGCTACTCAAAAAAGGAGTATCACGAGATGCAATATGCTTTCCAATTGATTATCGCGAGAATCGCAGAATGAATCTACGGAATATCTTTATCTTTTCTTTTATATTTCTGCCGGTTCTGCTCGGAGCAGTTCCGTCTGTTCAAGACAAAAATAGTCACTTTTCATCATCGAAATATACTACAGGTAAGCCATTCTTCAGGATCAAACTGAATCCAAAACAATTCTGTGGTTTCGCGTTCAGAGCCGCAAATTCTAATATTTTGGAAATTGAACAGCCGATAGGAATTTTCCATTATTGTGACATTCGTACACGAAAGATAGTAAAGATTCTCCGATGTAAATTTCCACGAAAAGACAATACTGCTGTAGTATATTCCCAGGATCGGAGTCTCGCAGCGGAACCTATAAAAGATAGGGTTTTCATCTACCGAACAAGCGATGGTATACTACTTCATAAATTAAATATTAAACTTTCCGAGTCATATAATCCCTATGATTCTAACCCCGAGTTGTTTTTTTCTCCAGATGGAAAAACCCTGGCAGACTTCCAAGCTGATGATCACACTTGGTGATGGGACTTAAAAACTGGAAAGATTAAACTGCGACTGCCGGCAGAACAGATCGCTTTTTCTCCTGACAGTCGAACGTTCGTGACAATTGAGACTGAAATGTTTGGGTCAGAACCTGGAAACAAATGGGTAGTATTACGATTTCGAGATACTTCTTCTGGAAAGCTGAAATATAAGAGTAAAAAGGATTGGGGAGGAGTTAAATCCTGTAAATTCCTATATGATAACAAAAAATTTGTTATGATTTCAACTGATGGCACTCATACGCCTTCCACAAATTATCACATACGTAAATGGAATTATGTACAAAAAAAGAAATTTTTCGAATTTAATGATGAATATACATTTGGCGATCTCCCTACCAATATGCAGTGCACTCTTGCATCGGATGGCAGAGAATTTGCGTGTTCAGTTGGCGGCGACATTCATGTTCATAGAATCAATGATAATAAAGAATTACTAATAATTCCAGTCCATGTATACACCGAACCACTCGATTTTCAGTTATCAGGCGATGGCAGACTGCTGGCCTATAAAAATAATGAAGACAAAATCGAAATATGGAAAGTTCCACTTACCGATGGATCATAATTTTTCCGAACCAAGCGGTGAAAGCTCATCTTTGTCGGCGGTGCCCAGTTTAGACTAAACTTTCACGGGTATTCTCTGGCCGAGTTTTGCTGATTCAATCGCTGCAAATACCATCGCGAGACTTTTGATATTATCATGGCACTCTCCCATCGGAGTGTCCCCGGTCTGAAGCGCGTTTAGGAAATCCCTTAGAGATCCGGCAATTCCTTCATAACCCCCTTCGACGTCAGATGCCGTCGTTTCAACAGGGGAATAGAATGGGCCGCGTTCTGAGACAATGTCAGCAGAAGGGGCGTCATCGCCATTCCATACGGCGGTACCATTCGGACCAATACCGCGCCAATCCGCTTCCCAGGAGGTCTGGCGCCCCTCGGCACACCAGCTGCCTCGATAGGTATACCTCAATCCGCCGGACATCTCGAAAATGGCGGTCGCTGAAACGTTTCCCTTATACCAGCTCCATTCCGGATTAAACTCATCACAATACACAGAAATCGGGTCGGCATTGCAAAGATATCTCGCCGCGTCCAGCGTATGAATGGCCATATCCAGCAGCAGCGGACTGGGCATCTCTTCTCGAAAACCGCCAAAGTGCGGCCCTAAATAGAAATCCGAGTTGAGTATGCCAAGCTTTCCTACCTTCTCATCAATTAGTCTGCGGTATGCGCGGAGGTTGTTGTTGTACCTTCGGCTCTGGCTGACCATGTAGAGCTTGTTCGCCTTTTCGGATGCGGCAACCATCTCGCGCGCATTTTCCATACTCACGGTCATCGGTTTCTCGCCAATCACGGTCAGTCCCGCCGCGAGCGCTTTCAGCGTGACGTCTTTATGCGCTTCGGGAATGGTCACATCGACCACGAAATCCGGCTTGATTTCTGCGATAGCCTTATCCAGATCATCTCCGGTGTAGACTTCTTTCAGCTCCAGCTTATCGGCAGCCTCGGCGGCGGCATCTGCGCGAATATCGATCCAGCCGGCTATTTCGGTTAGGTCACATTCGACCAGATTTTTTCCCCAGGCGCGGCCCATTCCGCCAGCCCCAACGAGAAGCGCTCTAAAAGCTGCCATGAATTTCTCTCCTTTACAATATTCAGTACATTATATTCACCACAATATTAGAAATGCATCCCGGAAGGCAGAAAAATTTAACCGCATAGTTGAGTTTGAGATTGCCATTCTGTATTTTAAGCCTGGCGGCGGACGATCTCGGCTACCCAGATTGGCACGAACGGAGACGTACAGCCTTTTGAAACAGGATAATCTCGGAACACGCCGAGTTTTTCGCCAATGGCAACTGCTCTCTCTCGATGTTCTGGAAAATGAATACCAATCTCTCCCAGACAAAAGTTCATTGACCACTGCGCTATCACCGGGGCATCACCCATTTCGTTCTCGAGTCTATTCAGCAGTGCACTGAGGTCTAAACCCTCCGGATTTTTAACTACTCGCTCTGTGGTTAAACTCCAGCCGGCCCGACCGAGCATGATATCTTTTGATTGCATCCACTTCTGGCGCAGCTGCTCCTTTTCCGGATGGAGTTTTATCACATTTGTATTCAGCCAGTCGGCCAGCCACATATACTCTACCGAACTTACCATCTTGCTCAGTTCCTCTGCGTTAAGCTGCCTGGGACGCATCAAAAGCGTTGCGAGGAGCATGGCATCCGTGTTTCCTGTATTCCACAGCTCTAAGGCAAGTTCATGATTGGTCTTTATTTTCTTTGCGAGTGTTCGGAGGTCGCCCAGCTTCACGCCGAACTGGTTTTCACCAGCGCCATTTTTAATATTCAGTGCTCGAAGTTTTTCATTGCCGAGCGACTTAAGTTGATTCATAACTTCATCAAGGGTCATGTTAGCTTTCATCTCCCGATTGGTTTTGTTTTAATCTATTCTAAATTGACCTGCACTTTGATGGCTGCAGTCACTTGATCGCCCTCTTCCACACCCTCCGCTTTCCGAACGGCTGTCTTAATAGGCAGCACATAAACTCCATTTTTGTAAAACATCGAGGTGGTGAATCTAGTGCTGCCAATTTGAGCTCGTACCGGAATCATCCCCCAGCCGTAGGTAATGAGGTTCAGCATGGCCTTCAACTCGCTCGACTGTGCCATAGGAACGCTCACAAAATAGAATGGCGCAGGTCCCCTCCAATACCAGACTACTCCGCTGAAATCATAATGCAAAGTGGACGTTTCGTTTTCAGGCAGATTAGGCTTCATATCATCATCAAAATCGAATACTACCATCATACTTCATTTATACAGTCTAAAATCGCTTTTATGATGTTTGGCATTTGATTGCTTTCATCATGAATTCGATTTTTTATAACAAAATTATAACACAGAACACAACAACTTTTCTAAAGTAAATACGTTCTGTTATATAGTACGCACCTGCAATATGCTTTCTCTTCTGTGATGTATTGTGCTCGTAAATGAATTATGATAACTGGGCGATCTGTTAGTTCTTACTATCAAAATGAAGTCATTCAATGCATTAAAAGGAATATAATTGTGGCATAATGATTTCATCCATTAATTATGTCTTATATTATCTGAGCAGTCTTGATATATGAACGATACATCTTCACAGCCTAATATTGTGCAGTCAGCAAGATGGTCAATACGACTATTTGGCGCTCTTGAAATCGGAACTCCTGAAAAACAGACTTTGTTTCTGAATGGAAAGAAGGCTGGAGAGCTTCTGGCGTGTTTAGCTCTCCAACCGGGAATCAAAATCCGGCGCGAAGACCTAGCTGAGCGATGCTGGCCGGAAAATGAATCCCAGCGACAGCGAACCCGCCTGCGCCAAGAGATATCTGCACTACGTACAATATTTGGCGATAATGTTGATTCTCCACTCGTTGTTACACATGATCACGTGCAACTGCGTTTAGATTTGCTTGAAATCGATACGCAACAATTCGATAATCACATGGCTGCCGGAACAAAATCAGATTTACCACTCATCCAAGCTGAACATTTATCCGAGGCAATAGCATTTTATCGTGAAGACCTCCTTATGGAGTATCCCGACTCTTTCTTAGACCGCCGATCTGAGTATACACGTCGTTATGAATCAGGGCTGCATCATCTCGCAAATCTGCGAAGAACTATGGGGGATAGCAGTGGTGCAAAAGAGTATCTTCAGAGGCTGATTACACGGAACCCTCTGTTGGAAGAGGCTCACGCGGATCTTATGCGCGTCTTTGCGGAGTGCAGACAGCCGTCGGAAGTCCGTCGCCAGTATAATGAACTGGAGTCTATTTTACGCGCGGAGATTGCCAGCGAACCAACAGAATCGACACGCCGTTTGCGTACCACCCTTCTCGAAAATATGACTCATGTCGACACAACACATGCCGTGGTAGGTGCATCCTCATCACCATCTGTAAAATCAGCTCTACCCGCTATAGTTGAAACGGAACATACTTATCCTTCTTCCTCTGTATCAAAAAAACAAATCCAGTTCCGAAATGTTAGCCATATTAATATACTAGCTCTTGCAGCAGTGATTCTCATCGTAGGATTTTGGTTTTCCAAACACCACCGAGACAGAACTACACATTCTGCCTCTGTTCCTCGATTGATAGTAGAACGTGGTAAAGCGACGTGGACATATATTGATAAATCAGAACCAGGTGAAAAACCCAATTCGGAAGCGACTGCATCATTATTGATGGATAACGGGAATCTATTCGTAACTGGAATTGTTCAAACCGAACATGATGATGACGATTTTCTCACGGTCGCATTTGATAGCAGCGGTAAAAGAGTATTTAGGGAAAAATTCTCCAGTATTGGACATGAATGTGATACAGCTACAAGTATTGCAGTGGGTAGGGATCATACTTTTTTTGTTGCCGGAGAAACGTATTACCCACCTCATTATGAAGTGAAAGAAGGTTGGCACACAACCGTAGTATATTACAATTTAAAAAATGGAGATAGATGGCACAGTTATTCTCCCATGACCATATTGAGATCGCTAAAGACACAGGTAATATCAGACCAAAATGGTGGGGCAATTGTTGCAGCAACGGTGGAGAATAAAAACAGTCAGCATATCATATTTCTACACTACGATGCTGCTGGGAAATTAATAAAACAATGGACTTATCCGGCCTCTGGAAATGACAACGCTTCTTTTGTTAGGATGTGCAGTCAGACTAATGGCACTTTCTATGTGTGTGCTTCGATTATACATAATAACATATCTACTCCAGGAGCAGATACAGACTATGCTTTGCTCTGCTTTCAAAATAATAGTATTTTGAAATGGGAACGTTTCTCTGACATTCCTATTCGAATGAATAATGTACCTGCATCTATAGTAGGCGACCGGAACGGCGATGTGTTCGTTGCAGGCGTTTTCTCGACTGGCAATCCTAATGATGGAACTGCAGCGATGTGTCCTTATATCGTAAAGTATAACTCATTTGGACACTCGGAATGGAGTCGAACTTATATACCATTCAAAGGAGATGTTAAGATATATGGCATAACTCTTTCCGATGATGGGAGCGCTGTAACTATCGCTGGTACAATGCTCAATGCCACACTAGATATTGACGGAGTTGCTCTGTCTTATTCTGGCGATGGAACTCTGCTTCGCGCCCACAAAGGCAATCTCCCCTCAGCTTATCGTAGCGCGCAAGCAATAAATGCCTATTTACTTGAAGACTCACGGTTGTTAACAATTGAATCTATTTCCAGGAGGCCATTCGGACATATTTTGGAATCTTCTGAAATGGCAGTAGCGTTGAGTGATCCCAAGGAACATGAGCAATCAATTTATTCTGCTGTGATTCAACCACAAGAAAAAGGTTGGGCAATCCCAAGGTTTGCAATAAGAGCGCCTAATTCTATATTAATCGGTGGGCATACACCACAGGGTGGTGACAAAGCAGCTTTTACAGTTATGAAATTTCCACTATCTCCGAAATAATTTTCAAAATTCTCATTTTAGACGCAAAATGCACGCTGTTTGAACGTCTAATTCACCTCTCCTCGAACGCACGACCTGTTATCATTTCCCTGAGTTTCCCCTGCAACATGATAGTTTTCAGATTCTCCTGTTGGAATCGGGGTTGCTCGTCATTAGTTGGTAGGGGCTTTAGCCCCTATACAATTCCAATTCACCTCTTACTTTATTGCGTTCTGAAAGGAGAACAATTTTATGTCGCGTCGCTTAAGTAGTGCTTTCTACAGTCTGACTGGAATGTGCCTGCTGGCTCTGACACCTTCTCTGGCTTCTGCCCAAAAT
>JBBRDM010000105.1:0-19133 GCA_038203935.1 Chthonomonadales bacterium
AGATGGATACGACTTTCGCTCAATCGGTGAAGCCTTAAACATTACCGATTATGGTGCAAGAAAGAAGTGGGAGCGCATCTCAAAAAAATTGAGAAAACGGCTCGATGAATGGGAATAATGTCGACCCGGTGAAGATAATTGAGCTGCTAAAGATGCTGCACCTCGCGAAGATGTCAGGTGCTATGCTCGGGCAATCGTCAGTTACGTAGACTGTACGTTTAGTTCTTGCCAACCGTAGTGACGTCTGGCAGGCAGCTTCTCTAAGGGCATTTGGCGAATATGTACGGCCCAGTCTTGCAGTTTGGCTTCATCTCTGACAGATTGATTGCGAGGTTGGATGCCGGAGTCATTAATGTAGTTGGGAAAGGGTGTCAGTAGAAAGCACCCGGATATAATCAATGACCAGACAAGCCATGCGGAATAGAGGTGAAGCGAACGCTGCTCGGCGACTTTACGTCCATTCGACCGGTTTTGTAAAAAGCCTGTGAATAGCAAAAACGCTGTTATGAAAGAGCCATGCGTGAAAAACGTATAAGAGCTTCCTCGACCACAAGAAAATATTATGAACACACCACAGAGCCATAATTCCAAAAAGTAATATCAGACGTCTAATAGTGAATTGCGAAAAGGCTGATTTTTAGTACTTGGAATGCATAACCTATGTTTCATCTCACCGCTCAAGTTCCTCTATGTTCGTTATTATGCAAAAATCGCTTTCGACCGATCCATAAAATTGCCATTTAGTTTCTTTGACACTTTCTCCCATCAATATCTATTCAGCTTTACCCGCAAGAATTATTTCCGTATCACCCGGACAGTCCCAGAAGAGACCGCTCGGAGAACAATCTGCCAACGCGGCACGGACGTCGGTTTCAAAGGATTCACGCTGTTCTCCGAATAGGTGAGGGGCGGCAAACGAGGTCGAAAAGTAGTTGGCGAGCACACCATCGATGTCCTGGACTATATCGTCACGACCTGCACAAAAAATGCTGCGAGGAACGCCGAATGGGGTGCGAGCAAGCACATCTTCGTGCCGATCCGTGGGCAGTGACGCGAATCCCTGTCCAGCACGTCGATGTGGTCCGAGGTAGTTAGCAATGAGAGAGCGAATCACGTCGTGAGGGATTGGAGGGTAACCAGGTCCATCCGGCCTGGGTCGGCCCTCGTGGGTGTGACCGATGAGCGCAAGCATTCCTCCTGGCTCCAGGCAATCGTAGATCATCTCGGCGACACTTACTCGGTCTGTCCAGTGGAAGGACTGGCCGAAAGTTACCAGACGGAACCTTCCCAGGCCGAGCCCAACGATGTCCTCTGCAAGCGCCTGGATCCATCGGATATTGCTGGTTCCATTTTGTTCGGCACGTCGCATGCCTTCGGCAAGCATTTCCGTATCGGGGTCGAGACCAATTGCTTCCTCGAAATGGTCTGCGAGGGCAAGAGTGAGAATGCCGGGACCGCATCCTACATCGAGCAGGCGACCCAAACCATCCAGACCGACTTCCGATATAAGTGTCTCGACCAAAAATCGTGAGTAAGGTGGACGACCAGAGGTATAGTAAGCCGCAGTTCCCTGAAAGAGAGTTGGGTCGTAAGGCATAGCAGTCATTTCTCTGCCGCACTCCTATTTCATAATTGATAGGAGTATACGTTTATCAAGTGACTCTGCTTTTAGTGTTGTCAGATCTATCGTGGAAAGTATCTAAGTGGATTTTTCGAAAGTTAGCCGATCAGAACTTAAAATGATTGGGAACTCTACAGCTCAGCAATTATTGCATCTGTCATTTCGGTGGTGGTGGAGGTGCCGCCAAGGTCGCCTGTCCTTACTGCCCCGGCTGCCAGGACTTTACCGACAGCGTGCTGAACTCTATTCGCTGCTTCCCCTTCATTAAGATGGGACAGCATCATCGCGCCGCTGAGTATCAATGCGATGGGATTGGCGAGATTTCTGCCGGCGATATCCGGCGCGGAGCCATGCACCGCTTCAAACATGGCGATTCCATGCGCACCGATATTCGCGGATGCCGTCAATCCAAGTCCGCCAATCAGCCCCGATGTCAGATCAGAGATAATATCTCCGTACAGATTTTCCATCACCATCACATCAAATTTTTCCGGTCGCATAACAAGCTGCTGGCAGCAGTTATCCACGATCATCTCATCGTACTCAATCTCAGGATAGTCGCGGTGCGCGCGGCGTACGCACTCAAGAAACAGACCGTCCGCCAGTTTCATGATGTTGGCTTTATGCACCGAGGTAACTCTTTTGCGCCCGTTCTGCTTGGCGTACTGAAAAGCAAACCTCCCGATGCGCAGGCACGCAGTCTCCGTAATAATTTTTAGGCTCTCGACGACGCCTGGAATCACGTAGTGTTCCAGCCCCGAATACAGATCTTCACTGTTTTCACGGATCACGACCAGATCGACGTTATCGTAACGCGAGTTTACGCCAGGAAGTGTTACAGCCGGCCGGACATTCGCATAGAGGTTTAAGCGCTTGCGCAGGGTAACGTTGGCGCTCGCGAATCCACTGCCAACCGGAGTGGTTATCGGGCCTTTGAGTGCAATCTGGTTTCTGAGGATGGAATCGATGACGTAATCTGGCACTGCGGTGCCATATTTCGTCATCACTTCGGAGCCTGCCTCCACTCGGTCCCAGTCGATTTTCACACCAACCGCGTCGATAACCCGGATCGCAGCCTCAGCTACCTCCGGGCCAATCCCATCTCCTGCGAGCAGAGTAACCGTATGCATCGTTTACAACTCCTTAAAATCCTACTATCGGTCTTACGTCGCCCCATCCGCTTCATTCTGGCGGGTGAGCGGCAATGCTCGATATATTTCTCTCTCGCTTTCGAGGGACACGAGATAAATCGGAGCAGAGAGTCAGATTAAATCAGATCGTTCTGTCTATCGCTTTAATTCAGAGGCGAGCTCAGAGACTGCTTTCTGTGCTTCCGCCGAATCTGCAGCGGATATCGCAGATTCCGTCCCGCCTGCCCGCTTCACCATTTCCGGCAGCCTGGTTCTAAGCTGAGCGAGTGACCAGCCTACCGAATCGTCTCCGTCCTCACCTTCCAGATCGATTTTATCATCAATTCCATAGGGATCATAATGATAATGCGGCTCAATTTTAAAACAGTCGAAACGCAGCAGTTGTCTTTCGCTTCCGCTAATGTGCGGCCCGTAGACATGGATTGCCGGCCCTCCCGACCCATCACCAGTGCGATCACCCAGGTTAAGACGAATTGCCCCTGCGGGGAAATCTTTACTCTGTATCGGCATTTTAAACCTCCTGAATTATTCCTATTTAGAAGTTTGATGATATATTGTAGTAAATATCTGACTGATTCCATTGATAACTCTGTTGTAAGCAATCATATTAGAATCGGGAGAGATCACCAGATTTACCGCCATATGCTTATTAGGCTTCGTGAGGGTTATGGCTTTCCCCCAGCTGTCATTTTCAGTGCTGAAAACTAAAATCTCACCGCTTCCAGAAACCCCGGCGACATAGCGGCCGTTTGGCGCAAAACGAAGTCCATCCATTACTCCGCGATTTGCCGAGCGAACTCCATCCATGACACCGCCGTGCAGCGAAGAAACTTGCCGAATCTCACCAGTACCGGGCGAAGCTGCAAATATCTGGTTTTCCACGTGGCCATCCACTTTAACTTTACCCAGAAATGCTACCCACTTGCCATCATCGCAGCCGCGCAGCTGGCCATTGATGCCGCGCAGGTCGGGATCGGGATTATCTGCAGTGTGAGTCAGCCTGCGAACCACGGCCCCTTTTGGCGGCTTGGGATAGTCCGTCTCAGTGCCCTCAAGCGGGCCAAGCGGGCCAGGAATAGTGATGTCGTCTGGAACATCTACCACGAAAAGATCACCAACTATGTCGTTTTTATCACCATTTTTAACGGCGACTGCGCCGCGAAAAGCCCTGGCCCGCTGATGCCCGCCGCTGGATGTGGGATAGCCTTCCCTGCCAACCCAGCAGTCTGCTTCGGCACGCTGGTACTCATCCGTTCCGGGGGCGGGATTATCCACGCATGCTGTCAGCAGGACAGCAAAACTCTCGCCAGTAAAGTTCTGGCCTTTAGGATCATCGGGGACCTGCACTTTGATTCCACGTTTGCACACGCCCACATTCCTTAAATCCGAGTGGTTGCGTGTCTTCATGATCAGGTCATTGTAGGTGAAACCGATCCACTCTCCGGATGCGTCCGGCTCGTGTTTATGCGTCCCGCCCCTTAATGCTCCGGGGGTGAACGGCGCAGTCACATTGCGGCTGTCCAGCCATTTAATTCTGCCGCTTCCATCCGCTGGAATGATCATGCCGCCGCGGACTGCTAAATCGTATGTAATCCCGGAGGTGAGAGCATGGATGGCCACAATTTCAGTGTTGTTGATAAAGCTGGGCGCCCCTAAGCCTTTGATGGGCGGTTTCTCTTCGTAGCAAAGCCTATCCCGCCCGGTGCGCAAATCCAGAATACCCACCCGCGTATTGGTATTGATCCCGCCCTCGCCTCGGTAGTCAAAAACTAGCCTCGTTCCGTCAGGCGAAAAATTGATATTGTTATCCAGATCCTTGTGCAGGGCTCCCCGGGTCATCTGTTTTTCGTTAATCAGACTGTCGTTTGCAATAGCTGCAGTTGCGATTATGGCGGAGATAGCCACACATATGGGTTTAGTTCCAGGCAGTATCGAGAGTATTCCCTGCAGAATTGTGCTCAAAACGAATCTCCAATCAATATGCGGCCCTGATAGCAGCTAGTCATCATTGAACAATTTACCGGTAACTATTCGCCATTCAGTCTATAAATACCTGCTGACTTTCAACTTGTTCCAATCTTGACGCATATTATACTTACCCTTTTTTGATCGTTCGGATAATTCACAATCAACGCAGATGGCTGGAGATTACAAGTATGTTTCGAAGCAATAACCCTCGATCATTCTCAGCCTATCAAGCCTCCGCAGCCATCTTATTTAACTCATGTTACGCAGCCAATCAGTACAGTTAAGACTAGGTTAAAATTTTTCTGAATGCTGTCCCCTGCCTGATAGAAACAGATTACCGATGCAAGATCAATGATTTTTATTCTTAGATGATGGATTTGAAATTCCATTTTGGTAACATTCATTTTTTAGAATATTGATAAAAGCTAGGGGTAGTCTGAACCTGGAAAACTGCCCGCCTGCGTAATATCAGTTATTTAATTCGATCAGGAAAATGTATTTCATACTCTGGAAAGCCGCGACGCGCTTCTCGGATACCCATCTTTCGCTGCAATTGGTATGGCTCTGAAGGAATGTGATTCGATTTTTAGGATAACTTTGCGACAGATGGAAAACGTAATAAACGTAAAAGAAACCATTATGCAAACTGCTTTAATTGCAGGGGAGACTAGTGGTAATCAGCAGCGTAACTGAAATGCGGTTTCCGTTAAAACTTGATCTTGAATAAGGAAGGTACTTCGACGTTCACTATACGGATGGTGTTGATAAGATTATCTTATTTCGGACCTATCGAGATTACACAACAAGGATGCGCCTTTCGGTTTCAAATCATCTCATTGACAATAAGGTACAAAACGGCTAAACTATTTGTTGAAGAATTGAAATTTTTATTTGTAAATAGAAAGCAGGAACGCTTTTGTCTACTCGTGTGATGATTGATACCATTATGGGTAAAAACCGGTTTGCAGTGGCTGGAGTTTCTCGGGATCCTGAGAAATATGGCTCTATAGTTTACAAATCGTTGAAATCGGCGGGATATACCGTTTTTGCTTTGAATCCGGAAGCGGATACCATCGATGGCGATCCCTGTTATCCTTCTCTGGATAATATACCAGGAGAGATTGACTGCCTGGTTACAGTCACTCCGCCACAGGTTACCGAAGAGTTAGTTACTATTGCGGGACACCTGCACATACCCTATTTGTGGATGCAGCCCGGATCCGATTCTATGGCAGCATTTAATCTGGCACGGAGCTTTGGAATGGAAATAGTATCTGGCGGGCCGTGTATTATGGTCGCTGCCTCCCAGGCGAAAGCGAAACATGCCGCGCAGGTCTGATAGCGCGCGCGGCGTATCTGGTGCCTACCGGTCCTCAGTTGGCGCTGGCATTGTCATCCTGCGTATTTTCCTCGGGGTGAAACTGTTTATGGCCGGACTCCAGAAATGGGACTGGATAGGCACTCCTCAGCTTAAAACCACCATTCAGCACTGGACCTCAGCAATGGCAGAGGGCAGCTACTATAATTTCTTGACTCACTCTGTGCTGCCACACTACACACTATTTACGTATCTGGTAGTATTCGGCGAATTAGGCGTTGGGCTGATGCTTATTATGGGCCTGCTTACAAGAGTGTCTGCGCTGCTCGCAATTGTGATGAACCTGAACTACCTGTTGGCCGGATGGCTGGACGGCCCGACTACCCAGGGATTGAACGAATGTTTCCTGGCAATAGAGTTCGCCCTGCTTATTGCCGGTGCAGGCAGAGTATTTGGCTTAGATGCCATTCTGGCGCGTAATCGCCCCGGATGGATTCTATGGTAATTTCGATTAAGAGGTGTAACATGAGATTCAAGCAAAAAATGATAGGATCAATCGCAGCCATATCCCTGACGACTGGCCTGGCGATTCCTTCCATAGCACATCAGGCTGCTGCGAACCCTCCTCAGTCTTCACCGCCAATGCAGAGGCCGCCGCTCCCAATGGCAGGAATGATGGGAATGGGATCTTTTCTCATGGGTGGAATGGGCGGTCAACTGATGCCGGTCGATCCGCTGCGATCGAGTATTCCTTCCCTTATCATGCGCGATGATGTGCGTACCGAACTGCTGATATCTTCAGAACAACGCGAACAGATCGAACAGACTGAGACAACCAGCCGCCAGGATATGGTGGTTAAACTGCG
Source organism: Chthonomonadales bacterium (assembly GCA_038203935.1). Lineage (GTDB taxonomy): Bacteria > Armatimonadota > Chthonomonadetes > Chthonomonadales > Chthonomonadaceae > JANXSG01. Next base: position 6,925 of record JBBRDM010000105.1, read on the forward strand.
CTCATCAATCCAGGAACTGATGGGTTCTATGCGTCGCAAAGGCGCGCCGACCGCGCCCGATGCCACTCCCGCACCGGATGATACGCTTACTCCAGCACAGCGCAGGCTGAAGATGGAAGAGACGCAGAAAAAAATGCAGTCTAGCATGAACCATATGCTGGACGATCTGGATGCCAAATTGGAAAAAATTCTTAGGCCAAAACAGATTGCCCGCCTGCATGAGTTAGATCTGCAGTTTCGCGGACCGCTCGCCTTACTGGATCCAAAAGTATCTGATCCATTCATGCTGAGTTCGGAAGAGCGAACCAAGTTAGATCAGCTTGGCGGAGAATATCAGGGAGCACAGCTTAGAGTGATGTCGAATGCCATGCGAGGCTCACAGTTTCCGATAGCTCCTCCCTCCTCCACCACTCCGCCAGTGATTCCGCCTGATCCAAATGCGCCAGCCGGTCCGTCACTGCCCGGTGGACCTACGAACAGGCAGCCCGCTCCGCCTTTCGATCCTCAAGCTATGCAGGCCAGATTAGCGGATGCGCGCGTCGAGGCTGAGAAAACCAGAAAAGAGATCGGGAAAAAAGCGCTTACACTAATCTCACCGGCCCATGTTAAACTTTGGTACCAGATGACAGGAAAGCCGTTCATTTTCCGGCCAAATCTATAGTTTTAAATGTTCTTGCAACACGAATTATGAGTATTCAGCTGAGAAGAAGCGATCATTCGATCGCTTCTTTTAATACCTGACGAACCGTATTTTTGAATGTGGCGCGGCAGGGTATAATACGTCTACTTAGGAAAGAACTACTGATCCACTCGCGAAGGAGCCATATGCATGAGCAGAGATGTAAATCCTGAAGAGTGTATTTCAGATGACGATGATGCAGCATATAGAGCATCACTACACAATCAGTCTATCGGGCCGGCTCTATTCAATTCCGAGAACGATCCCAAATCACATATTAAACTATACAATGGAGACTGCAAAGAAATTCTTGGAACTCTCGATGCAGAAAGCATCGATCTAATCGTGACTTCGCCTCCGTATGCAGACCAGCGCAGGAATACCTATGGCGGTATACATGCCGACAGATATGTCGAGTGGTTTTTACCGATTGCAGACGAACTGCATCGCGTATTGAAACCGACTGGATCGTTTATCCTCAACATTAAAGAGAGAGTGGTGGATGGAGAGCGCCATACCTACGTGATGGAATTGATCATCGAGATGCGCAAGCGAGGCTGGCTGTATACCGAAGAGTATATCTGGCATAAGCGCAATTGCTACCCTGGAAAATGGCCCAATCGATTTCGTGATGCATGGGAGCGGTGTATACACTTTACCAAGCAAAAAAAGTTCGCCATGTATCAAAGCGATGTTATGGTTCCAACTGGAGATTGGAAATATGCCAGGTTAAAATCTTTGAGTGACACAGATCGTACTCGTGATGAATCAAAAGTAGGAAGCGGTTTCGGCAAAAAAATTGAAAACTGGATCGGCCGCGAAATGGCCTATCCTACGAATGTGCTGCATATTGCTACGGAATGCAATAACAAAAGCCATAGCGCAGCGTTTCCTCTCAGTCTGCCGGAGTGGTTTATCAAACTTTTCACTGCCCCGGGTGATATCGTTCTCGATCCATTCTGCGGGTCTGGAACTACCCTGATGGCTGCGCGAGGAATTAAGCGCAGTTCAGTAGGAATTGAAATACTGCCTGAATACTGTGAGTTAGCGGCCGCTGATCTGGGCATTAAAATGACAAAAGATGGATATTATGCCGGATCTTGATTTCGAGGCGGTGGTCAACTATATTCAAAATAATATCGGCCCTTTCTTTCACGATAAAAAGATTGAGAAAATAAAGGCATTAAATCTGGATGGAATCATTAAACGCAAGAATCCTTACCTCTTTAGAGCCAAAGGAAGTAATACCGCGCATGATTTTGTAAAATCAGTACTCGATGCCACGGTTTCTAGCGGTGAAGAAACAACATTTGGGAATTTTCTTGAACAGACAGCAATTTTCGTTTGTGAATCTTCCTGCAAAGGGCGAAAATCTGGGATTCTTGGAATCGATCTCGAATTTGAAGAGGACAATAAAAAATATCTCATCAGTATCAAAAGTGGTCCAAATTGGGGAAATTCCGGTCAGATTAATCATTTACGAGCAAATTTCAATACTGCAAAAAGAGTGCTTGCGACGTCAGGAGGCTCCCTTGGAATGCATATCATCTGTGTGGAAGCTTGCTGCTATGGAGTCGATAACTCGCCGGATAAAGGATCCCACGTGAAATTATGTGGACAGCGTTTCTGGGAGTTGATATCCGGTGGAAATGAGCGGTTGTATCAAGATCTTATTGAGCCATTAGGGCATCTTGCCCATGAACGGAACGAGGCCATTCAATTCGCTTATGATGCAAAGCTAAACGAGTTGACAGCCAAATTCGTCAACAGATTTTGCGTTGAAGGCGTTATTGATTGGGAACGTCTGATACGATTTAATTCCGGTAAATCCTCTCTGGTATAATAGTGCTAAACTGCTTTTGCAGCGATTTGGATGTGAGAATGCTTTGTTGATAGAGAGTATTTAATGCGTAGAATTCTATTTCGCCTCTTGGGCGAATCGAAAGTGATAAGATGCAAGACTTGCTGATGTTCAGAGATCCAGAGTATTTTCTGGTACAAATAATCGTGATCGTTCTCAGTATAAGTCTCCATGAGTTCGGGCATGCCATCTCCGCAGATATGCTGGGGGATGATACACCCCGGAGCCAGGGCAGAGTAACCCTCTGGCCGGATAAACATTTCGATCCTATGGGTTTCATCATGATGTTCCTTACCATTAATTTTGGGCGGGGATTGGGGTGGGGAAGACCGGTTCAGGTGAATTTTGCCCGAATGCGGCATCCGCGAAGAGATATGCTGCTTGTTGCTGCAGCTGGCCCACTGATGAATCTGATACTGGCTGTGACAGCCGGTATGATAATCAGATATTCGCTCTCCTCCGGGCACGATTTATGGCTGGACAGGGAGATGAATGGCAGCTATGCGACTGTCTCTGGTTCGTTTGTATTCTCATTTCTGACACTGAACCTGAGCCTGATGTTCTTCAACCTCATCCCGATTCATCCACTCGATGGCTCTAAAATACTCAGCAGTCTGCTTCCTCTTGATCTGGCAATTACTTTCGACCGCTTTATTGGCCAGTGGGGGCCTTTTCTCATTTTAAGCCTATGTTTCTTAAGCCCGGGCACTCTCAGTTCTATCATTGGTCCCGCAGTTCAGCAATCGATCACTCTGCTGACGGGCCAAATGTGAGGTTAAATCACGTCCGGTTTACTGCAATTAGCTTCCCCTCTTAAATTCTAACCATAAGGAATATTATGACAGTCTCGCCGCCAACACCAAAGAAAAAAAGGCTTCTCAGCGGAATGCAGCCCACCGGAACAGGAGCGCTGCACCTAGGCAATCTCGAAGGCGCACTACGAAGCTGGGTGAAGCTGCAGGATGAGTATGAGATGTTCTGCTGTATTGTAGACTGGCATGCACTCACTACGAGATATGATGAGACTGAGAAGATTGCCCCAGCCTGTCGGGAAGTCGCCGCCGATTATATCGCCGCCGGGCTGGACCCCAAAAAATGTGCTATTTTTATCCAGAGCCATGTCAAACAGCACGCGGAGCTGCATCTGCTGCTTTCGATGATTACTCCGGTCGGCTGGCTGGAGCGGGTGCCATCCTTCAAGGAAAAGCGTGACCTGATGCATGAGCGTGGCGGGGGCGATGAGAGCATCTCCTACGGCTTGATGGGATATCCCTGTCTGCAGTCGGCTGATATTCTTGTCTATCGAGCGCATGCGGTTCCTGTTGGAAAAGATCAGGCGGCTCATCTGGAGATAAGCCGTGATATTGCCCGCCGGTTCAACCATCTTTACGGAGAGACATTTCCAGAGCCGCAGACGGTACTCAATGAGGTAACCGGAGTTGTGCCCGGGCTGGATGGGCGAAAGATGAGCAAATCGTATGGGAATGCGATATTCATTTCGGACAGCGCAGACGAAGTCGCTGCCAAAGTCAAAAACGCATTTACCACACCGACGAAACTTCGAAAAAATGATCCGGGTGTGCCTGAAAACTGCGTGGTTTGCCAGCTTCGGAGAGTATACGATCCGACTGGCTATTCCACATCCTGGGAAGAGGATCGGGCGGGTGAGCGCGGATGCATGCAGAATAAGAAAGAGCTGACAGAGGTGTTGAACGCCGCGCTCGAACCAATGCGTGTCCGACGCGCGGAACTTCTTGCCGACCCTGCTGAATTGGAACGAATTCTCAAGGAAGGTGCCGATGTCGCCTCATCCGCCGCCGAGGAGACAATGAAGGCAGTTCGAGCAGCAATGCATCTATACTGAATCCCGTTTCCCAAACGCCATTCAATTATTTATTGAGCAATATGGGAAAGTAAAATTTCCTGTGTGGTTCAAAGTATTTAAGTAATTATTCCTGCAGAGAAACGCTTAAAGTGTAACGCTAACGTAACGATAACCTACCGATAGTGTAATTCAAATAATATATACTGTATATAGTAATAAAGAGCATATAATGCTGATGCTAATAAGTAACAAATGTGTCACAATCGCTTAAGAAGGGAAATCAAGTAAACGATTTCTCAGGTATTCAGGAATCGAATCATTCACCTTTTTCGTGGGGGCCGAAAGTAATCTGGTAAGCCAGATACATGGCTCCCTGGTTTCTGCCGTGAATATCGTCACCGGCGGAAAATAGAAGGTGATGACCTTCATCGAAATCGTAGATCAAGCCGATGTTGAAGCCGGTTCGATCTGATTCGCCTATCGCGCTGGAAGTTGCATGAAAGAGCTCTGCTCCAACTACGAGCTTCTTTGTTACCTGTCGCTGCACCAGCCACCCTGTGAACCAGTAGTCTCTATTGCCTGTGCCAGGATTGTGCCAGAATCCCCCTCCGCCATAGGTCGTCCAGGGGCCCCAGCTTTTCTGAATCCAGATGGGCAGGAAAAATTGAGCCTGCCCGTTTCCCAGACCTCTTGATTGATTACCACTCGGCAGCTCAACTAGAGGGAAAATTCCCACCTGCGGCCGCTTTCTGGTCTCCTTGATGAATCGATATTTCGCGCCGAGTTCGATATCACCAAATCCGTAAACCATCGGCGCGCCATGCGGATGATCGTAGGCAAACGGCGCGATGATATGCAGCTGCAGTTCTGGTGCGGCTCCATAGTTCACTTCAATATGAGGCGCAGTGCCGGAAACACCATCCCTATCGTTATTATATTGTGAAGCGAGATATACTTCCCAGTGATGCAGCTCCACGGGTTCGGGGTCATCAGTAATAAATGGAGGACCGGCATTGACCGCGATCGGCAGAAATAGAGCGGTAAAAATTAAGCTAAGTGAAATGAATATTTTAAACTGCTGACGTGCAGCAATAAACCTCGATTCGATCATCGCGTATCCTCCGACAATTAATTATAAGCTGCAGACGATCAGTTATTTCAACCTCGGTTCAAGGATGACCTCCATTTATCCATAGTACTACCGTAACTGCAGAAACGAAGTAAATTGTTAATCTAAATGAACTATGGTATGATAATAATAATCTTGATAATGGACACTATTCGATTCTAAAGTGGCTGTTTGAGTACGATTTGGAGCGTGGATGATGGGAGATTATTTCTATATTGCCGCTTCAGCAGCGGTGTTGGTACTTGTGGTTTCAGCATGCACCTTGCTGACTAACATCATTTTGAAATGGGATCAGATGTAGTTATGACTTCGTGGAAGCGAAATCAAATCAACCCACAGTTAGTGCGGGACAAACAGTTCACCCCCGATGTAGTTGCCGCCTGAATCAAACCTAAGATCTAACCAAGCTGTATCAACCTCATTTCCAAAAACATAATAACTTCCTAACTCTTCACCCAAATAATAAGATAACACCCTATAAGTAAGTTTATCTACAACAGGAAATCTCTTTTTTTCTTTTTTCATTTCAGCCCGATCTATCTTGCTCGTCGGTTCGTTAAGGAGATCTATTACTGCTTTCATAGTCATACCGTGTTTCAGCCGATGATTCAATATGTCCTCAGCCATACCTGCACGTCGATTGCCTGCCCAAAATACAGTCGCATCCTCATTCCATATAGCCTGATCAAATTTTGAGTTATCAAACGGGTTATTGTCGAAAGGATTACTGCCAAGGAAAATCACGCCTAACCAGCTCATACTCTCGTAAATGAGCAGGGAGCATGCCAGGCAGGCAAGTATGAATTTCATTGGTTTATAAAATCGAGAGTTAACCAACTCACCTATCCTCAAAATTGAAATCACCTAACTTTATCACCAGGGGCAGGTGGTGAAGTCCTTCAGGAACTGTCCGTATACTGGTTCCGCTTCGCTATTGATTCCCACTGCGATTGGATGATAGATGCGGGCCATTCCATCGATGATATCCAGCGGCGGGAAGAAGCCGTGTGTATCTTGAATATGAGTTCGTTTTGGAGTGGGGTTCTCATCCGTCACCCAGCCTGTATCCACGCTGTTCATGTAGATTCCATCCTTCGCGTAGTCCTCTCCTGACGTGCGAGTCATCATATTCAGCGCAGCCTTCGCCATGTTCGTGTGCGGGTGAAAGACCGTCTTGTGGCGGCTGAACTGACCCTCCATCGCCGAGACATTCACAATAAACCGACGTGCAAACGGCGAGCGCATAAGCAGCGGCTTCAGGCGGCTGTTCAGCAGGAATGGCGCCACCGAGTTGACGAGCTGGACCTCCAGCATTTCCGGAGCGCCTACCTCATCCAGCCGGAGCAGCCAGCTGTTGATCGTCCTCGAGTCCGCACGCTCCTCATTATCCTCCAGCCTATCCACGGGAAGAATGTCTGTTGAATTTACCCCGTTTAGATGATCATTCGAGCCGCCGGAAATCACTGCCGGCAGCAGCACGGAGCTGTCCGATATTGCCAGCGTGGAAGGGGCTCCCTGCCGAACAAACTGCATCGCTTCGATAGAAAGTGTCTGCTGCGGTGACTGCTCCTGTGCAATGAGATCCTGATAGAATCCCTGCGGGCGACGTATGGTCTGTGCGGCATTGTGGATGATGATATCGATGGACTGTTCTGTGTTCAGGAGATGGTGCGAAAACTCTTCGACTGCCGGAATATTGCGCAGGTCAAGGCCGTATAGATGAAGGCGGTCTGCCCATGTAGGAGAGTCCGCTTCGGCATGAAAACGCAGGGCTGCGGCATGCGGAAATCGGGTCGTCATTATTACTTTTGCGCCATCACGCAGCAGGCGCAGAACCGTCTGAAAACCGATCTTCACTCTTCCGCCGGTCACCAGCGCAGTACGGCCATTCAGATCTGAATGGAGATCGCGCATCTGAAAGTTGAACTCCGCGCATTCCGGGCAAAGAAGATGGTAGAAGAAGTGGACTTCTGTAAAATCTTTTTTGCAGATATAGCAGGCTTCTGGATTATGCAGGCGCTTGCCGGAAGGAGCGGCAGGCGGCGGCAGCAGTGCGATTGGCAAGGCATCCCGCTGCATCTGAACCATAGCGGTGGCAGCGCGCAGCGCCCGATCTTCCTGTTCTTTGCGCCATCGCTCCGCCTTGAGATCGTCTCGTTTGCACTCTTTGTATATTTTGGAGATAAGGCCTTTGAACCTGTCATCACGGCGAACTAGCAGAGGGGCGTCCGCTATTTGCTGAAGAAGTTTCAGACAGAGTTCCATATCTTCGGGCGGCATACTCATTTCAATAACCTCGCGTAACCATCGCTCATAAAAGAATAAGCGGTCATAAATTATTAGCAGCGGTCCGGGAGATTTCGAACCAATCAAGCTGTGCAATGAAAGTGCAGTATACCTGATAGGTTGATATGCGTTCAGAAAAGATAAATCCGAACGAATTACTATCGTCCCGAAGTGCCAAAATAAATGTGAGTTAAGTTGCTTTTTAAAAGATTTGATATATTAATATTGCAAATAAAATGTCAATTGTCCTTGACTTTTGAAATGGAAGCCAGTACACTCACTCTATCATCCGGATATTCATACTATTTTCATACAATAGCTAGGTTCGGAAACAGTTATTCCCCAATATTCATCATATGTTCACAGGTATTGATCTTCGTTAGTCTTAATCAAAGCGAATTAGCCGTGTATAAAATTGAATATCGAAAGCTTAGTGCTATTTGTTGGAAGGAATTCTCAAATGCTTGATCAAGCAAGAATTACACGAACCGGCGCGTTCACATTAATAGAACTGCTTGTCGTAATAGCAATTGTGGCTATCCTTGCTGCTCTGCTTTTTCCTGTATTCGGCAAGGCACGCGAGAGAGGGCGCCAGACTGTCTGCCTTTCGAATGTGCGCCAAATAGGGACGGCTATGCTGCTCTACGCTCAGGACAATGACCAGCATCTGCCATTCACAGAGATTACGAATCAACTGATTTATTGGCCGGAATTGCTGCGCTCGTATTTAAATAATGACGAATTATTTGTGTGTCCAGACGACACTTTACTGCCAGATAGTTTTTTAATGCATTACGCGGACGGTAAGACCTTTAATGCCAGAATAAGTTATGCCTACAATCTTTTTGTAGGTGGAAGTTCCACACCTCGAGATATATTCGAAAAAAATATTTCGCTTTCAGAGATCAATAAGCCTGCAGGTACTGTACTTATGGTGGAAAGAGGAACAACTGATCAGAAGAATGTCCGCCCGGAGGATTGGATTCCAAAGATATATTCATATTTTGGTGGTGTTGTGTTGGGAGATGCAACTGTCGGCGGAGTGGTTGATCCGAATGCAGGTGGTCCCTGCGCTCCTTATGCACGGCATTCTAATAAGACATTTGTGCTATTTGCAGATTATCATGTGAAATCACTCGCGATTAGATCTTTTTTCGTTCCGCTTGGAGAGGCTGAACCGGGCGAACATTACAACTATTCGCCATGTCTCGACCCTGCAAAACGGTGTGATTAATATTTTATTTATCGGATTCCTGGATCGTTGTTCCTGTTTTCGACCGGAAGCCGGCACGAGAACAACCCTGTACAGACAAGCTCTGGATTTACGATCTCCGTACAAACAAGCGATTCGCCTTAAAAGAAAATCCTCTCAAACGCTCTGATCTCAACGATTTTTTTAAAATGCTATAACCCAGCCCGTGCAGGCAGCCTGAGTGGCCGGAGATGAACACGAACTGCGGTTTTAAGCCCCTTCTCCTGTTTTTGGGAGAAGGGGTTGGGGATGAGGGCGAAACTACGTATCTATTATTCTTGGCTCCCGCGGCAGGATATGCGGCGCTTATGAAAAAAAGCATCATCATCAGGTGGGAGGGGCGCAAGGCTGTCCAGTCATGGAAACTTCCCGCCGACCTGGGCGAGATACTCCTTGAACTTGCTCTCCAGCATCTCGCTTTACGGAAATTCGTGCAATCTGAAGCAGTCATTCTCGAGATATACATCCTGTAAGAACCGAATGGATGTATACTATGATTATATGAACTATCAAAACATTATAACAATCGAGCCGGGTACGCGTGGTGGACGCCCATGTATACGAGGCATGCGGATTGCCGTTTCGGACGTATTGGGATGGCTGGCCGCTGATATGACTCACGCTGAAATTATGGAAGATTTTCCTGAAATCACGAAGGAGGATATTCTTGCCGTCCTGGCCTTCGCAGCGGATAGGGAACGGCGAGTGATGACAACAGTATGAAACTACTGTTCGATCAGAATCTGAGTTTCAGACTCTGTACACGCCTCGCTGATTACTTTCCCAATTCCAGTCAAGTTCGTCTCGTCGAATTAGATCGAGCTAATGACTTCGATATTTGGCAATATGCGCGTACCAACGGCTTTACTATCGTGACGCAGGATGCTGATTTTGCCGATATGTCCGCACTCTTTGGTTCGCCTCCCAAGGTTATATGGCTCCGATGTGGAAATCAACCGACCAGTATAATCGAAGGCCTGATCAGGCAGCATGCCGATGCTATCGCTGCATTTGATAAGGACAGCACCGTCTCTTGCTTTGAGATATTATAACTCTCGTTCCTCCATTGAAGAACTATTGCAACGTGATAAAGCAAACCTGGATATATTCTGGCTTAAGCGTGATAGTTTCGAAGACCGTGCAAACCTGACTGCTTCAGAAGTAATCGCGGCTGAAATCATGGAAGACCTCCAAGCTGCACTGGAACAGTTCGCACTAATCGCTGAAGATATTGCGGTGTAAATATCCTAGCCCATGCAGGCAGCCTGAGCGGCCGGAGATGAACACGAACTGCGGTTTTAAGCCCCTTCTCCTGTTTTTGGGAGAAGGGGTTGGGGATGAGGGCGAAACTACGACTCTATCCGTCGCGGCTCCCTCGGCAGTATGTGCGGCTCTTTCGAAATCTGCTTCTGGACATTCTCATTCGGTCGACGGCAAATCGAAGCTACCATACCTCAGGAGAGGGGAACATCCTATCCAGTTTGATCGGGTTCTCCGGAAAGCGTTCCATAACCGCATCCATGCGCTTCTCAAGCCGTTGTCCTATCGCCTCCTTCGAGAATGCTTTTTCCCATCGCGCTCGATTCGCCAGTCGTACCGGATCATCTCGCAAAGCCATCACATCCGAATACATAAAGCACCACTTCCGAGCATCATGCCACCAGCTTGGCGGCGGCCAGCTTCGCAGCCTTTTCGTTTTACAGAACTTGCAAAGATTTGCATGCGTAACTCGAAGTATCCTAGCGGCTTCGCCAGCCGACAGCCACTTTTTCTCTTCAAACTCAGCTTCCTCTCCGGGCGTCAATGCAGGTCGCGGTGCGTGATAAGTCGACTGGTACCTCGAATACTGTTTTCTGTTCTTAATCCGTTCAGCATCATCGAGATGTTTCAATACCATTCTCTTTGGAAGAAGAAGCCGTTTCAACTTGGTCCCATTTCCAGTCACAGCATAGAGAAAAGTTGAATTTTTAATCTTCTTATAGATTGAACTAATATCCACATCCAGGATTGCGGCCGCCTCACGTGGTGTTATCCAATCAGTCGGAATATCCACATTCAATATTTTTTGCAGCCATAGTCTCTTCTTGGCTCGATTGGATTCGAACCGTATTTCCAAAACATCCTTCCAGGAATAGTATGCCCTATGAAGAGGATCGAACTCATCAGGATCTAGTCGTCTCAATTTCCCGGCGAGAAACAATCTTCGAATCTGCGTCTTGGAGACTGCAAGATATTCACTCGCCTCTCTCGTAGTAACCCATCCACCCTCGATATCCATGTTCTGACCTCCATTTGTGTTTGTGTCTACACTTATTAGCTGTCGATCGGACTATTTTACAACATTTTCCGGATAGTAGTTACGAAATTGAGTGATAGATCAGAGTGAGTAACTATTTGATATTTGTCAATTATCAGCGTGAAAATGGTATAGATAGAGGATTTTATCTACTTATGGTGAACTCTTGCAGTGGGTGTTTACTGCATCTGTGGAGCAAAATAATATGCGGCTTGAGGATATTGCCAGGGAAAAAATTGATGAACAACTCGCCGCATCCGGTTGGATGGTGCAGGACTACCCGAATCTCGACCTTTCTGCAAGTAATGCCATTGCAGTTCGTGAGTTTCCACTCAAACGAGGACATGGAACAGCAGACTACCTGCTGTATGTGAACCGGCAAGTCGCGGGAGTGATTGAAGCAAAAAAAAAGGGTGAAACACTTACTGGCGTGGAAGTGCAGACAGAAAAGTATAGCCTCGGCCTGCCGGACAACCTCCTTGCAGTCTATAGACCGTTACCCTGGTTATATCAATCCACTGGTGTTGAGACGCGCTTCACAAATGTATTCGACTATCAAGCAGCAAGCCGGGATGTAATGACGTTCCATCGTCCCGAAACGGTTGCTGCTGAGCTTGGAATTCAAGATATTTCCGTTGACCCTGCTATTCATGCGGATACGACTGGTTACAAAGAGCGAACTTTGCTCAGTGTGCGGACTTTGCTCAACCGACTCCAGAAGCTCCCACCGCTCAACGGAGAAGGATTAAGAGACTGCCAGATCGAAGCCATTACAAACTTAGAAGTGTCTCTTGCTGCGAACCGCCGTCGTGCGCTGGTTCAAATGCAAACAGGCAGCGGTAAAACAACTTTTGCGGTTGCCGAAACTTACCGCCTGATTA
>JBBRDM010000106.1:0-18979 GCA_038203935.1 Chthonomonadales bacterium
AAAGAAATCAGCAACATTCAGAGGTCCATCGACAGCATATATTTGAGCCGGATTCAAGTTGCCCAGCTCCTCGATGATTGTCTGCCGAATTGAATCGGGCATGGAACTGCTGACCTCCAGGCGCTCGACTTCCCCAAAACGCCGCTTACTCAGTTCCTCCTCAATCATCTCCATGAGGTCATCAGCAGCATCCTCGCGCAGTTCAAGATCGGCATTGCGTGTTACCCGAAATAGATAGCAGGCACGCACCTCCATACCCGGGAAAAGCCTGTCGGAATGCGCCGCGACCAGATCTTCCAACAGTACAAACTGCCAGGTTTCTCCTGCAATCGGCACGAGCCGCGGAAGCACTGGCCTGGTAGGAACTTTAACGCGCGCAAAGTGATCTTCCCCTGTTTCAGGGTCGCGCACCACTACTGCGAGGCTCAAACTCAAATTAGATATATAAGGAAAAGGATGTCCGGGGCCAAGCGCGAGCGGAGTCAGTACAGGAAATACAGCGTTTTCAAAGTAGGATTTAAGCCGCTCTTTTTGAATTTCCGTTAATTCGGAATAGGATTTTAAGCAGATATTAAATTTTGCTAACTGAGGAAGTACATCCTGAAGGCATTTGGAGTGCTGATCAAGCATGGGCAGCAGTTTAGCCTGAATGTTGAGCAGCCGCTGTTCGATTTTGGGCCGTGTTAGATTAGGGTCACTGACATCATGAATTCTATCCCGGATGCCAGGCACATGAATCATGAAAAATTCGTCCAGATTGTTACTGAATATAGCCAGGAATTTGAGTCGCTCCAGCAAGGGATTGTTCGATGATAAGGCTTCCGAAAGCACTCTCGCATTAAAATCTAACCAACTCAGCTCACGATCAAAAAAAAGATCGGTGTTTTGAGGCGTTATTTTTTTTGAATTTTGGCCTGATATATTCGGATTCCCACCAGATTTATCTGCCCGGGACGATTTGGCTTCGAGGCTTTTTTTATTCGTATCTGATACTTTTATGGTCATCACTATCGATCTTAAGAATGAGATTAATGCTAACTTATATTCTCTTCCATAACCCAGCCGTCATTTACTGCTTTAAGTTTGGTGGATGGCCTGATAAGCCCCATCGTTTCCGCAAGATCGCGCGGGGTGTTTCCAGTAAGTCGTAAATCGAGGCCAGAATGTTCACGTACTTCAACTAAAGTTTGATCGTCCAGAAATATCGTTTCATCTCGAAGGCATATCTTTGGCACATAGACCGTCGATTTGCAATCCTCGAACTGCTTCAGCTGTTCGACAATATCCACCGCGGTAAGCAGCCCGGCGATGTGGATATCACCGCCAAAAAAATTATTTTTTACAACACATACATTTACAGTGACACCGTCTATTTGATTCAGGCGTGCAGCAAATGACTGCACTAATGCCGCTGGCATTTCAGCAGTAACGAGTGTGGCTTCGAGGGGAAGCGCAATACTCGCTGGCAGCCTGCTATGCAGCTTGCGCACATCTTCCAAAAACAGCCGTGCCGTGCCTATACCATCTTCGAGCTGCGGAAACTCTTCGTAGTGGGCTTTACCTGGAAACGGAAGATCGGCGATGAAATACCATTCATCTGCCAGCCATGCAAACCGAGTTCCCAGACGCTTCATGAACTCTTTTTCAAGCCTGGTTACCACAGCTATCATTTCTCTTGCATAGTCCCGCTCTACATGCTGAAGCGCTGGCAGCCGTTCTCGAAATCTGGTCATACCAACAGGTACTATCGCTGCAGACTGCACTCCTGCTCGCTTCTCCGTAACACTTCGATGCTCATTTGAGAGTTCGAGAAGAGTGTTCTTCAAAATCTCACCGTCGTTTAAGCCGGGGCAGAGTACGATCTGTGCGTGCACGTCTATGCGGTTAGCAGCCAGTTCCCTGATCTGATGAAGTATGGGAGTGGGCTCTTTTCTGCCCAGCAGCTGCCTTCTTATTTCGGGGTCCGTAGCATGGACAGAAACGTAGAGAGGAGAGAGGCGCTGCTCCAAAATGCGGGACCACTCCTCATCCGTTACATTGGTGAGAGTGACATAGTTGCCGTGCATAAATGAGAGGCGAAAATCGTCATCCATTAAATAGAGAGATTTACGCATTTTCTTGGGCATCTGGTGGATGAAGCAGAAAACACATTTATTATTGCAGGTGTGGACTTTGTCGCCGAGATCGTATTGAAAGGTGAGGCCGCTGTCTTCGCCCTCATCTTTCCTAAGAAGCGCGGTGATCTCCGTGCCGCCACGGTCCAGTGATAGTTTCAATCGAGAATCTGCTGAGTGAAATCTATAATCGAGGATATCCAGTGTGGGCCGCCCATTAATTTGGCGGAGCATATCGCCAACCTGGACACCGGCTTTGCTGGCCGGACTTCCAGTTTCAACCTGAGTTACAATCAGCGCATTCACATTTTTGAGAAATATTTCGGACATAGGACTCTATTGTACCGAATAGGGAAGCTATTTGCAAAGTCATAAGCATTGGTTATCCTTTACAATTCAAACCAGTAGGGATATAATAGAGGAACAACACTCTAAGTTCGCCGGATAAGGTAGGAAAACGACCGTGCGACTTCGACTTTTTGCTAATTTAAGATACGCAACACCCACTCCAGTTCGCCAGTGCCAATTCGAAGCTCGGTTAAAACCGATATCGGATGATGATCAATCCTGTTTGGATTATCATCTGCAGGTCAAGCCGTTCACCTCTGTCACGTCCGTTGAAGCCCCTGAGGGACAGGTTGATCATTTCACCTTCACGGAGCAAATCCATGAATTCACCCTGAACTCTGAGGCATTGGTAGAGACATACGCTGAGGATCCATTCGAAGGATTAGTGCTGGATGAGGATGATGAGGAGTTCTATAAGTCGATATCCCATGAGGATATTTGGCAGCCTTATCTAACACTTCCCCCAGAAGCTGCCTTACCAGATATCGATAGAATCATCTCCTCTGCACAGCTTTCATCAGGACTTGGTGCGGCATCTTTCGCTATCTCCCTGACCAGACTCTTGAATAGAGCGTATCTAAAGTTCACTGGATCTCCCAACAATCCGAAACCACCCACTGACACCGCGGATCATCTCAATCAGCTTATGCTCCAGATTTTCCGCAGAGAGCAGATACCAGCGAGATACGTTAACGGCTGTATATTCAATTCGGACAACGCCGGCGAAGACCTTATGCAGGGCTGGGTCGAATGTCTGATGCAGGATGGAAAATGGCATGGGTTTGATCTGATTTCCAGTCGTATTGTAAATGAGCGATATATCAAGCTGCACTCTGGGCACTCTGCCAGCGATACCGCGGCTCTTAGTGGAAGATATTGTGGCACTTCTGAGCATCAGCTGCGAACGCTCATTCGGATATCTTCAGAAGATTAGCTGACAATAAATAGGATACGAGACCAACTCATGAAAAAAATCGAAGCTATCATTCGCCCGTTGAAACTGGATGAAGTAAAAATTGCACTCGGGGAGATAGGTGTTCAAGGTCTTTCTGTGTCGGACGTACGGGGCAGCGGCCGATTGGGATCCCACAAAGAGAGCTATCGGGGAGTCAGCTACGCCCATGATCTGCCAATGAAAGTAAAGATCGAAATCATCGCGCGTGATGAAGATGTGAAAGAGATTGTGAACACAATTGAAAAATATGCTTATACAGGCGAACCAGGCGACGGCAAAATCTTCATCCTTCCCATGGGAGATGCCATTCGTATCCGCACTGAAGAACGCGGCGACGAGGTGCTATAGCTATTGAGAAGTTAAAAATTTTCCCGGATGCACTCGATTCGGTCTTATTTAAAATTATTGCAGCAGTTGGACTGCCCACAAGTTAACGCACTTCTCTCTTGCATCCTGCTATTAAGCCGATAGATGTCTGCTCGAGACTCTTCACAATAAATCAGTGATAGAAATTCGAATGCCAGAAAATTCCACTCCCTCTTCGAAATTTTAACAATGCCTCACATTAGAATCAAACGTGGCTCACGCCAACAAGCGGAGCCACGAAAAAAGCGGTCGAATTGAACTTTTGATCATTCTCTGTTTACCTTGCGTTCCATATCTTTAAGTGCACGGTCTGCCTTACGTTCAGCACGGCGGTGTGAGGAAAGATTTGGTGATTTGCGGCTTCTTCGATCCTGCGAGAAAAGTTTGATCATGCCGGCAACAATCACGACGATAGCACCAATGAGGGCAGCCCAGAAGAGAAGACCGACAAGTGTGGACAACAGGTAGACAATGACGAAAAGAAGCGCTACTGCGATCAACAATTTAACGAGCAGGTTCATTACAATTTCCTTCTCACAGTTACTGAATCGAGTGACGCATAGATAGTCTACTTACCTAATTCTATTATAATACTGCAAACCTGCTATGTCAAGCGTAATCTATATTATGCAAGAAGATCGCCCGTCATATATTAGCAAAACCGATAGTTTGTCAGACAAAATTAGGACGAATCGGAATATCTTCCGGATAATTTTTTTTATAAACGAGATCACATGAATTCACACATATTATGCTGAAGAGCATGAATAATTAATACGTTCAGATTAGGCAATCAATCAAAAACAGTATTCCCTTGACTTAGAGTATGTCAGCAAGCTATAATCAGCAAAATTCTATTATAGCAGTTGAATGCATGGATAGGGAGGGTACGCGTGAGCGATTCGCGAGCAAGAGCCAAGGCCGACGCGCCTTATGTAGTGGGGGTCGATCTGGGAGGCACGAACGTTCGAGCCTCTGTGCTGGATACGAGTGAAAAAATTGTAGGCCGCGCGGAAAACACCTCCGATGCAAAAGGCGGCATTGCCAAAACAGTAGCTCGGATTGCCGAAGCTATTCGCGGTGCAGCAGCGGATGCAAAAGTATCCATGGATGATATTGGAGCCATTGGTATTGCGGTACCTGGTCATATCGATGTTCCTAACGGTATCATCCGATGGGCGCCAAATTTTGGCGACTACGCCGATGGTCAATACGTCCCCTTCAAAAACGTCCCACTGCGCCAGTTGGTAGAAAAAGAGCTGAACATCGCCATGGTGATGGATAACGATGCAAACGTCGCTGCTCTGGGTGAATTTCGATATGGCGCCGGCCGAGGTACGCGGCATCTCGTAATGTTTACTCTGGGTACCGGGGTCGGAGGCGGCATCATTATCGAAGGTGAGGTACTCCGCGGAGCCACTGGAGGAGCAGCTGAGGTTGGGCATATCATAATTGCGGACGGCCAGGGGGGCAGCCTCAACGGGCCGCATGGCAGACTTGAATCACTGGCTGGCAGAGATCCAATATGCGAGCGTGCTGCGCTGAAACTCGAATCTGGACGCGAAAGCCTGCTTTGGCGCTATGTTACCGGGCCGGATGCCCTGCAGCAGTACATCACTCCAAAATCTATCGACGATGCTGCCAATGAAGGCGATATTCTGGCGCTGGAAGTCCTGCGAGAAACCGGTCATTATGTGGGCCTCGGAATTGCAAGCATGGTGAACGTTTTTAATCCTGAAGTCGTCGTGCTGGGCGGTAAAATATCGCGATCCAACACTCTTTTCCAAACTGCGGTGCGCACGGCCAGAGCAAGCGCAGTCGGTTCAATTATGGCAGAAGCAAAAATCGTTCCTGCCGAATTAGGAGACAATGCAGGAATTATGGGAGCCGCTGAGTTAGCCTGGCGTGAAGCTAGAAAATAATTCTATCACTCCACCATGATTCAGCAGATAGAACATATTAGCCGGTCCGATTTAAGGCACATTAACCAGCTTCGGAGAGACGATGCCAATTATAAAGCAGAGTGTAGAAATCGATGCCCCAATTGAGAATGTGTATCGCGTCGCACGGGATGTTGAAAAATTTCCCGAGTTTATGGACGATTTGCAGTCTTTAGTAATCATCGAAGGAAGCGTCGATAGTGATCGTACAGTTACTGCCTGGGTTGGGCTGATTCGTGATTTCAAAATGACTATCAAATGGACTCAGGAAGATCTATGGAACGACTCTCTCTATCGGGACGATTTCAAAATGCTCCAGGGTGACATGGATAAGATGGAAGGCTTGTGGCAGTTCGTTTCTGAAGGGCCGAATAAAACGCGATTCGACTCTACTGTAGATTATGAATATGATGTTCCGCTGATCGGGGCTATGGTAAAAAACCTGATCAAAAAGAAAATGACCGATAATCTGCAGGCTACCATGGATGCAATCAAAGCAAAGGCTGAAGGCAATTGACAGAACCTGAAGCGGTACCAAAAAACGAGCCTGCGCTATACATCTTTTCCCGATCCTTAGAAATCCTCCCCTTAAAATTTCTGCAGGAAGCCATGGTGGAAATGGGTTATCCTTCCAGCCTTTCGATAAGCGCTGCGGGAGACTGTACGGAGGAAGAGCTCGAGCTTACTGATTGGGACGCCGTATTTCTACGATGGAAAGAGCCGGAACTGCACGATATTTGCCTGTTGGAATGGGATATTTTAGGAGATTCTGAAACAGCCGCTGAAATTCGTTCTGCTGCGGCTCTCGTCACCCATGACCATCCGGATGAAGCGGGCAGATGGATTGTGCAGGGTCACCTGGCAGATACGAAAGCGGTATATACCTGCAGTTTAATGCCCCCGCTGGTCGATGATGAGGATCATCCCGGATGGGAAGCTCTAGACTGCATCCTGAGAGAAGTCGCCGCCAATACCGATGGCATAATATACGGCGGTGAAGATCTATTTTTTGATGAAGAAGGCGACCCTCTTCTTCAAGACCCGAACGAGCAGACCGAAGACGAAATTGCATAGAATTACGGAGCCAACTATTAAATGAGTATATTGATTGATGAGAACACCAGGGTTGTAGTACAGGGCATCACCGGAAGAGACGGTGGTTTCCACACGATGCAAATGATCGAATATGGAACGAAGGTTGTGGGAGGCACTACACCGGGCAAGGGCGGCCAGACAGCCCAGGGAGTTCCGGTATACAATTCTGTGCGAGATGCGGTACGTGAGACCGGAGCGAATGCATCTGTAATATTCGTACCGGCAAAGCTCAATGCCGGTGACGCTATTTTGGAGGCCGTTGACGCTGGAATTCCGCTGATTGTCTGCATTACGGAAGGTGTTCCTACAGAAGACATGATCAAGGTGAACGCTATTATTCGCCAGCGAGGCGGAGTGCGA
This sequence comes from Chthonomonadales bacterium, assembly GCA_038203935.1. GTDB lineage: Bacteria > Armatimonadota > Chthonomonadetes > Chthonomonadales > Chthonomonadaceae > JANXSG01. Next base: position 7,179 of record JBBRDM010000106.1, read on the forward strand.
CTCATTGGGCCAAACTGCCCGGGCTTGATTTCCCCCGGAAAATCAAAAATAGGTATTATCCCAGGAAGCATTTTTACACCCGGGCCGGTTGGGTTAGTTTCTCGCAGCGGTACACTTACCTACGAGATTGCCGACGAACTTACCAGAGCAGGATTAGGTCAGTCTTCAGGCGTAGGTATCGGCGGTGATCCTATGATAGGCACCAAGTTTGTTGATGTTTTGCCGATGTTCGAAGCGGATGCACAGACTCAGGTAGTGGTGATGGTTGGCGAGATAGGCGGCAGTGACGAGGAGGCAGGCGCGGAATATATTAAAATGATGAAGAAACCCGTAATCGGCTTCATCTCCGGACGAACTGCTCCACCCGGCAAACGAATGGGTCATGCAGGGGCCATTATCTCGGGTACTTCAGGAACGCCACAGGCAAAAGTCGCTGCGCTTGAAGCAGCGGGCGTTGTGGTTGCGAACACCACCCAGGAGATTCCTGAATTGGTGCGCCAGGCATTACAAAGAAGAGTGCATTAGAAAACCAACCAGATAACACAATACAGTCAAATTCCACAATCCAACCTCAAGGTGTTTGATCCTCGAACACTCTGATTAATTGTGATATAATGGTGCTAATCTGAACGGATATATAGACGAGGCCACTCATGCCTTTTGATCAGCTTTTCAAGGAATTACTCCAAGCTTTCTTTCGTGAATTCCTTGAGCTTTTCTATTCTGATATAGCGCTTCGTCTTAATTTTGATCGAGTGACATTTCTTGATAAGGAGCTATTCACTGATTTACCGGAAGGCAGTCAACGAGAACCCGATGTTGTCGCACAGGTTTATACTTTAGATGGTGATCCGGAACTTATTCTAATGCACGTCGAAGTTCAGGCAAAACGGGATCGAGAGTTTCCGTATCGCATGTTTGAGTACTACGTATTGCTGTGGCTGCGTTATAAAATCCCAATATTTCCCATTGTCATCTACCTGACTCCAGGTTCAGGCGGTTTAACGATCGAACAGTATTCCGCTAGCCTCTTTGATAGAGAAATTTTGAAATTTAACTATTCAGTCATCGGACTTCCGGATTTGTCAGCGGATGATTATCTCAACTCAGAAAACCCGCTTGGAACCGGCTTGAGTGCTATGATGCAGCCAAGTCAACTGGGGAAACTCGCTCAAAAATACCATACACTGCTCCGATTAACAGCCAGCTCAATCGATCCTGCTCGAAAATCACTTCTGGCTTATTTAGTAGAAACTAATCTGACACTCAGTAAAAGTGATGAAGCAGAATTCAAACAACATTTGATACGATCGCAATTTGAGGAGGCAGATGAGATGTTGGATATTGAACAGCTTTTTCGTGAACACTACAAAGATATCTACGAAAAACGTGGCATTGAACGCGGTATTCTGCAGGGTCTCATTCAAGGAGAACGAAGCATCTTACTCAAATTGATGCGTGAAAAGTTTGGAGAATTGCCATCCGATGTTATATTAAAAATGGAGGCTGTTGATTCTGAGGCTGATTTAGATGCGATTGCGAAACAGCTCCTGTATGCTGCATCGCTTGATGAAATGAATTTTTGAGTTAACTGTCGGAGTCAAAAACACAAAAGAGTTAGTTCCAGGAAAGTGGAACTAACTCTTTTTCAATATGGTGGAGGTGAGGAGACTCGAACTCCTGTTCCCAGCAATGTGCTTATGGCATCTACGAGCGTAGTCCCTGTATGTTTATTCGCTGCCGTCTGTCACTTGGACCAAACTAACGGCTCACTAGGTCGCGGAGTGATTCCCGCTCAGGCGGCGATCAGGCCTGAGTGTCGGTAAGTTGGCATAAGTTACGCCCGAACTCTTCTCGGCCAACAGGAGAAGGGCGGACGCGCAGCCCTTAGGCTGCGAGCGCGTACGATTGAGTGTTCGCGTTTATGTTTTTTGCCGCTTTTTACGAGGCCCACGGCGCCTCGGCCCGCATCCAGAAACATCATCCACCAGGTCGACACCAATCACCCCCATGGATATGTATATTATACGGCATAAAATCAGGAAAAACAAGATCAATAAAACCATCTTATAAGCTTATTGCACACTTATCTGATCTATAGCCGCATTTATCCATCAATCAAATATTTTTCCGCCTGAGAAATGAAGGAATATCCAGATCATCATCCGGAGACTTTTTCACAGGAGGGGCAGGAGTTGAAACTGCAACCGGCGCGGGTTCGGCCGGTGGCGGTGTTTTCGTTTCATAGATTGGCTGCGAAACTACTGCAGTTACAGGATGGTTATTGAGATGTCCATTGGAAATTGCCGCAGGCATAATATCAGGAATTGCTGTGGTGAAACCAGTAGCCAGTACCGTTACGCGCACTTCTCCCTCGAGGTTCGGATCTTCCACCCAGCCTAGAATTATGTTGGCATCATTCTGATCACAAAGTGCATGAATCTGTTGTGCTGCTTCATTGAATTCTGAGAGCGTCAGATCGTTTCCAGAAGTGACATTAACTAGTACCCTGGTCGCGCCAGCGATACTCGTCTCTAAAAGCTGCGATGATATCGCATTATTCGCCGCATCGATAGCTCTGTTTTCTCCGGTCGCCGTACCTATACCCATGAGCGCGGATCCGGCATGGGACATGATAGTTCTTACATCCGCAAAATCTACATTGATCATTCCTGGAATAGTAATTATATCGGAGATTCCCTGAACGCCCTGCCTTAATATATCATCTGCAAGCCGGAACGCCTCCACCAGAGTGACTTTTCGGTCGCCAGCTGAGAGCAGCTTCTCGTTGGGCACAATAATGATAGTGTCGACATATTTTTTTAGCTGTTCGATGCCTTCATCCGCCAACCGCATTCTTCGTGGACCTTCAAATGGAAAAGGTTTTGTAACGACTGCGACGGTAAGAGCGCCTAACTCGCCAGCAATTTCAGCAATAATGGGAGCAGAGCCCGTTCCCGTTCCTCCCCCCATTCCAGCGGTTATAAAAACCATATCGGCGCCTTCGAGCGAGCGCTTTATTTCACTTCGGCTCTCCTCTGCAGCACTTTTCCCAATGGATGGATCACCGCCGGCGCCAAGACCTCGGGTAGAATTCTCACCAAGCTGAAGCTTTCTATCTGCTTTGGACACGTTGAGCACCTGAATATCCGTATTCATGGCATAGAACTCAACTCCAGCAAGACCTGCATCAATCATGCGATTAACGGCATTGCTGCCTCCGCCGCCTGTCCCGATAACTTTTATTCTTGCAGTGCCCAAATTAGGCATATTTTTATTCATTTTCATATCACTCATGCGCGAACCCTTCCCCTCAGTTACATAACAAAAAAATAGATAACATCTTTTACACGCTAAAAAAGTCACGAATACTTGCAAAGATGTGTGCAATGCCTCGCCATAAAGGTTTAGCGGATCGTGTGCTAATCTGCGCGTCTCGCCTCTTTACCACAAGCTGAATCAACCCTACTACTGCAGAATAACCAGGCTTTAATAACTCGTTTCCGAGCCCTGTGAAAGGCACAGGCGAACCTATTCTTACAGGCAGCTTGAAGACTTCTTCAGCAACTTGCTGGCATCCGTCGATCTGACTGCCACCCCCTGTAAGTACTATCCCAGCCAAAATTTGATCTGTGCAATGCGCACGATTCAGTTCTTTTAGCGTCAGCTGGAAAAGCTCTTTCATGCGTGGATTAATAATATCAACAAGCTCGCGTTTAGAAATATCTTTTGGTCTGCTTCGGCCCAGCTGATGTATCCTGATCAGTTCATTACTGCTGCCGGAATCGAGAATCGCACTGCCATGAGCAAGTTTCAACTGCTCTGCTGACGATGGTTCCATAGTCAAACCATAGGCGATGTCGTTCGTGACCTGAGTACCTCCAACAGGTATCACGCCAGAAAAATATATATCATCGTGAATAAATACCGCAACGTCCGTAGTGCCACCACCTATATCAATCAGGCAGACACCTAATTCCTTCTCAGAGGGCATTAAAACTGCAGCAGAGGAAGCGATTGGCACTAAAATCTCTTCACGCACATCCAGACCAGCCCGTGTAACGCATTTTTCAACATTTTGAATTAATGCGGAAAGACCATGAACGATATGGGTTTGAACTTCAAGTCGCGTTCCGCTCATCCCAACAGGACGCTTAATTCCGGATTGCCCATCAATGGAGAAATATCGTGGAAAAGCGTGGATGATTTGCCTATCGGGTGGAAGTACAATTATTTTCGAAGCATCGATTACTCGCTGAACATCGCCTTCAGTAATTTCGTGGCTGCCATGTGCAATAGCAACGGCTGCGCTGCTGTTCATAGAAAAGATGTGTTCGCCAGAAATCCCTACATATACTGAATCGACCTCGAGAGATGCCTGATGAGATGCTCTGCTTACAGCAGCCTCAATAGCATGCGCGGTAGATTCTATATCAACGACTACACCTTTTTTTATTCCCTCGGATGGACTTTCGCCAAATCCTTTGAATACTATTTCACCAACGTCGTTCACCTCAGCAATAAGAGCACAGACTTTGGTCGAACCAATGTCCAGCCCGGTGATGACGTCTTTTGTCGCCAATTTTATCACCCGTTACGTACAGACCTATATCCCCCCGCCTGTTTCCGGTTTTTGAGCCAGAACAGATGCAGATAGTGGTGTCTGGATGCTCTCTTCCTGTTGTACACTTTTCGCCAGAGCGTGTTTATTGAGATAGTAACGGCGAATTAGTGATAGATTTAAGAACACTCTCGATCCCAATACGATTACAGCGACAAGTGCAAGATTGACGCCAATTCTATCGCCGAGCCATGCCAGACTTGCGGCAAGCAGAGTATTCAAAATAAATCCGCTTGCGAAAATATCATTTTGGAAGCGGCCTTCAATACCAGCTTTCACTCCGCCAAATACAGTATCCAATCCCGCAAGCGCTGCTACTGAAAGATAGGGGGCATAATCAGCAGGAATTTGCCATTTAAAAGCAGTAAAAGCAGCGAATCCAACCGCGAATCCTGAGAAAAGACTGATCACGGGCATCCAAGATTTCATCAATCTACTTCCTTGCTGCTCTATTTTTGAGCATCTTTTTCTGACTCCTGTATACTGCGTTTTTCTGGAAGCGCAGATTTAGGCGGCTGTGCAAAATGCATTAACGTGCTTCCTGAGTAGGCAGGGAGAACTAACTTCGATTTCTTATCGATGCGAACCATGGAAGGATTTACCTTCCTAATTTCGTCCAGCACGCCTTGAGGTAAGTTCATGCCTCCATACAGCGCGTCCGTGCTGCCAATCGCCTGAATGATATAGGGCGGAGCTGCAGGAACGAAATTGATATGTACAACCGAGCCCACACATCGAATAGCAGTTTGCGCGCTGATACGCTGGCCATTTACTGCGATAGCCTCTGCACCGGATACTTTTAGTTCATTGACAACATTTGCGATATCGATATCGTGAATGTAGTTTCCTAAATTAACGGGCTCATTTTGCGTCAGGGATTCTTTGGCATTGTCGTTCAGGGTAATCTGAACACCAGGGCCGGATACCTCCGTAAGGCCTGCAATAACTTTTGTTTCCTGGAGCTCTTTGTTTAAGGTACTCGCTGCATCGGTGCCTTTGCCCAGCTTATTTTCAAGTTCTGTATTGCGTTCTCTGAGCTTGTTGATTTCGCCTTCAGATTGCTGTGCTTTTTCTGCCGCAACCTGGGTGCCGCTTCCATAGCTTAGAGCAGGATTATTTGATCGCACTCCGTTTCGGGCAAATTGAGTTACAGTAAAAGCAGAAGCAGCCAGTACCATTCCCAGCACAAAGCAAACGGCGCTGATCTGCCAGAGAAACGAGCGATGATTCATACTTGCAGAAAATACACTCATGATAAATAAATTTTTTCCATTCGATAAAAGCGATTTAAGCTATAATTTCGCAGATGCCGTAGGTTTTGGATCGACGGTACTCTTTTTTGAATCTTTCAAAACGCATACTGGACTGGAAGGTACCGTAAAATTGAGGGATTCAAATCGAGATGAAGGATTTGATTCAAATTTATAGAGTCGATTGGCCAGCGCAATTTTTTCCTGCCACCCTTCGCGTGGCCCAAAAATGATTCGGATTCCATCTTTCATATTTAAGCATATATTATCATTTTGGTCAATATCAATTTTTGCTATTTTATCAATTATATTTCGATTGTCACTATTAATTTTATCGATTATCGTTTTTAGCGATAAACTATGCAGGCGATGCCCAATCACCGGAGTATCTAATCCCGTAAATTCGACACGAGGCAGAAGCTGCGCTTTTTCAGTTCTTGCAATCCTGATAGGAACCTCATCATCATCCATCTCAAATAGTTCACTGCCGGACTGCAAGGTAATCACTGGCTCTCTAAGCACCATTTTCACTGTGATATCGGCAGGCAGTGAACGCGTGACAGAAACCTCCCGTATCCAGGGAAGGTTTTTGACACGCTGCTCTATTCTTTTGCTGGGCGCTAATAACCAGTTCGTACCTGCTTTTATCGATATCGCCTGCCGAGTCAACGCTGATTCGTTCTCCAGTAGACCAGAAAGACCTATAATATGAACTTTTCGTACTGCAAAAACAGGTGAACTAAACAGAGCGACTGCGGCTTCTATACAGAGGACTAAAAACATGACCGCGAGTATTCGCGTACGGGCCGCGCGAACTCGTTCATGTTGATGTGGAGTTCGATCGAAAACCTGCTCAGCAGCAGCCACTTCTCGACGAACTTTCTTTCGTTTTTTCTCCGAGCGGTATCTGGTCTTCGCCAGCACTATATTGGACGATCTGTTACGTTCTTCACGCATTTTGTATTCCAGATTTTAATAATATTTAATCTTCGGACTTGAGAGTGCAATTGATTAGTAGATTTAATAGTTCTGCAAATTTTATACCATCGTGCGCAGCTGCATCCGGCAGGAGACTGGTGGGCGTCATACCAGGAATGGTGTTCACTTCCAGCACGAAAAGTTCCTCATCTCGAACCATCATATCCGTTCGAGACATGCCTCTGCATCCCAATGCAAGATGACAGATTGCAGCATATTTCTTTGCGGCTGCACTGAGTTTCTCCGGAATTCGAGCAGGAATAATATGTCTGCTTCCACCTTCCGCATACTTACTTTTATAATCATAAAAAATCGATGCCGGAATAATTTCAATTGCAGATAGTATTTTTAAATCGGCGGCGGTATTTCCTAAAACACCTACAGTAATTTCTGTACCAGACACATATTTTTCCACCAGAGCTATGGGGTCATAGTCCAGCGCTTTGCGAATGGCAGGCAGTAAATCTGAAATCTTTTCTACCAGGCTGCATCCGAATGTCGAGCCTTCTGAGTTAGGTTTTACAAATACGGGCATTCCCAACTCGCTCGATATTTTCTCTTGAACTGCTTCCCCAATATCATTTATATCTGACTTCGTAAATGTGAGATCGGGTACAAATGGCACACCCAATGGTGTCAAAAGCTGCTTAGTTTTGGATTTATCCATAGCCAATGCGCTTGCCAGCACTCCAGAACCGGTATAGGGAATCTGCATTATATCAAGCAAGCCCTGTATGGAACCATCTTCACCGCCTTTGCCATGCAGCGCTATAAAAACGATATCAGGCCGAGACGCCAATTTGAAAAGATCGGGAATATCTATCGCATAGGCGTCGTACTGAGCGGAGGAGAAAAGCGCCTCTAAAATCATTTTGCCGGTAGAGAGCGATACCTCACGTTCACTCGATATCCCCCCCATCAACACCGCCACTTTAACTTTCATAGAGCCGTTCATAGTGATGCCTCGGCGCTGCTAAAATTACGTGCGAGCTGTTCGCCCTGTTCTCTGATCGTTCCAGCACCCATAAAAATGACCACATCCCCACCCCGCAGTAATGGCTTGAGCAGTGCAGGTATGTCGTTTCTATTTTGAATATATTTAGCGCTTATCTCCTGTTTCAGTTCTCGTGCGAGCCGGACAATATCTTCCGCATCAACCCCGGGGATAGGCTTTTCCCTTGCAGGATAGATATCAGTAACTATCAGCATGTCCAGCTTTGCGAGTGATTCTGCAAATTCCTTCAGGAAATCATGTGTTCGGCTGTAGAGGTGAGGCTGAAAAATACCTATCAGTTTACGCTCAGGAAAAGCATTGCGAAATGCAGATATCGTGGCGTCGAGCTCTGTCGGATGATGTGAATAATCGTCGTATATTCGCAGCTCTCCATCTGGCAGCTGAGTTTTAATAAGTAGTTCCTGTCTCCGGCCCACCCCGGTGAAACTATTCAGACCAGCTACAATCTGCTTTGCACTGAGGCCAATCACATGCCCTGCTGTAGCCGCAGCAAGCGCATTCTGCACGTTATGTTTTCCCGGCACTTTCAGCTCGATCTGCGAGAAGGGAGTCTCCCAGTGCCATTCAAAGCTTGCGCCTTCGGAGAGCACAAGGTTTTTTCCTCGTCCGCCGCTGAATCGTTTATTTCCAATTCCATACTCTAACAATTTGATTCCTGCGGGAACAGTTTCTGCAAGTTGCGCACAGTTCGGATCGTCTCCACAAAGAATTACAGTTCCATCCGCACGAACGCCGCTTAAAAAATTCTGAAAGCTTTCAACTACCTTCTCAAAGGTTCCATAATGATCGAGATGGTCCGCCTCCACATTCGTAATAACGGCGACATCCGGCTTCATGTGAAGAAAGGAGTCGTATGCTTCACATGCCTCTGCTACAAAGGGGCCAGTCGGGCTGCCGATCCTCACGTTGCCTCCGAGCTGACCGGATTCTCCTCCAACGAAAACAGTTGGATCGAGGCCTGCATGCTCCAGCATAACACCTATCATCGCTGTTGTAGTTGTTTTACCATGGGTGCCCGATACCGCTACACGTACACCTTGATGATCGGACATAAGCGCTCCGAGGAACTCCGCACGAGATAATAGTGGAATGTTTCGGCGCTGTGCCTCTCCGATCTCAGGATTGTCTGCTCTGGAGACAGCCGCAGTTGCAACGACCAGGTCGACATCCCTTGCAATGTTATCTGCTCTATGGCCCTGATAAAGTACTGCGCCATGTTTTTTCAATCGTGTGAGACCCGCATTTTCGGGATCATCCGAGGCAAGATCAGATCCAGAAACCTTGGAGCCGCGCGCCAGCGCACACTGTGCGAGTCCGCTCATTCCGATTCCGCCAATTCCTATAAAAAAAATATGCTGATACTTATGGTTCAATCCCGATATTCTTCTTCTATGATTTATATTGAGTACCAATAGACTGCAAAACTACTTTTGCCACGTCTGAGGCTGCTTTCGGTTTACCCATCGCTAAAGAGCTGCTGCCCATTTTACCGAGGCGACACTGGTCCAGCAGAAGGTTTTGTACATGAGCAGTCAGACTTTCACCATTGAGTTCAGCTTCCGGAAGGAGAATTGCTGCTCCTCCTGCTTCCATTGCCCTCGCATTATAAGTCTGATGGTCGGCATATGCTGAGGGCAGCGGAACTACTATAGCTGGCAGTCCGTTCACCATCGCCTCAGCAAGGGTCGATATTCCCCCGCGGCAAAGAATTAGATTGGATGCCCGCAGCGCCATCGGCAGTTCCTTTTCATTCAGAAATGCTCTGGGTAAATATCCTGCGCTGCTGCTATATCCCAATTTATCTGCAATTTGGACTATCGCTTCGATATTTCTCTGCCCGGTCTGATGTATGATCTGTACACCCATTTTCAAAAGCGTGGGCAAACTGCTCATTAATACCGAATTGATAGCCTGCGCCCCCTGGCTGCCGCCGATAACCAGCAGAGTAAATCGATCAGGGTCTAACTGTTCAAAATTTGCTCGGGCAATTTCCATCGTGATGTCTTGCGATAAAAGGATGTTATTTCGAACAGGTAATCCTGTCCACTCCGTTCTGCCTTTTGGAAACTGGTTTTGTGTATCTGAAAAGGTCACACAGATTTTTTTTGCAAAGCGGGCAACCATCTTGTTTGTGCGGCCAGCCAGGTAGTTCCCTTCATGAACTATCACTGGCAGGCGGAGGCTGGCTCCTGCCAGAAGTGTTGCGGCCGCAGCATATCCCCCTGTACCGACTGCCGCATCAGCGCCGAACTCCTTCATGACGGCCCTGGCTTCCAGAAATCCACGAAACAATGAGAAGAGAACCCCTACACTCGACCACGAAATAGTTTTACGCAGTTTTCGTGATTCTACTGCTCGAAATGGAATGGAATACCTCGGAACGATTTCTGTCTCCATTCCACTTTTGCCACCAATGTACAGCACCTCGATGCTGGAATCGATTTCCTTGAATGCCTCGGCTATGGCAATGGCGGGCATAATATGGCCCCCGGTACCTCCACCGCTGACTACGATCTTCATTTTATCCTGCGATCTTCAGATTCAGCGCTATATTCCGCCGATGTTACGATAAGATGCTTGATCTCATCATCCGAAGAGTGAGCAATATTTATGAGGATTCCCACACACGCTAAGAGAATTGACAGCGATGTGGAGCCAAAACTTATAAAGGGAAGAGGCACACCAGTAGCTGGAATCGTATTCGTCACCACAGCAATATTGATGAACGCCTGCCAGATTATAAGTGCGGCAATTCCCCCCGCAAGCAGCGATCCAAACTGATCCTTAGCATGCAAAGCAATCCAAAATCCGATAGCGCCTACTACAAACAGAAGAGACATGACAGGAACTACCCGTGCAAATCCAAGCTCTTCCGCCATGGTAGCAAATATAAAATCACTTTCGCCTTCCGGCATAGAGAACTTTTGTTTACCCTGACCCAGCCCGACACCAAACCACCGTCCAGAGCCTACCGCGCTTAAGGACTGATACATTTGATAGGTGGCGCCTTTACGATCCTTGAAGGGATCGTGCCAGGTATCGAAACGTTTCTGCCGATGTCCGAATGATCCAGTTGCAACCAGCCCCGCAAGAGCGCAAAGACTTACGAGATAAAAGAGGTGGCGTTTGCGCGCACCGGCCAGAAACAACTGCGTTATCATGGTGAGAAACAGAACCACTGCGGTTCCTAAATCGGGTTCACGCTCAATCAAAAGAAGTACAAACAGCGAGATAATTACCGGGGGAAGCAGCCCCTTCTTCAAATCTCGCGCGTTTCTATTTTTTCGTGAGAGACGGGCTGCCAGATAGAGTATAAGTCCGACTTTGGCCAGCTCCGAGGGCTGAAATTTGAATGATCCGAAGCTAATCCATCGCGCAGCCACACTGCCAGCCGGCCTGAAGTGCGGGATCCAAACCAGGCAAAGCATAACAATCGATACAAATAACAGAGGTGTAGCAGCTGCCCGCAGTTTGCGGTAGTCAAAATATGAAAGTATAAACAGCGCCACGAGACCGACACCCAGCCCGATGGTCTGCTTTTTCAGATAGAGATAGGCGTCGCCTTGTGTTTTCAGAGTAGAAAGCGATTTTGGATAACTCGATTCGAAAACCATCAGCAGCCCGATAAGTACCAGAATCAGGATTACCCCGAACAGCAGAATACCAATGGGAAATTTCTGTTTTGAATCGGACTTAGTCATATTACTCAAGGCTGTTCACTGCTTCGCGAAAAGCTCTTCCTCTGTGTTCAAAATCGGTAAACATATCAAAGCTAGCGCATGCCGGTGAAAGTATTACTACATCACCGGAATCAGCACGACCAGATGCAGACTTTACCGCCGCCTCAAGTGTTTCTGCGCGGCTAATTTCGCTGTATCCACCCGCTCGAAAAACGGATTCCATCTGATCAGCAGCGGAGCCGATTAGAATCAAATGC
>JBBRDM010000107.1:0-18923 GCA_038203935.1 Chthonomonadales bacterium
ATGGCCAGCATGGAACTGATCTATTCCTTCCACAAATGCTCTGCGCCAGATATTTCCACTTCCGGTTGGTCCAAAAGTGGCAGTCGGAACGCCGCTCCAGGTGAGATAGTCCAGATAAACGGAACCGCCGACTGGCGTCTTCGAAGTCAGCTCCACTCCCACGGAAGCTACGGGGAAACCTCCTGTATCAGGAACGATCCAGTTTATTTTATCAGAACTGCCTGGTGCAAGAATAGTTTCTGAGCTATATAAGTTTATTAAGTTCGAGTCCTTATCATAGACACCTGCGTATACTCGGCATATCACCGGCTGTTTATTTGCAGAATCGGCTGACAGGATTGCTTCTATCGGCTGGCCTGGATACAGTGTCGGGCTCGCGCAGAGATCGTATCCTTTCATGCTGAGAGCTTCGGGAGTCAAAAATGTCGGTGTCGATATTCGCGCAGCCCGCCCGATTGTCAGATTCTGGTAATGTATCGCCAGAGAGCGGTTTCCGTTCATGCTGTGCCCCAAAACATTTTCTACTGTTGCAACTCCGGAAGCTGCGGCACTATCCTCCGCCTGGAATCCTTGAGTACTGCCGGGCAGTTCAAAGTGAAAACGCGCGCCATTTTTGAAGTGAACTGACTTTTCGCCCTGTAGTTTACGCCCGATATTTACCACTTCCATGCTTTCATGAACGGCATCTGTAATGCATCGTCCGCCATCTGCAGTCGGTAAATAGAGCCGGTCTGCTATCGGCCCACGCCAGTCCGGCCCGTTATCGATGCCTTCAAGACCATTCCGAATTCCCAGAATACACCCGACATTACCGGAGTTACAATCTGTATCCCATCCACAGGTATTGACTATCATAAGAGATTTTTGGAAGTCACCATCGCCATAAAGCAGAGCGTGAATTATCAGTGCATGATTCGGAACCATGTGGCAGTTACCGCCGTATTTGTCGTAGCCATAGTTCGACGCAATTTTCTCACGTGCAATCCGCCAGTCATTTTCGGCAGAATGCCATTCGCGAATATCCCCTATCATTCTATAGATCACCGAATCTTTAGGTATAAAAGAGACCGCCGTATCCAGCAGCCTGTTCAGATCGCTCTCCACAAATGCCTGTGCCTCGATGGCAGCTACCACCTGAGCGCCGTAGATGGCTTCTCCGTCATGGCTCACGGACGATGCTTTTCGTGCCAGTTCAACGGCTTGTTCCGGATTACCAGGAGATATCATCCCCCACCCATCTATAAAAATCTGAGATCCGATCTGCTCTGCGACTACTTTGCCGTTCACCTCTATGGAACCACTTGCCGGAGCGGACATTCCATTTTTCAACCTCAGATAGGCTGTATGCTCCGTGGAATTGCCCATGCCTCCCCACCAGAGCACTGTTTTCTTCTCTATTAGATAGTTCAGCCAGGTCTGTCCGATCTGCGCTGCAGTCACTTCAAAGCTATTGCCATAATCAGGCAGTGTTCTCAGAAAAATGAAGGTGCCGGAGATATCATCATCGCTGACTACCAGCGGCACTCCGAGTTTCTGGTGTACGTAATAGTTTATTTCACCCAATTCGCTCATGATCTTATCATAAGTCCAGCCTTCGATCGGGCGTCCCAGATAAACGCCGATCAGCTTGCCCAAAACGCCGGCATACACTCGTTCATTATAATCAGATGGTAACGCCATTTCAAACTCCAATTTAATTTTGTCCGGATGTACAGAATGTGGAAGACCGTTAGTAACCCAGGTTCCTATCACCGATTGAACCCTCGAGCAGGCATCCGTATATTTTATCTTCTATCAGAGAGGCTGCAATTCCTATGTTCCCTCTTGTATTCGTATGAAAATCAGTTTGTTGATCTCATAAGATTTTAGAAATGAAAAATTTACTCCCAGTCATTTATCCCCGCTACGATGTCGCCTGCGTCGGTAGCTTCGATAGTCCTTTTTGTGCTTTTCGAGTTAGGTGAGTTTGTTGCTGCCAGATCCTGGAGTGGGATACCTCCATCATCTTTGCCATCAGGACCAATACTGTAGAGCAGATAGTTGCTGCCATTCAAAGTGTATTGGAGCGGATTCGGAAAGTCAAATGGATCCAGCGGTACTTCGGATATATACTTTGGAGTTAACTGAAATAAACTTTTTGGGTATCTGCCATGTTCAAGTTTGTAGGCATTGAGAGCGAGGAGAGTAAGCTGCATTCGTTCCTCAGTCTCTATTGAAGCTTCTACAAATTTGTATTTGCCTACATCAGGGCAGATAGCCTGCGATAGAGGATCGGCGGGAACCGCAGGGAAAATAGCGTGCGGTTTATAGGGCTTGCCAGCAAACAAAATGCACTCATCATAGTAATGGGCTATATTCTGAACGACAGCCCGCTTACCGTATGCGAGTATGCCATACCTGGTGATCTGTTTGAAATTACTTCGTTTTGGGATGGTTGTATGATCCGCAATATAATCAACGATCCGATTTCCACCTAGAGGAACACTGTATAATATCGCAAGATTGCTCCATTTTTCCTCTTCAATATTTTTCCAGATCGGCTGACGCTTCATCATTAGCATTTCGTATCGATGGGTTATCTCCTTAATTTCAGCAAGATTGAGATGCTTCCATATCTGCCTGAAATGCCAGGAGCCCGCTGTACCCATAACATCTCCAAACTGATAGGGTGCTAAAGCAGCTCCCTCTGAACACGTCGTCCCCATCTCAAAAACATCCAGCCTGCACTGAGCAGCTTCGACCCACTTATTCTCATGCTGGTACACCTCAGATTGTAAAAGCAAAAGACGCATTATCGTGATAAACTGATCTAGATCCGGGTAATCATTTTTGAACCAGCGATCGACAGGTGCCATATATGGATATTGGAATCCACTTTTGATGCGTTTCAAAACAGTTGTATTCTCATCTACAAAACGTTTCTTCTCGTCCCAGGAGTAGATTCTATCATCAGGATCGAGTGCTCTATGATGAGTATTTAAAGCATATTCGATCAGTTTGCTATCGCTGATATCATTAGAAGCAGACAGAAATATATCGTACGCATTTGGTTTCGGAGTAAGTTTAAAAGGAATATTCAAGGGCGGTAGTTCGTTCCGCCAGTTCAGCCATCGAACTGTCGAAGATCCCATAAGAGCTATTCCCAGAATGAATAAGATTATTACTCTTCTCCAGATTTTATTCTTTTTATGACGGATATGATCACGCAAAATTAAGCCTCTTTTCAAACTAATCGTTCACTCCAGCAACGATATCTCCTATATCTCTTGTGTCCACTTTCAATCTGGGTAGTCCAGATTTCGCATTATCGTCTGGGATACCTTCTTTCAATGGAGTTCCTCCGTCATCATTACCGTCTGGACCGACGCTATAGAGAAGATATTTTTTTCTGTTCGGAATGTAATGCAAAGGGAGGTTTCTAGCGAAAGGATCTAATAACACATCGGGTATATATTTGGGAATCAACGCGGTAAGATTTTTGGGATATTCGCCAAAGTCCAGTTTATACGCGTGCAAAGCAAGTGTAAGATAAAGTAAATTATCTTTCGACATCATGGCCGCTTCTTTCAAATAGATAGGCTCTACAACCGGGCAGACAATATTTGATACAGGATCAGGCGGGACAACCGGCTCGGGGCGATGTGAATCGTAAGGTTTATTTAGATATCGATCGCAATCGTCATAGTAGCCTAAAATATTTTGTACTATTTTTCTTTTCCCAATTTTCATTATGTCTGCAGTAAGTTCTGGCCGGGAATGATCGTCATCGGAATGACCGAACGGACTATCAGTGACCCGGCTGAGCTTTTCTCCGTCCAAAGAGACAGAATAGAGTGATGCGAGCAGTGAATATTTTTCTTCATGAAAATTATCAATCAAATTACCTCTCATTTTTCGGATTTTCGTATATCGTTTTAAAATTCTCTTTGTCTCTTGAGCATTGAGATGATCGACTATTTCAGGAAGATCGCGCTGACCAATGGTGGCCAGAAAGACACCCGTCAAATAGTGTACTAATGAACCTCCATGAGGGCACATTGCGCCCATCTCAAGAATATCCAGATCGCAATCTGCAGCATCAAGCCAACGATTCTCACTTTTTAAAACTTGAGATTTCAGATACAGCAGTCGTCCCATTGCTCTGAAATTCACTAATTGTGGATAGGTTCTATCGAAAGTTCGAACCGGAGGTGATAAATAAGGCTGATCGAAACCGCTTTTCAATTTTTCAATTGCACCTGCATTTTTGTCGACCAGCTGCTTTTTTTCACGAAGTGAGTATTCACGATCGTATTGATTTCGAAGTTTATGTTTCCTGGAAAATGCATACCCTACCAGATCTCTATCCACAATCATTTTGCCCGCATTGACAAATACATCATAAGCATTAGGAGAAGGCATATCTCTTTTTGGAATGTCTATTTTTGGAAGATCGCTGCGCAGTATGATCCATCTGCCGAGAAATATCGATACAAAAGTGCCTGCGATAATCAGTGGAATAATAACTTTCCACCAGACAGAATGTTTTGAAGTAATTGCCGAAGAATCTTCCAATAACTATCTTGCTCCTATAATGCGTGAAAAAGAATGGATTCTGCTGAAGCTCACGCTGATATGATTACATGTTTTGCCCGGCAACGATATCTCCTAAATCCTCTTTCTGAACCGACAGCCTCGGCTGCACGGATTTTGTGGGATCGTCCAATTTCCCTGCGATCAGCGGCTTGCCGCCATCATCCTTACCGTCCGGCCCAATGCTGTATAGAAGATATCCATGTTTTTTCAACATATAATGAAACGGTTTTCCAGATGCGAACGGATCAAAATGCTTGTCAGAAAGGTATTCGGAAGATAGCGCAGACAAATCCGTAGGATATACTCCGCGGTCAAGTCGATAGGCATCAAGCGCAAGTGTGAGGCATTGAAGTCCGAATTTTGTTTCTGTCGCGGTTGAGCGTACCAGCGCTATATCATAGGAGGGCAGGATAACTTCCGACACAGCATCTTTAGGCAAGGACGGTTCAGGTCGACCAGGATCGTACGGCAATCTCGTATAAGCGATCCATTCATCGTAAAACTTCGTTATGTTTTCTATTATCCGCCTTTTGCCATAGTAGGTAACAGCCAGGCTAAGCCGTGTTTTCCTCATACCGCTCTCGCTTGAATGGTCATCTCCAAGCATGTATTTACTGAGTTCGCTTCCATCCAGGCTGATTTCGTATAGGGAGGCTAAAGTGCTCCATTTCGACTCCTCAATATTTTCTGAAATGGGCTGCCATTTTCTGCAGATGCGTTCGTATCTGTGCAGCACGAGTTTGATTTCATTCGAATTGAGATGCTTGAAGGTATTTGAGAAATCTTTCTCGCCTATAGCCGTAATTGCCATACCAACCAGGCCTGAAATGAGAGAGCCGCCATGCGGGCACATGGCTCCTAATTCGAGAGTATCACAATGTGTCTCGGCTGCTTCGTACCAGCGATTTTCCGATTTAAGAGTCTGTGCTTTGAGCTGAAGCAGCCGGGCCAAAGCTCTAAACTTAGCATACTCAGGATATTCAGGCTTGAACGAACGCACGGCAGGGGCGACATAGGGAAGGCCGAAGCCGGATTGCAGCGTCTTGACGGCCTCTCTATTCTCTTCAAGGAATTTCTTTTTTTCAATCAGTGAATATTCTCTGTCGTCCTGATTTCCAAGAGTATGTTTTTTGCTTACAGCATATCCCACCAGGTCTATGTCTTCCATCTCTCTCGTTGCGTTTACAAAAGTGTCGTAGGCATTATCAGCCGGCATAGGATGGGGAGGAATATGAAGCGGCGGCAGAACATTTCTCAGTTGAATCCAGCGGGTTAGCGCTATGCATATCGCGAGAACCAGCACCATGCATATCTGAAAAAAACGTACCCAGACTGATCTGCTTTTCAGTTTGCTCGCCTGATTAACCAATAGAGATACCTTATGACCATAAATGTTATAACTGGATTACGTATGCTTCAGTCTATGGGTTACAGAGGTTTGTATTACTGACATAAATTATTTCATTTAGTGTAGAATTGTATGGACCATGTACACGAATCCTTCTGAAGCATAACAAAAAAAGATCGCTATCCCACGATAGGGAAAGCGATCTCGAATTGATGTGAAACACGAGCATACATAGTTCAACGGCACAGAATATTACTGGCGCAGATTACGCCTGATTCTATTCCAGAGAGAAAGAAGCGGTCCAAATTTCACAGACCGAGAAAGTATCTCAGATGGATTCGCTTCGGTTATATGATGCATCTCTAAACGGCCATAGCGTCTGCCGGTTAGATCAACAGCTGCTCGAATAGTCTCTATCGATCTTTCGAAACGACCACTCCATCCACACACAAAGCATGATTCGTTGGTTTCATGATTCAGATGTCCGCATAGATCGCATATTTTCAGACTTGATTCTGGAATTGATGAAAGAAAATTTGGGTTAAACTGCCCTGTTGGTTTTGCCATGATCGAACTCCCTTAAAACCCTTTATCGTAATTTCGAGATGCAGGACACAGTTTAGACGACAAATTCTATATAATCGGATTAAATCCTGCTAAAACTGCCTGGCGAATGACGATCTGAATCAATCATTCCACATCACATCCACGAAAATCACAGCCAATTATCACTAGTAAGTATTACTTCGCACTTATATAGATATAACGGCATGAGAGGGCAGAAAGTTTTCGTATTCAAAAAATATTTTATACTACTGAATGGGCGTTTCTCTG
Source organism: Chthonomonadales bacterium (assembly GCA_038203935.1). GTDB lineage: Bacteria > Armatimonadota > Chthonomonadetes > Chthonomonadales > Chthonomonadaceae > JANXSG01. The sequence continues at coordinate 6,758 of JBBRDM010000107.1, forward strand.
AACAGCAGCTCCAGGAGTGTGTCTCCGACTACTTTTAAGGAGGATCCAGAACATTTATCCGGCGTATCTTTCATGGTATGCCAGAAAGTGTATCCAGTAGTCTGATAAGGGGCAAAGGGAAGAGGATGTATAAGATCGATAGTAGGTATACCAGCTTTGTTCAAAGCGACATGATCATCCCCAACATCCTGCAGTTCGTTGAAGCGGAAAATAACATCATATCCTAGTTCATGCGCAATACTGAACACCTTTTCATTCGTGCCGGGCGCGTACTGGTGGGAAATAATTTCACGGGGAATTAACAGATGCTTAGCCCCGATCATATCCAGCAAAATGCCGAAAATTGGGCGCCCATAGATAGAGGGATTATCGGGATGCTCTGCAAAATAACGAGAACCCAGTTCCACCCCCTCGCCCGCTCCGCCATTTCCACGAAAGTCTCCGTAGTCTTCCCCATCATCGAGTAGCATCACTACAGGAACAGGCGGTTTTTTCTCTTTTAAAAGCCGAGCCATCTCTAAAAGAACGGCCACACCTGAAGCTCCATCGTTCGCGCCCATGATAGGAGTCGTGCGATTCCAGCCATCCGATCCGAATCTAAAAGGCGGGCCTGAATTCAATTCGGAAGAGTTGGGTCCGTCAGCAACCGGTCGAGTATCCCAGTGTGCAAGTAGGAGAATAGGATTTTTAACAGGGAGTACGGCGCCGACGGGGGTGAAAACGCCGATAATATTAGTTACTTTCATTCCGCGATAAGAAAACACCTGAGTCACCGTCTGATCGGCATAGAGCTTCATCTGCTCAATGAGATAGTCTCGGGTCTTTTCATGTGCCGTGCTGCCGAGCGGCCTTGGCCCAAAATCACACTGTTTTTTTAACTGCGCGAAAGATTTATCAGCATCAAAGTCAGGGTGAGGTGAAACAACTGAGGCTTGCGGAACGATATTGGCACTATTAGAAATTAGTTTAGGTGGTGAAGTAGGCGCACTTTTACACCCTCCGGTGAAGGCCGCAACGAGGACACAGAGAAATAGCTGTATCGATTTCGCGGCATCCAGAATGAGCCTAGTGGATAACAAGCCTATCCTCACCTTTCGAGATGGTTTTATGCGAGGTAAGATACTCATTGACTGCAGTTTCGAGCGTCTTATCCAGCTCTTTTTCAATATCGCCCTGTTTCCAAATCTTGAAGTACGCGAGCGCCCCATGCGCTAGGGGCGAGGGCATCGCGACTCGATAAGTTTTTGACGGGCTAATATCGATGCCATTTATTTTTATACCCACAACCTTCTTTTCTTTTTCGCCGTTGGGATTAATCGTCACAGACATTCCAGAAATATGTAAAAATCCACTATTATCATTCGGATACAGATAAAGGCTGTGTTCCATCGCTTTAGTAATCTGCGCGCCCGTTAGCTTCACAATGGCGATGGGATCTCCGGTATACTCCAGAGTTTTCATAAAATCGCCAGGCGCAAATGATCCTTTTGGCAGGATGATAGTTTTTGAAGAGAAGGAAGACGCTGCTATAACTGCTGCATCAGACTTCGCTGCGGTATGAATCACATCCGCGACAATGTCTCCTAAAACTGTCTCTTTGGAACGCACCTCTTTGGTGGATAGTTCTACATCGGATTTTATGCTTTCAGCGGCATGCGCAGTCAGCAAAGACCCTAAAAAGCAGCCGAAGAGACTGGAAATTATCAAATAGCGGGTTGCAATCGATTTCATGATGATCCATGGTTCTTTCCTGGGGGTAACTGCCCATAGAAATCAAATACACATTGTGAACTTATTCTAACCAGTTCGCTCAATTAAATAGGTACGGCAGATTCTCGTGTTTGCTTCCACTGGAGATATGCCTGAATGAACGGATCTATATTCCCATTCATAACTCCGATAACATCGCCAGTTTCCTGGCTGGTGCGATGATCTTTTACCATAGTATAAGGCTGAAATACATAAGAACGATCCTGATTCCCCCACTCGTTAGCTTTTGTTTCTCCTCGAAGCTGTGAGGTTCTCTCTTCGCTCTCGCGTTTTTCTCGTTCAAGGAGGCGCGCCATCAAAACATGCATCGCCATCGCCTTATTTTTATGCTGCGATCTTTCATTCTGGCAGGTGACGACCACGTTGGTAGGTATGTGAGTGATCCGGACTGCAGAATCTGTTTTGTTAACGTGCTGCCCGCCTGCTCCGCTCGATCTATAATAGTCGATACGCAAATCATCCGGATTTATATCCACAGACACCTCTTCCCCTAAATCAGGAAGCACCTCTACCGAAGCAAAAGAAGTTTGCCGGCGTTTAGCCGCATCGAATGGTGAAATCCTCACGAGCCGGTGAACACCTCGTTCTGCTGCCATGTAACCGTAAGCATTTTTACCATGGATTATGAAAGTTGTGCTTTTCAGCCCGGCAACTTCAGCTTCACTCTCTTCTAATACGTCACATTTGTATCCACGGTTTTCTGCCCAGCGCAAATACATTTTCTGAAGCATCGTAACCCAGTCGCAGGCATCGGTTCCGCCTGCGCCAGCTTTAATTTCCACAATTGCATCTGCACTGTCATGTTCGCCTGAAAGCAATGTTTCCAGGGCAAATCCTTCCACATCCGCTTGAAGTTTATGAAAATCGGTTTCTAGTTCTGCCGTCGCATTCGCATCTTCATCCGCCTCATCTGCCAGAAGATCACACATCACTAAAAGATCATCCAGCCGAGATTCCAGCGATAGGTAGGGAGCAATCGATTCCTTAGTCTGGCTCAGGCGCTGCAGCAGAGCCTGTGCAGCCGCAGCATCCAGCCACAGATCCGGACTGGCTGCTTTTTCTTCATATTCTAATATTTCAGAAGTACGCCGGGCAAGGTCAAAGATGGCCTCCCAGCTCGATCAGTTTTAATCTTAAATCCTGCGCCTCCCGGCGAATATCCTCGAGCAAATTTATTCTCCTGCATTTACAATTCTATCATGCACAGTATACCCTCTGCCGCTCGTTTCATCAGGGCTGAACGATCATATTTTCAGGCTTTTCCTGCAAGGTAATGGTGACATCTTTTTCCAGATGTTCGCCGGGGCGCATTAAGTGTACGCGCACTTTATCACCGGCATTGTGGTCTCGCACATTATTTTTTACATCATTACTGCTTTTAATGGGTTTGTTATTGATAGAAAGCAGAATATCTCCATCATGGATACCTGCTATGCTGGCCGGTGTTTCAGGCAGTACACGCTGAACCATTACCCCCTGATCCATCGGAAGACTTAAGGAAATGGCAATCTCTTCTGGGACAGCGCTGAACTGAATGCCAAGCCAGGCTTGCTTTATTTTCTTGGCTGGAATACCGTAATTGGATATGATTCCACGTGTCACTCGGCGAACGGTATTGGATGGTATTGAAAAGCCAAGGCCGATGCTGCCGCCATTCGGCCCTGAACTTAAAATAGCGGTATTAATGCCGATTAGATCGCCGTTGATATTTGCCAGGGCGCCCCCAGAATTTCCCCGGTTAATGGCTGCATCGGTCTGTATGGCGCCATCTAAATTGCGCCCCTCTTCTATCTGCAAATTCCTTCGGTTGAGCGCAGAAATTACTCCGAGAGTAACCGTGGAACCCAAGCCTAGAGGATTACCCACCGCGATAGACCACTCCCCCACTTGCAGCTGATCGGAATCGCCAAGTACCGCACTTTGAAGATTAGATGCATCCACACGGACTACCGCTAAATCGGTTTCTGGATCACGCCCGATGAGATGAGCAAAATACCAGTGGCCGTCTGTAAGGGTAACTCGAATTCTGCTGGCACCATCGATAACATGGCTATTAGTAACAATGTAACCGTCGGGAGTTATGACCACGCCTGAACCTTTGCCGCGAACTTCCTGATCCATCCAGGGCAAATTGCTGTCTTCCTCACTATGGGCTCTGCCAACCGTATCAATATTTACAACGGTAGGCTCAATTCTTTTCACTGCCTGCACGATTCTGTTATCGCCAATGGAAGCGCCTACCGGTCTTCGGTCTAATATATTGATAGCATTTTTTTGTGCTGTCGAGAGATCGACTCCATGGCTGTAGCGCCATCGGAGGAATAAACCTCCAACGAGAATTCCAACTCCAAATACACACGCGAAGCTAAACACTCTTCGCACTGACATAAAAATTTTCTCCCCAAAATCAACTCTTATGAGTTAAAAGATTCATAAACTCAGCTCGCGTAGCACGATCAGTTCGAAAAGCGCCCAGTACATGGCTGGTGATCATGTTGCTGCTCTGCTTTTCGACTCCTCTAGCCATCATGCAAAGGTGCTTTGCTTCCAGCACAACAGCGACGCCTTTTGGCTTCAGAATTTCCTGGATTGTATTGGCAATCTGGACAGTCATTCTTTCCTGTACTTGAAGCCTTCTTGCAAACATATCGGTGATTCGGGCAAGTTTGGAGAGTCCTATGATTTTACCGTCGGGTATATAAGCGATATTTGCAGTACCAAAAAATGGAATTAAATGATGTTCGCAGGTGGAGTAAAACTCAATATCACGGACTATTACCATATCGTCCGAATCTGCTTCAAAAATCGCGCCGTTAACCACTTTAGCCGCATCCAGTTCATAACCACTCGTAAGGAATCGGAGCGATTCTGCAGCTCTATGGGGAGTTTTACTCAGTCCTTCACGTTCGGGATCTTCCCCGATCTCTTCAAGCAGCGCAAAATAAATTTCATCCAACCTGGATTTCATCAATTACCATCTCCATTATACTGAAAAATATTACGGGCCGTTTCTCTCAATAAAACCTGATAAAGCTTCACGGAAGCAGGCAATTTGGGCTGCAGCCTGTCCCATATCTCTTTAGTAATTATCTCTGCTGAAGGAATTTTATTTTGAAACTCTGAAATGTCATAATTCAGATGTCTGTGATCGTAGCGATCAACCACTTCAGTATGAACAATTTTATCCAGCAGTACTGTATCGATAATCTGGCCGGATCTCACATCAGGGTCACCTTCCACAGAAACTTCTAATTGATAATTATGACCATGTCCATTGGGATAGTTGCATTTTCCGAAAAGCTCGATATTTTCTTCCGGGGTAAGATGCGGACTATCGAGCCGATGCGAAGCAGAGAATTCATAAGCACGCGTGATCATAAACATGGGCTTCTTAATCTTTCTTTCTGCGTGATCCTCGGCCCAATCCATCCAGCTATCGGATCTCTCTTCTAATCTAATTCCGGTTAGAGATATTGCTGCTGGCAGCTCCTCTTCCAGCTGTTTGTGTATGAACTGCAAGATGGCGCTAAGTGATGGCGCCACCTTTTCAAAGGCAGGATGACACGAGAGATCATATCCGTCCAGCTGTAGTATTACTTTCTCCCGAACAATAGCATCCAGCGTTTTGATATTAACAATAATGCCTGTTCGTTCGTCTATCGAGCCTCGAACACGAACATCTAGCACGTAATTGTGTGCCTCAACCGCCCTGATGCTTCCCGCTGTCTGCTGCGGATTTGAATAGGCGGCAGAAAAGGTCAATCTGCGGGTCATTTCTAAGCTCGGGCTCGAATTAATATTGCGTTCCTGCGAACGGGATTCGCTCATCCATCAAGCCTTTCGATATGGCTGCCCCAGTGCTGCAGGTGCATGGCTTAACTTACCGCCTGATGCCAAGATAAATAGTGTTGCCGCATATGGCAGCGCCAGGAAAAGCTGGTACGGCAGATGTAAACCCAGAGCCTGCCATTGGAACTGCAGCTCATTGGTAAATCCAAAAAGCAGGGCTGCAGCAAGGCACCCCCACGGATTCCATCGGCCTGAAGTTACGATCGCGAGAGCTATAAAACCTCTGCCTGAAGTCATGTTCTCGATGAAAGTATTGCTTTCTCCCAGCGAAAGGAATGCGCCCGCAATACCCGCCATCGTTCCACCAAACAGCACAGCAATGAGGCGTATTCTATTCACGTTAATTCCAGCGGCGTCTGCAGCAGCTGGCTGCTCGCCGCAAGCTCGCAGTTCCAGCCCGCGCCGTGTGTGAAAGAGCGCCCACCATATTAAGGGAACCACAAAAAGGGCCGATGGCGTAAGAACAGTTATTCCCTGGAAAAAATGCGGAAGGCCGGATATAGTGAGAAAGGTTCCAGTAGAACCAAATACTGCGCGATATATAGTACCCGTTAAACCGATGGCGAGAAGATTGATTACGACACCAACAACCACCTGGTTTGCGGTAAGTTTTATTACGAAGACAGCAAAAAGAAGCGCTGCGAGCAAGCCGGCGATGGCGGCAACGACGAGCCCCATATATGGGTTTTCAAACTGACGGGTGCCAAGCATGCCCGCGAAAGCTCCAATAAGCATCATACCTTCAAGGCCGACATTTACGATTCCAGCCTGCTGTACAATGTTTTCGCCCAGTGCAGCCAGAAGCAAAGGTGTGGCCATGGTGATAGATCCAATAAAAGTTCCGCTATACACACTCATTTTATCACCCGTAAGCATACTACCGAGAATTGATGGATATAGTTAGCAAATTTCAGGAAATATTTAGCACAATTAATCAAACCAGATCAAATACTTACCGAAAATCAAGCCTCTTTCCTCAGGGACTGCCACGATTTAGCTCCGACCACTGCCAGCACTGCGGCAGCCTGGATTACATAAATCAGTACTGAGGAAACTCCTGAAAAACGCGCCAGGTTTTCACTGCCTTCCGTGAGCGCTCCAAAAAACAATGCAGAAGCTGCAGTTCCAATCGGAGTCAATCCACCGAGAAGCGCGACCGGAATGGCTGTAAAACCCCACCCGGGCGAGAAATTTGCATACAGTCTGCCCGTAACACCGAGCAGTTCAATAACACCGGCAAGCCCGCATAATCCGCCGGATATAGCCATAGCTCTGAGCCGAAGTGTGTCGATAGGATACCGGGCAGTTTTTGCAGCATCCGGATTTTGCCCCATTAATCGCATGCCGAATCCTGTCCGAGTACGATACATCATGAAGGAAACAACCAGGATGCTTAAGACTGCTATTAAAGTTCCCGAATGGAGTCTGGCTATAGAACCATTCGTAAGAGCAGGTGGAATAATTCGGGCAAATAGCACACTGTCTGGCAATGGATCTGATTGCGATACTCGCCTTGCTTTCTCCTGCAGCGGACCTTCCACCATCCAGCCCACCAGATAGATCGCGAGATAGTTGAGCATGATGGTACTGATTACTTCCTGGACTCCCCTTTTCACCCTCATGATTCCGGCCAGGTAACCCCAGAAGGCACCCGCTCCCACACCTGCTAAGATTATTATCAGCGTTAGCAGCGAAGAAGGAATTTTTTCTCCTATTTTTCCTGCTGCCATCCCTGCGAGAGCGCCGATAAGCAGCTGACCCTCTCCGCCAATACTGAACATTCCTGCCTGCCAAGCAACTACTACTCCTAATCCTGTCAGCAGGAGAGGAGTAGTTTTTATAAGCGTTTCAGATATGGAGTAGATATGCCCGCTTTCAGAATCTCCGAATGCCCCTATGCAGAGTGAAGAAAGCGCAGTAACAGGAGGGATTTTTAAAATAAGAAAAGTAACACATAAGAGCAGTGTAAGACCTGCTCCATAGGCCAGAATCAGAAGAAATCGCCTCCATAAAGCGAGCAATAATGAAGGCAGTTTCAAATAACTTCACCGACGATCGTGTTCCCTGAAGGCTTCCAGCCGCCGAGCAAAAGCCCCACTTCCAAAGAGCTGGACTCTGCTTTATCATACAATGTCAGCTGGCCGCTGGAAAGTATTGCGGTTCGGTCGGAGAGAGCAGTCAGTTCATCCATATCTGTCGAAATCAAAACGATTGCCGCGCCGCGTAATCGGGCTGCGCGCAGCTGGCTGTGGACAAAGAGTGAAGCATGGATATCTAGGCCGCGAGTTGGGTTCACTGCGACTATCCAGTCCGGGTCAGAATGCAGCGCCCTGGCAACCACTATTTTCTGCTGATTTCCACCTGAGAGTGAACTTGCCGGAAGATCGAGACCATTTGTACGGATATCGAATTGAGTGGCCATAGTATCGGCAAGAGACGTTAGCTCTCTTTTTTTCAGCATAATACCGTAACGATATTCTGGCTCCCGAACCGCTTCAAAGATCAGATTTTCGCGCACACTCATGGTAACCGCAAGGCCCGACCGCCGTCTGTCCTGAGGAATATAGCCTGTTACGGGAGTTACCCCCGGTTTGAATTCGGCTCCATTCCACTGCAATAATCCAGACATGGGAGACCTCAATCCTACCAAAACTTCTGCTAGTTCTGATTGGCCATTTCCATCCACCCCGCCAATTCCGAATATTTCGCCGTTACGCACCTCCATATCCAGGTCATTTATGGCCGTTTCACCCCGGTCACCACGGATGATCAGTTGTTTCGCGGTGAATACGATTTCTGAATCCGGATTAGAAACAGATTTCTGTTTTTCATCTGAAACAATCTCTAATTTATCCACTTTAGTTGGAATGGACGATTCATCCCTATTACCAATCATCCAGGAGGCAAGCTGGGAGGCATTTGTATCACCCACCGGGCACGATGCGACGAATTCACCACGGCGAAGCACCGTAACTCTATCTGCCACCGCCAGGATTTCCGCCAGTTTATGCGCTATAAGCGCAATTCCATGCCCGGCATCACGCAGTTTTCGAAGTACGCCAAAGAGCTCTTCTATTTCTGAAGCCGAGAGAACTGCAGTTGGTTCATCGAATATGAGGAGTTTTGCATCTGTTGCAAGAGCTTTTACTATTTCGACTCGCTGTTGAGTTCCTATGGGCAGATCACGAATGAGCGCATTTGCAGGGAGATTCCACCCCAGCTCATGGGCACGCGACAGAGCAGAATCGGCAGACTTCATTGCAGAAAATCGGCTAAAAATCGATTTTACTGGTGAATCAAGCGTTAGGTTTTCAGCGACAGTGAATGCGGGAACTAGAGTGAAGTGCTGGTGTACCATGGCGATACCCAGCCTGCGGGCTTCACGAGGAGAATCTATTTTCGCGGGGATCCCGGAGAGAGAAATTGATCCTGAATCCGGCCTGGTGAGACCGGAAAGAATATGCATTAAAGTAGATTTACCAGCTCCGTTTTCACCGAGCAGTGCATGAATCTCTCCGGGCCGAATATCGAAAGAGATATTTCGAAGAACAGTCGCCGTTCCGTATCGCTTGGTGATCGCTTCCATCCGAGCAAGCGGATCGGGCTCAGCTTTTTGCATCCGCATTCTCGTGCGGAACGGCGAGGCTTCCATCAGTAATTTTCTTTTGAGAATCGTCAAGTTTTGCCTTGAGATCCGCGGGCAGCTTATCAGCAAGCTTGGGATTTAGAACAAATCCGATAACACCGCTTTTCATATTAAAGGGAGTGTTATTCGGCTTGAACGTTCCCGCTTTCACATCTTTCGCAATGCTCACATACGCTTTTCCAATATCGATTGGTGCGCTTGCAAGAATCACATCAGGCGCAACGGCGTTCTGATCGCTATTGGTACCGATAGCATATACCACCTTGCCATTTTTGCTCCGCTCACTCACTGCCTGGAATACACCCTGTGCCGCTGCATCCAAGTCCTGAATAACGACATCCGCTCCCTGATCGAGAAGCGCTTCAGTGGCATGTTTGGCCGCGCCAACGTTTTCCCAGTCTCCCGTATAGGAGGTCGGAATGACGGTGATTCCCGGCTTGAACGCTTTCGCGCCAGCTTCGAAAGCTTTGAAAACACTCTCTACCGGCACAGATTTCTCTGCGCCGACCGAAGCTATCTTACCCGATTTGCTCATACCCGCGGCCAGCATGCCGCAAAGATAGGCGCCATCCTCAAGCTGCAGAACCACGGGTGTGGTATTCACGCCGACCTTTCGCCCAGAGGGGATTACGAATAGTGTCTTTGGAAAATCTTTCTCTATCTTGAGCGCTATCTGTTCGAACTCGGAACCATGCCCGATGACCATATTGTAGTTTTTTCGTGCGTACTGCGTCAGGTTGGACTCTTGATCTCCAGGGGTCTTGGCTTCCACATTAGCGATTTCTGCGCCGGTCTCCGTCTTTATATCCTGCAGTCCTTTATAGGCTCCAGCATTCCACCCGTTATCACTGATAGGCCCGGGAGTTACGAGCGCGACTTTGAAATCTGCAGCAGGTGCAGGTGCGACTTTCACGATCTCCTTCGTTGGAGCTTCGGCTGGCGGCGTGTTTCTTCCGCATCCGATAATACTGAGCGTAAACATCGTAACCGCTGTGAATATTGCAGAGTTTAGAATGCGTCTTGGAAAACTACAGTTTGGATTGTGGAATTGCATCAGGCAAAATCCTCCTTGAGGTTGAGGTGGTTACGTTGAAAATCTGATTCACATTGTACCCGCATATGCCCGAATGCTGATTCAAGCTTATAAATTTCACTTTGGAACATGTAACCTTTTGGAACTTTGAAATGAAACCATAAGCATAATTCAAATGCAGCATTTTCAATGCTGTACCTATTGCCGATGCGTTGGGCGATCATAAGTGCATATTTCACGGGGTTATGATTTTACGTTTGAATTCATTTTGTGGACAAAAATGCATTTAAATAACTGCATTCCACAGGCCTTCCTTCTAACAGTGCCGTATCCACTACTCCCCTTTAGCAGGAAAGAAAATTGCCAATAGCTCACCTGAAATAAAGATTTAAATCTGAAATTCAAAAATATGCAATCCTTTAATAATTCTGAATTACATGTCATCCTGCAGTATTGATTAAAATTTTGAAATATGAAGGTGAAAATATATGATTCGTTTCCTGCTTTCTGTCGTGCTCCTTAGCAATTTTTCTATGGGAATATTAGCGAATAGCCAAGCTGCCCAAGCAGCATCGGACCATATGATCGATACTCAGAGCGATACCTGGGCTTACACAGATGCGCTGGGCAGGCAAAGTCCTGATTATAAAAAAATTGGGCCGCCGAGGAAAGATAGATATGTCGCCATGTTTTACTTCCTATGGCTAGGCTCGGAGTTCAAAAGTGGGCCGTTCGATATTTCGAAAATCACCGCGCAGCACCCTGATGCGATGCATCATACCGACGATACACTCTGGGGGCCGCTCTATGCACCGCATCACTGGGGCGAACCTCTGTTCGGCTACTATCTCACGGATGATTCCTGGGTGCTTAGAAAACATGCACAGATGCTCTCCGATGCAGGAGTAGATGTCATCATTTTTGACGTGACCAACCAGCTTACCTATCGAGACCGGTACATGAAGCTGCTCAAAGTATTTTCGGAAGTCCGCGCTGCAGGAGGCAAAACGCCTCAGGTCGCATTACTAACTCCATTCTGGAATCCCGACAAGGTGGTTCATGAACTATATCATGATCTTTATGAATCTGGAATGTATCGAGATCTGTGGTTTCAATGGGATGGCAAGCCTCTTATTCTTGCCGACCCGAATCTAATGGATGAGGGCGAAGGCATGGCTAAACAGAATATTGCGACTGAACTTGAGTATAAGCAGACTCTCGGGCAGTCGTTTCAAACTGATAAATCATTCGATGCAGTCGGCGGGCGATTTCCCACCTACTCTTCCAAAAAATCTGGAATGACTCTTACTCTCTACGACACTGACAATAAGAAAAAGAGAGTAGCGAGTAAGCATTTTACAAATATTGGGGACAACTCCTGGATATCACTGCATTTAGACACTCGTCTCCCAGCAGGTTCCTACATTCTAGAGATGTCAGAAGCCGTGGGACATATTGGCTGGTGGAGTCATAGTTCAGACGTCTATCCAGGCGGACAGGCACTGGTTAACGGTGTTCCAACATCCGGTTCGCGCACTCTTCGAATCTCCACTATCAATGAAAAGGATTCCCGGCTGAAAGACTTTTTCACCTTCAGAAAACCTCAGCCGGACTATTTTCAGGGGCCGACGGCTCCTGACATGTGGAGCTGGCTGGAGGTTTCGCCTCAGCATGTGTTCCGAAACTCACGCGGGGAAAGAGAGCAGATGTCGGTGGGTGTGGCTCAGAACGCAGTTGGAAACAAGCTGGCGACGCTCAGCGAGAAAAACGCGCGAGGCAGAAACTGGCACAAGGGAGCGAACGATACGAAGCCGGGCGGAGTCAACGAAGGACTCAATTTTGCAGAGCAGTTCGAACTCGCTATAAAA
>JBBRDM010000108.1:0-18895 GCA_038203935.1 Chthonomonadales bacterium
TGTGAAAGCGCATTCAAAACTAGAGGGAATTCTTGCAGCGAAACCTGTGAAACTCTTTTCTGTCGATACAAAAGGATCCAGACAGCTAGTTGGGATCGATCGGAATTGGGATACTATCTTAGATTTGATGCGTGAGAAAAAGATTCCGGCACTGACTTCTGAAGGGCAGATGACTGATGACATCCTGGAAAGAGTATCCCGGCTGGAGCATATTACATCCCTTGATTTGAGTGGATCGAAGCAACTCACCGATGCTGGTCTGCAGTTTCTGCTGCAAATGCCACAGCTTAAGCAGCTAAATCTTAGCGGTACATGCATTACCGATAGCGGTCTTAACGTATTATATCAATTAAAGGAACTGCGATCAATCTGCCTGTCGTGGACGGAAGTAACAGATTCTGGAGTCTTAAATCTTTCCGGTTGTGAACATTTGGAACGAGTAGACCTTATGGGCACTCGAACAGGTGATGGCGCAATCAAAACGCTAACAGGCAAACCAAATCTCGCACATTTCAAGAGTGGAACTCAGGTAACTGATGCCGGTATTCCATATTTTCATGATTATCCAATCTTCACGACCTGGCATGGCGGCGTAGTGAAAATGGATTTGCTGGATTTTGAATCGGAACCGAACTACCTCCTCATTCGAGGCGAGGTAACGGATATAGGCGTATCCAAGCTCGGAGGGCTCGATGGTTTATTTGCACTGAATCTGGACGATAGCTCGCTCACTGTGACTTCGACCGGGCTTGCACCTCTAACACAACTCCCACATTTGGGCTGGCTGGCTATCGACGCAAAAGATGAATCGATGCCATACATCGCCTCCATGCCAAAACTGCGTTTTCTGATGTCCCAGGACACTGAGGCAGGTGACGATGGATTTAGTGCTTTAAGCCGCTCTAAATCGATTGAATATATCTGGGGGCGGCGCTGTTACAATTTGAGATCGCGTGGTTTTATGGCTTTAGCAAATATGCCTGCACTGCAATCATTGTCTGTCAGCTGCAAAAACGTAGACGATAAAGCTTTGGAATCGCTGCCGTTATTTCCTTCACTAAAGGAGATAATGCCGATAGATATGACTGATGAAGGCTATCGGCACATTGGCCGATGCGAAAAAATGGAAAAGCTCACTTTAATGTACTGCAGGGATACTACGGATAGGGCCACTGAATATATATCCGGTTTGAATAATTTGAAAAGCTATTTTGCAAGCTACACCAGAATTACTGATAGAACACCTGAACTTCTTAGTGGGATTGGTTCACTCGAAAAAGTGGAGTTTTCTTCCTGTGCAAACCTTACCAATCAAGGTATCGCAGCGCTAGGCAGGCTACCGCGGATTAGAGAACTGCATCTCTCAGGAATGACAAACCTATCCTCGGAAGTACAATCACTATTTCCTGCGAGTGTTCGTGTCGAGTTTGATATCTGATATAATAAAAATAATAGAAATATTGCTTTAAGCATCACAACTTCATCACCAGCCATAAGATTATTGAGGCGGTGAATAAAAGTAGTGGCGTAATCAACAAGCCGATTTTGAAAAACTCCCACGCACCGATATTCTCGCCTCTTTTTCTTGCTGCAGAAATGACCAGCATTGTTGCCAGCGATCCTGTTATGGCAAGGTTTGGCCCGATGTTACATCCGAGTAATGCTCCATACTGTGCTGCAGGCAGTGAATGGGCTGCTTTCAAGACGGATATCGAAAGCAGCGACATCGGAATATTGTTGATAACATTACTTCCGATACCTGCTCCGAATGCAGAAGCGAGAATTTGCTGGAACATTCCGCTGCCGGCACTATGAAGCGCCCGTGCAGCCAATGGCGCAAAACCGATGTTCTCCACTCCCCTAACCAGAACGAACAGCCCTACAATGAATGGAAATAACGGCCAGGATATATCCTTTAGCAGGGATCGATCTGCCTGCTTTCGGCATACTGCCCACATAGTGAGAGCAGCACAGCCGGCCAGAGCGATCTGATAGGGCGGCACATCAAGCAGCGACCCGGCAAAATATCCAATAAAAACCAATCCGAGAGTGAGCAGCCCGCCATAAAAGTAAGGCAGATCAGTAAGAACGCTGATTGGAGAGGGAAGCTCTGGATCATCAAAACCTTGCGGTATGTCTTTTCTGAAAATCCAGCGAAAGAACAGATAGTTTACAATGAGGACAGCGAATTGAGGAAGCGCCATATACAGTGAAAACGAAGTAAACTTCAGATGAAAAAGATGGGTAAATAGTAGGTTCGTTAAATTACTGACCGGGAGGAGCAGCGAAGCGGTATTCGCAACAAACGCACAGGCTATCAAAAAAGGTTTTGCTTTCAGCTTAAGCCTTATCACTAAAGCCAGCACAATGGGAGTTAAAATAATTGCAGTCGTATCTAGAGAAAGAAACGCCGTAATCACAGCTCCCAATAAGAACACATTTCGGTAGAGATGCGGCTTTGCCTCTGGCAGCCCTGGCGGCGATAATTGCGGCCCAATCAAAAAATCCGGATCTGTCCAGCAGCGATGAGAGAAGCATCAAGGTGAACAGGAAAAAAATAACATCTTTTCCCATCATCACCGTCTGCCATGCTTCACTCCAGGAAACTAACCCGAAAACCAGCATCATACTGCCGCCGATTATGGTAGCCCATGCTTCATGCATGCCGCGCGGGCGAATAAAAATCATTAATAAAGAGAGCGTGAATATGAACAGTGTAGAAATAGTCTGCATGAATGAGTTTTGAATAAATCTCTAATGTTATTTTCTGACGAAACTAAGAGGCTGAATGAGTTATTTGAATCGAAATAGATTTCTACGGAGCACAAAAGTTATCTATTGATATAGAACACTAATACATACCGCAAGTTCCTCATCTGGGTATAGGAGTCGCTTCAATCGCTTCCTCCAGAATCTGCTTGGTATCCAAGCCCCCATATTTCGACCGGGTATCTAGCAGCATGCGATGTGCCAGCACCGGAACCAGTAGGTCACGCACATCCTCCGGCACTGTATAAGTTCTGCCCTTAAGCAGCGCTCGTGCCTGGATCATTCTAAATAGTATGAGCGAACCTCGTGGTGAGACACTTAATCTAAGTCGAGGATCGCGGCGCGTGAAGCCCACCAGCTTTAAAAGGTATTCTGCGATAGCTTTCTCCACATGGATTTTTTGAACTTCCGCCTGCAATTCCATCAATTCTTCACCGGTGAGCGCTGTCTTCAGCATCTCTATCGGAAGGACATCATTGTGGCTGTATAGTATCTCAATCTCCTCTTCCGGCTCGGGATATCCAAGCGTGACTCGAACCGCAAACCGATCTAGCTGTGCTTCTGGAAGAGGGTAGGTTCCATGAAAATCGGAAGCGTTCTGTGTGGCAATGACAAAGAACGGAGGCAGCAGAGAGTGCCGCTCACCCTCAATAGTCACTTGATTTTCACTCATCACTTCGAGAAGCGCCGACTGGGTTCGGGGGGAAGCACGATTAATTTCATCTGCAAGAAGGACATTCGCAAAGACTGGGCCCGGACGAAAGCTGAAGAGGCCATCGCCTGGATTATAAAAACTGCTCCCTGTGATGTCCGCGGGGAGCAGATCTGGGGTGAACTGAATGCGCCTGAATTCGACACTGAGCGAACGAGCTAATGCTTTGGCAAGTGTCGTCTTGCCTGTGCCCGGTACATCTTCCAGGAGGACATGGCCGCCGGCAAGCAGCGATGTCAATACCAGCCTTATCCCTTCGGACTTGCCCCTGATGACACTGTTAAGGTTCGCCTCCAACTGCTGCAGCCCCTGCATTTTTTCTGTGAGCATTCCGGCTCCCCTTTAACTGTTTTATTAACTGATATTACGTCGGCGAGCAGTCTGCCATGAACTAACAATTGCAGGCATTTATAAGCTCTCATCCGCGCACCATATCGATTCAGAATTACAGCACATGATTCAAACATAGAAATCGTCGATTTTGCAGATCACATTATTTCAATCCTGCAGGCGACTACATTCTGGTAAGTTTTTACCTAATCTTAACGAACTGCTTGGATGTGTAAAATGAGTTTTAATTTATTTGACTTTTAACTTTTCAAGAAGATCATGAAGTTGAGATATTTCATTCCCAGCAAATCCACTCCACCTTGCGTTTGAGTAAAGCGCTATAAATTTTCTGGCGATTTCAATATTCAACCTGGTTTTGACACCAACTGCATCGTTCGGTAGACTTTCGATCGTATCTGCCCAGGTTCTGTTTTGAGTAATGCTGCAGCCGTTTCGTATACAAATCTTTTCGAATTTCGCAGCCAGATCTTTTAATTCGTCATCGGGAGATTCATACTGGATTTTTTTTCGTATCTCCCGATTTCTTCCCGGCAGATTTCTCCAGGCTATCCACATTCCTACAGAACCCAGAGCTATCAATACCACCACTATTCCTATGCGGCCTAGCTTGCTGCGAATTTTCATGATATTGTCAGCAAACCATTCCTTAATACGAGTGAATAAACCAATTCCGGGAGTTTTATCCGGTCGTCCATCACCGGGAGTTGCGTCTATCGTTGTCCAGCCTTTGCCTTCGATCCAGGCCTCCGCCCAGGCATGTGCATCCCTTTGCCGGATTATAATCGCACCATTTGCATCCTGCTCATGCGCGTAATAACCGATCACGTAGCGAGCGGGAATGCCAGCGCAGCGCATAAGCATTACTGCAGCGGATGCAAAATATTCACAGTGGGCAGCGCTGCTGCTGAGTAGGAATCGCGAGATTGGATCACCATGGCCTGGTTTGTATGAGAGACTATAAGCGTGGTGGGCAGGCAGATAAGCCTCAATCGCGGCCGCTTTCTCCGCAGGAGTTTTCGCGCCGCGTACTGCCTGCATCGCAAGTTTTTTTACCTCTGGATTAAGCTCCCTGGGGATAGAAAGCAGACGGCTTTTCTGCTGCAGGTCCGGCGGAATGGAGAATGGACCCTCCGAAAAGGCTGCTCCTACAGTAAATTGATAAGAGGAAGGAGTTTCCGTGTCACTCTTCAATGGGCCCAACTCTTTCGACCATTGAGTATCGTGCTGATCCATCAGATCGAAAACAGCAGTCTCAAGCGGCATTGCAAGCAGTCCGCCGTTTGCTGATAAGCGCGTGACCTTCCAGACGCTGCGGCTGGATTTTGGCAAGGGATGTGGAAGTTCCGTATGAAAGG
Source organism: Chthonomonadales bacterium (assembly GCA_038203935.1). GTDB lineage: Bacteria > Armatimonadota > Chthonomonadetes > Chthonomonadales > Chthonomonadaceae > JANXSG01. The sequence goes on from JBBRDM010000108.1 coordinate 5,188, forward strand.
TCCGGCTATTTTCAGTTGGCAGCCAGCCGCGAAATGCATACATATCGAAGGACATTACTCGAAAGTGTTGAGGGAGTTGGGCTGAAGTAGAGCCTTCAATCTTGTATGTCTGGGTATCTGACCCCTCAAGCCCAAAACTGGAACCAAGCATAGGTGAGGTTGACAGCGCTCCCGAACCATTAGGAGGGGCTGGAATTTCACGCAGCATGCGCATCCCCCAATCGGTCAGTCCATCTCGAAATGTTCGAAAAGCGAAATGAAAGCCCGCTCCGATCAGAAGCGCCATCGTCAGCGCTGCCCATGCCATCGCTGAGCGCTTATAGATACTCTTGATGTGGACAGTCTGCGGTGATCTAAATCCTGGTAGTGCAAGCGCCAGACAAAATACATAGGCTGGCGCAGATATCCATATGGTTCTATCCTCGGTACTATCTGCGGCAGCCAGCAAAATCAGGCCAGACAGCAATATGGTCACCACTCCCTGACCGCCGCCTGCAGGCCCGGCTCGCCAGGCTTGAATGGTAAGCTCGCATGCCAGTAATTCTCCAATCAGACAGACTATGCGAGGATCGTATAATCCGCTCGTATCAGTGAATGGACGGGATATTCCAAGCAGAACCACAAGGATGAAAAGAGGAACTCGCACCATCCAGTATTGGGAGGAACTCTCCATCCGAAATGATGTGCTGCGGCTGATTAACAGCGCTGCACACATTAATGGAAGTGGCGAAAATAGCGTGTTTTCACGAGCCCAGAGAGATAAAATTGCAACTAATGCGGCGAGAATGGCGGGCCAGGATAGTCGAAAAGTGGTATCTGCAGTTGGTTTTGTAATAGTGTTTACCATGCTGACTTTATAACTCCGCGATTCCGGCAGCAAACTGTGCAGCGTTAATCAAGGTCATACTACCGGGCATATCTGCATATCTGGGATCACTGGTGCAGGGCGAATCACGAACCACTATCACACGTACTCCAGTACCTTCCTCCAGCAGGCGAGAAACAAATAATTGGCGAGTTTCATCCCAATCTAAAAACAGACAGATGACCGTCGTTATCTGCTCTAGATGCATCATAAGCTCCGGCTCGAGTATCTCAAAAGAGGCTTCGGAACTTGTTTGTACACAGGCAAGTATATCCAGCACCTGATCGAGATTGGCGAGGTTTCTTCCGGCGAGCAAATGATAGAGTGTAGAACCAGCAGCAAACAGATCAACCAGATAATCGGATCTAGTCATGTAATCTGTGACCGCAGCGCAAAGTGAAACCGCATTTTCGAATGAATCCCATTCACCGGGATCCGCATCATCCGGGATATAGGCGTCTAAAATGACGGCAACGCGCATGAGATACTCTTCGCGATACTCTCTCACAACAGGCGCGTTGAGACGGGCAGTTGCTCTCCAATCAATATGGCGGATATCATCGCCTCCTCGATAAGGCCGATTTCCCATGTATTCAAAGGATTCCCCTACTTTTGATGCAAGTGAAACTCCTCCGGGCTGATATCTACGACCGGCAGTGAGCGTCAATGTTGTCAACGGATTAAAATTCGGATAGACAAGAATCTGCTGGTGCTGCCTAAAAGTCTGCAAGGATCTGACAAGTCCGAGCGGAAACTCCGATTCTACTCTAAACCCCGGCCACTCATATACACCTCTCTTAGTGCAGTATAGCCCTAACTCAATTTTAATTCGCTTTTTGAAGCCGATCCCTGGAACGATGACGCCTTCAATGGGGTGAGAATCCAGATTTGGAGGAAGCATATTCGGAAGCAGATTCAATTCTGGCGGATTAAGATGCCGCCTGGATTCCACTATGCACTCCATCAGAAGGGTATCTCCTACTCCAATCCGGTCTGGATGCTGTACCTGCAAAATTACTCGCGGCCGATAGAACCACACTCCTATGATATCGATCATCCACAGAGCGGCAAGATAAACGAATGGCACATACCCCTGCATTTGAAGTGAGTTGGATCCATAGGCTCCAATCAATACGGTGACAAGCAGCGCCCATAATCCTGGCTTTGTGAATCGATAAGCAAATAGACGCCAGATTCCACGCGTTAAGGGACCGAGGAAGTAGGGATGATAGCGCATATCCTTTGTGCGTATGAGAGGGAAGGGTTCTCTGCGCCCGGGTGGGAGTTGATAGGAAAGCGGCCACACACGCCAATCAATTCTCATCTGTTTGTTATCGCCCTCCTTTATTGATTGCAGCTTATACAGGTACTTATCTTTAAGACGTGGATAACCCTCTAATCGTGCTCATACCCTAGAAAGAATTTATGGAACTTGCTCAGGAGGCCGTGCGTCTTCGATTATCAGATCAAAAACCGTCAAAACGAGGATGTATTAATCCGGTCGATCTTCTAGAATAGAGATGCAGGCAGCTGAACTATTAGAACAGACTGCACGACGAAAGTAACCTCCGAATATCTAGCATTGTACGGATTGGGAGGCGAAGCCAGAATCTTCTTAGGGAGGGTTAGAGCTTTGCATGAAATGAACCAAAAAATGGCGGCAGCGCCGAGTTGTCCCGCTTGTCATAGCAGACATCGACAAACTAAGTCTGGGTATACCACTTGTGGAACTCAGCGATACCAGTGCCAGGACTGCAAAAAATATCATAGCGATCAGGATAGGAGATTTCGCCACTCCTTTGATGTCCGCAGGCAGGCGGTGCGCATGCATACGGAAGGTGTTTCACTCCGGCAAATCGGGAAATTATTTTCTGTAAATCATCAAACTGTTATGAACTGGATTCGCAGCGTAGATGAAAAAATTTAGTCAACTTTCAATTGGATAAATTCATCTGATTTTATACTGTCAACACCAACTTATCCATCCAATACACCTATTTCATAACTGAAAAAGACTGCTATCGAGAGATCGATAGCAGTCTTTTCGTTAGCAGGGATATCGGTTGTTTAATTAGAGACTGCCATTTGCAGCTCGAACCCGTGCGATATCTTCGTTGAGTATCGAGATCGCTTCACGTTTACTGTACGATCTAGGTGCAGAACGCGACACACCTAAAGTATCCAGTCCAGTATTGGCATAGTTCAACAGATACCTGGTATATGGTGTGTTGTGCACTCCCAGGCTTCTATCCAGCAATATGAAATAGTAGTTGTGCCTGGCTCGTTTGACCTCAATTGGTATGAGCGTCTGAGATGGAGTCGTAGATCCAGCTGGAATGTTGGTAGTATATTCCCACACTGCCGAATCGTTGAATGTAGTTTTAGCCCAGGCCTGCAGCCGAGTTCGGAGCGAAACAAGGCCGTTCTGAATTTCACCTTGTACTGATGATTCTCTGGCAGCTGCGTCGCTCGGAGTATGGCAGGGAGCGCAGCTGGAGTCGAGGCTTACAGTGAAAGTGTGCCTCGAATTTGGCATATGGCACTGTACACACTGATCTGGCGCTTGGGAGTGGGTCGAAGTTCGGACCGGTGGCCCTGCCACATCTTCCGCACCGCCATGGCCAAGCAGCATGTTATACTCAGGCCCTTCATGTGTTGCAGGTCGAGCAGTGCTTCTGTTCAGACCGGCATCCGATGGGTCGCCGCCACGATTGTTGTGGCATGATCCGCAGATATGATTGAGCGTCGTGTAGTTAGCAGCGGTTGCCTGGGGTGGGTCACTGCTAAGATCGGTACTCGATGTTGCGCGGCGCAAATAGAACTGTTCACCAGCGCTCGTAAGGTTTGGTGTATTCGCATGCGGGTCGTGGCAGTTTACACATGTCGCTGAAGAATGAGTTATCGGAATGAAAGACTGTAAGGTGGGCGTAGAAAGTGCGACAATCGCGGTATCCACTTGAACTGGAGTTTGGCCGTGCGAAATTGGAGAATCGATATTGCCGGCTCTAAATTCCCCACTGTGGCAGCGAAAGCAGTTATTGCTGCCAAAATTTACAGGATCTTCCACAATCTGGGCATGTTTGGATGCTGACCAGTCGTTATTTATATCACCATGGCATTGTGCGCAAACAATTGAATTTGTAGAATCAGTTCCATGCAGAATATTCAAAAGGGTAGGGGAAGCCGCATGAGCGCTGCCCGGGCCATGGCATGATTCACAATCCACTTTAACCGCTGCATGCCTTGTTGCCAGCCACGAGGTGTGATCGGTCGTATGGCATACAGCGCACTTGGCATCACCCACTCTGGTCGCGGATCGCTGTACTGCAGGAAGCAGCTGAGTGAATTGCGCTACGGCTGTAACGGGAATATTGGATGATTTCAGTGGTCCGCCGCCGCCGCAGCCAGCCGCAACAAGCACGGCCAGAAACAGAGCTAAAGCTAAGAGCCCTTTCACTGCCACACTTTTTTTGGACATATTACGCCTCCTATCTGATTTTGCGTATGCGGATTTACGCACTGCTCTTAAAATCGGGCGCTGCCCGTTAACATGAATGCGGTTGAATCGTAATTTAGTGCACTGCTTACCGTATCACGATAAGTCCAGGGCGCTAAGATAATACCAAGCTCACAGCCTGAAGGAAAACGATAATGCGTGTTGATCGTCAGAAAACTTCCGTGAGTATTTCCGTCCTGTAAAAGCAGCGGATTGTCGTTATAAGCGGCAAATCCTGTATAGTTCAGCGAGATTGAGGCTTGTCTTCCCAAACTCCAGTTCAATTCAACTACTCCCGTATCACTATCTGGCAGGAAGTTACTTAAGGAAGGAAAGTCGAGCAAATCTGTTCGACCAGTCCAGTTTTCATGATGGTACTCGGCAAATATATTCACATTCTGATTGATCTGCCAGTTGCTTCCAAGCGTGTACTGTTCCGTAGTGACATCCGAAGCTCGCTCACTATTTCGATTTACACGGTAGGTATAGATTAGATATCCGTTCAAATTCAGCAGTCCGCCCTCAAGCCTTGCCTGAAAATAGTTACGGTTCGTCCAATAAAGCGTTTGTGGATCGGATAGGACGGAAGGTGGCGGATTGCTTAAAGATTGTGTATAAGCACGTAACGTAAGTTTGACGTTGTGATAGAGCCGGCCAGATAACCGCCCTTCAAGTGTGCTCCACTTTGGCACATCTACATTTGTTTGATCTCCATTTACGCGTTCATCACTTTGCAGGCGAAAACCCAACTGAGAATGCCAGTTTTTGAAACGGTGTGATAGATTGAATATCGCACTGTTTTCATTTCTTGCATAGGCGTTTTGAACTGTGGGAAGTCCGAGCTGGCGCCTCTGGAGTTTGACTGCTAGATCAGTTGCAGGAGTAAGTGTAAAATCTCCGCCAAGTGACAATGTTTCCAGATGGCTTTCTGGCATATCGGGCTGATGGATAGTAACATGTGATCCAGCAAGTTCAATTCCGATTGCACTCGTGGGAGTCCACAAATAACTCAAATCCAGCTTCTGTGCGTCGAAGTTTTGCAGCACACCTGTGTCGTCCGCATAATGAAAATTCGAGAAGCTTACTCTCGTAAATCCACTGCCCAGTTTTCCAGCCGCCGCCGCTTCCCAGAAATCAGTGTTTTGGTTGAGTCCATCCTGCGGAGTTTGATAATTCAGCTGCTGCGAATCGGAACGCGCTTGAAATGAAATCGAGAAATCCGGCTTCAATTTGCGTCTGAGCGTTAAAGCTTCTGTCTGCCAGGTACTAGGATTAATGCTTCCTGCAGAAGGGTCGAAGAATCGCGAACGTGTTAGAAATCCCTTCGCTTGAGTCTTTCCGTATTCCCAAACTCCTCTGCCTGCCGCAAGATAGTCATCCTGGCCAATTCCGCGCAATTGAAAAAAGGCATCCTCTGAAGGACTCCTAAAATTAGGGGCAAATCGAAAATCTCTCAGGAAAATTCCTCTTGGAGGAGTTGCATACTGGCGGAATTTAGATTCGTTTCCCCTCAAGTCCCAATCCGCGTATCCCATCTCCAGGTATACATTTCTGTTTGGTTCCAGCTTGCTTTTAATTGGCGCTGGCTTTGGCGTTTCATCCACAGAATCCGGCGCCGTTTTAGCCGGAGCGGTATCACTTTTTGCCTTTTCAGACTTTGCCTTATCCTGTTTGGATGTCTGTTTTTTTGCCTTCGCTTCAGAAACAGAATCGGATGATGGAGACTGTGCATATCCTGGAGCACATAGCGCTGCAATATAGATGATCATAACAACTTTTGGTACTGTTCGCACGCGATGCCTCCTGGTAGTTATCTTAGCGACGAAGCAGCAGAGGGTCATGATTGGAACCGTGTACTGCAGAATGGCAGCCCGAATCGAAACAGCTTCGTCCGGGATGATGGTTCACAGATTTATCTGCGTGGCATTGGGTGCATAATCCACGGGAAAACGCATTCAGCAGTTTTGGATTCGATGATCCATGCGCTCGGTGACACTCCAGACATCCATCTCCTGAAAGATCCGATACGGGATCATGTTCATATACAAATGGGCCGGCTACTTCTGCATGACATGTAATACAGCTCTGCTTTGCGGTGCGCATCTGTTTGCGCCCATCGCGATTTGAGTGTACATCGTGGCAATCACTGCATACCATTCTTCCCTCTGGGACAGGATGATGGAAGTTGTGGCGGAACTCAGCCATCTGACTCCGATGGCAGCTTCCACAAAGTGTTGGTTCATCACCCTTGAGCATCGCCTTCGGATCAGCAGCATTGTTGAACAGCTGCGCCCTCGCCGATTCGCTTTTGCGGGTAGTTTCTACTCGTGGAATACTGTCTGCACCGTCGACTTTGTCATCCGGGGAATTTCGATGAATCTGATTTACGCCAAGACGATCGGCCTGATGAATTTGGTGGCAGGTTGTGCAGGAAACTCCAGCTTTAGAGTGGGCGGCTAGCTTCCAGTGGCTTTCCGTGATGGTATCACCATGGCAGCGAAGACAAGCTGCACTAATTTCTTCTGGTTTGGCGCGAGTATAGCTAATCACATTTGTATAGAGACCGTCTTCCGTTTTGCGATGTGCCACATGACGTGTACCGGGCCCGTGGCAAGCCTGACATCCATGCTTGTCATCGGTAGATTTGGGATCTTTCATAAATACAGCATGAGGTGATCTGCCAAAGGATTCGACGGATGTTCTATGGCAGCTAGTACATGTTTTATCGTTCGAAAAATCACCTTCCTGAGCCTCTGCAAATAGATTCATCGGGAATTTTGGTGGTTTCTTAGAAGACGGAGCATTGGCTTTAGGCGGCGCAGGTGTTGGATTGGAAGCAGCCGCAATAAGCAGTCCTGCAAAGAAAATTGCAGGCACTACGTAGAAAAATAGCGCTTTTAGTTTGCCAGTGGTCTTCATAAATATTATAACCTTACCGACCAGCAGCCGCTGCCGGGAACAGTATCAGATATTTTCATAAGGCGATTATAGGAGAGGCAGAGCTAACGAGTCAATACTGTGGATGGTCATCTGTTGGTATACTTTTCAAGATGAGTATAAAACAGGACAATTTGAACTAAAAGCAGTCACACGCTTCAATTTAAAAAGTATTTCAGTTCTTCCAAGCTGAGAAATCGGACTTGGTTTTACTTAATATCTCCATTATAGATTTGCGGTCTGCATGCGATATGTAATTCCTGGCAGTTCTGTCACTTCCGGTCAGTATCCGCCATATTCTGTGGCAGATGTATATACGTGCTGGGGAGGGCAGCGCACTGAAGGCTTCAGAATAGATAGTGTAACTGAATGGGTATCGAAATAAGCGGTGTGTTAAATCGAATTGGCGCAGAGTTCTTTTCTTATCATCGAAAGGGCCGCGAGCCTGAAATTCTTCTGTAAATTTAGTGATGCCTGATACCGGTTGAGCAAGCCGAGTTTCCCCTTTGAAGAACATTGTGTCCACCAATAAATCACAAAGGCTCTTCACTTTGGATGGTAATTTCAGAAAGCGATTTGTCCTGGAGGAGTGGACTGTGCCGTCTAAATTCGGATTTTCTGAATCTGATCCGTACGTCGCATAATTAATTTCTGATATTAGATTCTGCACATGAAGCTGATGGGCCAAAACCAAGAGCGCAGGGATATCACTGCTGGCGCCCAGATACTGGGTTGTATCAAATAAACCGTTCAGATCAGTTTTATTCGATCCTATCGATGGATCCAGCCAGACCTTGTGCTCATTACGTACCGCTGTGCTGTTGCCTGAATGAAACTGTTTGCCGCTTTTGCCTGTTACATACCATCCGCCCCATCGATCTTTAAACAGACTTGATTCAGTTGTTTGAAACACAGGAGCATCTGGAAAAGGGCTGCCCGAAGTATCCGCATACACGGAATGAAAAAGATGTATAGGAACATGGCCAGGATTTTTTGCGCCATGGCATTCCATGCATTGACTGATATTTCGAAAAAAAGCAGGCTTTGGTTTCTCTCGTTGGAGCAGATTGTAGTAGACCGGGCCAAGCTTTGGATCTTGCGTTGAAATTTCCAGTACCAGAGCAGTGGGCACATATCCAACATACACATCATCGTTGAAATAGAGCGCGCGGGGCTGCTGCGGAGAGATCAGGTCTTTCTGAACACTGGTCTTTGAAAATACCAATACCTGCGAGGATATTGGAATATGGAGCGTATTCAGAACTGATTTTAGATATCCTTGATCTGCCTGAAACTCTAATTTCGTTCGTCCGTTGGAAATTTGCTTTTGAAGTTTAGTTATAGCGTTCGAAGGAGGCACTTTGTTGTATCGAATATCAGCTGCATTTTCGATTTTAGATATGGGGGCGGCAGCGGGGAATATGGAAATAAATTCTGTCGCACGCATCAGTACAAATAAAAAAAACAAAGTTCCAAGACTGCGAGTCAGACGGAATGTTTGCCCATAACCAGCTTCATGTTTTACTTGTGATAAAGACGAATTTTGAATTGCAGTCCATGTCCACATTTCAAAGAGATCCTGTGAAAAGGAAAAGAGATCCCGCTGAAGACTGCCCAGCGGGATCGGAGGTGCTGCGAATTAAGGAGCAGCTTTGGGAACATCGGGAACAACTATCTTGCCGTTTGCGGTTTCGATAGCTTTATTCAGTTTGGCTGCGCGCTCTAAAGTCCAGTCCGTTTTAAGAGTGAAGGTAAGTAATTTACCGCCATCGAGCAGTTTTGCGTTTGCACCGCCTACTGGTTTAACAATTGCGGCCAGCTGCTCAGGGGTCTGATTTTCGATACCAGATACGGGAAGCAGAATTGATCTCAAACTAACCATCAATTTTTTTAGTCCCGATTCAGGTTTACCCACTTCATTAAAAGTAGGCAGAAGTCCAGTGCCCGCGGGAAGCATGGTCAGCATCGCCTGCCACGAGTTAGTTTTTACACTTTTTCCCACAAGGCATGCTGCATTGGTTGCGGCGCATCCACATACAGCACAACTCTTTCCAGATTGACTGGTTTTGAACTCCATCGGCAGATTACAATCGAGGCAGATGCCTCCAAAAATTGTAGAATCGCTGACAAGGGTCGTTACAGGATCCTTTTGTCCAGGAATAATCAACTGGAGTTTAGGTCCATCTTTTTGTGCTGTCCATAAAACTGTGGTAATTGGAGGCGCTGCGGCAGGAACTGCATCCAGTGCAATCGACTGATTTAAAGATACCGCAGTAAGTACTCCTATTAAAAGCGACCGTACTCCATATTTATTAAACAATCTCATTTTGTCTCTCCTTGAACTTCTATTGCGGGCACATATTTTGGAAGTTCGTGTCAGTTTCTATGGATTTCAAATAACTATATTGATTCGATTTCTGTTCCTTATTATTGATCGATAACGCACCTGCTGTCATCCACTAAACGGCGTATCATACAAAAAATTTGACGCACGTATGGAAATTAGCCGCAATAATTCTAGGAACAGTATTTTCAATTTTTCGGTTAAATGTAGTTGATATCTATTAATACGCCATTTGGCGGATGCAACTATTTACCGTATTACTCTAAAATGTAAACGCCTCAAAACCACAACTGCTTCTAAAGGAGAACAAGTTGAATTCCAAATCCGTAATTTTGTCTCTGGGACTAATTCTTGCTGCAGGAAACGCTCTGGCGCTGCCACCCATGCTTAAAGTGTTCGAAACTACTTATGTCATCAAAGAAGATTCAAAGATACATAAGGCATCATGCGGTGTATGCCACGTCAAAGCTCCCGTACTCAATCCTTATGGTAAGCAGCTCAAAACTCTGCTGGATGCCGCAAAAACAAAAACACTTACTCCTGAAATGCTGAAGAAAATTGAAAAATTAGATTCCGATAAAGACGGAGTGGTAAATCTAGCTGAAATCAAAGCCGACTCTTTGCCTGGAGACCCTGCGAGTAAGCCTGCTGGAAATACTAAGAAGATAAAACACAAGAAATAGCGTCTATTGGGCGAGTTTCGAAACGTTTAAGATCATGAAATAGAAGATTAATGTTTGGATGGTTCATCTTGACATGTTCCAAGAAAGGAACCACATCATGAGATACGGGTGGATTTTAATCGTATGTTTGATTGTTGGCGGGGCTCTTAATAGAGCCTCTGCCAAACCAGAATATTTGGAGGTGCTGACAGGAGTTTATAAACCATACGCGGATAAATTGTCTGATAGGTCCTGCGCGAACTGCCATGTTTCTGTTTCAGATTATGCCCTTAATCCTTACGGCAAGCAGATCGCACATGAACTGGTAGCAGCGAACACCAAAACTCTGACACCAGATATTCTACAAAAAGTCGAGATAATGTCCGCGTTTGAAGATGGCGCTTCGAATCTGGAAAAAATCAAATCTGGTCAAGCTCCTGGTGAAGCAAAAGTTGGCAGCAGTGCGAAATCAAATCCAAGCGCATCGATGCCGGCACCCGAACCAAAAAAATCTATCGTTCCCAAGAATTTTTTTCATCCCGCTATAGTCCATTTTCCAATCGCGTTATTTATAGCAGGTCTATTTCTTGACTTCCTAGGTTGGCGAAAAAACCAGAAATCTATGCTTCTCGCTGGCTGGTATAACCTCGTGCTGGCAGCAGTAAGTGCGATAGGGAGTATTGGAAGCGGTTTGATAGCGATGTTCCGGATGCATCTTCCATTCAAAGGACTTATATTCACACATCTTCTGCTTGCCTGTTTAGCATCGGTACTCATGTGGATACTGGTGGGAGTGCGTGTACACCGTCACGAAAAGATGAGTACGGCGTCTAGAGGTATTTACTACGTGATAGCTGCTTGTACTCTGATTCTCATTGCATACTCTGCACATCTTGGCGGGGCTTTTGTATACGGGGAGTAGATGATTCTGGAGATCGATCTGTGATTTGTTAATTATTATCAGGCATCCCTATCCGGCGATGAAGTTTGTGTACGTGCCTGTGCGAGCTCGCCGTGCAGTTCCAGATACATCGCACGTACCGAACTATCCAGCTGATCGGCGACGGATGCCTCCAGACCACGAACTTTGATAAGTTCTTGAACATCAGCCAAATCTTTTCTTCTGCCTGCGCCAGTCATACCCGAAGCGATCTTAAGTTCAATCAGTTTTGTCAGAGTGATCGTCTTTATCCCGTCGATATTTAGAAAATTGTCGGCGGGATTTGGAAACACGATGGATTTCGGCTTCCCATCGCCCGGGAATTCTCCAGCTATTATAATCTCTACAGGTATATTTTCAACAGTGGCACGAAATTTTCTGGCCGCGCCTTCGAAAGCTGGTCGATACCCGCGCCCCATTAACTTTTCGGAAAAATTTTGAAGCCCTTCCGAAGTCATCAGTACGTCTATATCTTCAGTAAAACGGCGGTAACCGTGTTGATTGAGGGCCACTTCATCAATTACGCTGTAGGGGATATTTTGCTCGTCCAGGTCTTTAGCAAGCTGTCTCAGGGTATTGTTCATCAGGCCGACTCCACGAAAAAATCGTAATCCTTCCTCGTAAACGAGTGCAGGCTGTAACAGTATCTCCTGAAAGTCTATTGATAAATAATTCGGCATAGGAATTACTCCTAGAATTTCAAAGTCATGCAGTTTTTAAATATTCTCGTGTCTCAATCTCTAGTGGATGACCGATTAAGCTGCAACCTTGAAAACAAGATTGGAACTAAGAATTTGCAGCCGTCATAGATGGATCATGAGCCCCCACAACACACGATTTCAAATGGTCCAGTGGAGCGGGAATAATCACTCTCGGACATTATGCAGGCGAGCTGTTTGCGAGGTACGTGCTATTATCGGCTTTTTAAACTTTTCAGCAATTAACGTTAAAGTATTGGATTTTCAATCGATCGTCTGAACTTACTAAATCACTGATATTGTATTGGTAATCTGCATACTCAGTGTATAAAATTCTTTTAAATCCTTCGCAAAATAGATATCGTAAACGCTAAAATTCAGATTTTTATCAACAGATTACTCAGATCAGCGCAGATTAAATTTCTTCTTGGACGCATGCGACCAATACAACCAGAATGCGAAATTTCCACATCATCTTAGTAAAATGCTCGGCTCAGCTAGAGGAATTAGTTGTATATTTTTGTAGATTTATCCAGAGTGCCGCAAATGTGCGTAGCCAGCAGCTCCTATACCAATAGATGTTTTGATAAAATCTGCTTTTTGGAACTTGAAGTATACTCGGTAATTCGTTTCGCTTAATTTGTAGTTCGGCAAATTTCATCGCCAATAATTGGGCCAGGCTAAATGGGATCGCGATTGAATAATGATTGCCTCGCCTGAAAACTTCCACAGCTTCGCTTTCTTATCAGTACTAGATTCCTACCAGACGACTATCTGCATCTCCAAATCGCTCCAGCTTCACTCCCATCTTATCCATGAGCGAAAGATAGAGGCTGCAGAGCTTGCGGTTATCGTTTCCCTTGTCACGGTATTCCAGAACTCTCCCGGTTGCCAGCTCGCCGCCTAAACCGCCAATTGTGAGCATGGGAAGCTTGGTATTATCGTGGTTGGATCCTGAGAACATGTTGGAGAGCCACAGGAGGCAGGTGTTATCTAGTACCGTACTGTTACCTTCTGGCATGGCGAGCAAGCGGCCCGCGAGGTAGGCGAGCTGGCTGATATAGTAGTGAGTGATTCTGCCATAGTCGTCCGATGTATCGTGATGGGATGCGGGATGATGAGAATCGCGAACGCCCAGGAAGGGATAGAATAGTCCGGAAAGGTCGCGGCACATCAGCATCGTGGCGATGCGGGTTTTATCCGTCTGAATTGCAAGAGCCACCACGTCGCACATCAGGCGCATGTGGTCGCGAATATCCTCTGGCAGTCCATTGTCTGGCCGTTTCATAGCAACCAAAGGCTTACCCTGATCTTTAGCTCGATTGGCGGCTTTGCCCAGGTCTCCGCGCATTTTCTGCGCGCGTTTTTCAACTTCCCGAACGCTGGAGAGATACTCATCCAGTTTAGAACGGTCATCACTGCTGATTCGGCTGCGGAGGCCGGAAGCTTCATCACTTACACGATCGAGAATGCTCTCCATACGCCGGCTGCCGCTATTTTCGAAAAGACTGTCGAATGCCAGAGAAGGATAGACCTCTGTTGGAACTGGAGAGTCAGCGGTCTGCCAGGAGATATGAGAGCTATAGGCCATCGAGAAGTTCGACTCGTGATATCCGGTCAGAGGCTGTTCGCAAGCCAGAACCAGGCTTGGCTGCACTGTATCCTGCCCGAGACGGGCAGCCAGCATCTGATCTATGCTAATCCCTCCGTGAAGGACTGCCCCTTTGGTAAGGGGCATGCCCGAGAGTATATTTCCTGTCATCCCG
>JBBRDM010000109.1:0-18804 GCA_038203935.1 Chthonomonadales bacterium
AATAGCTAGGCCCTCATTGGCTGCGCTGTTGTTGGCCTGGCCGAGAAACGTCTGCTCTGGAACTGAGCACCAGTAGGAAAACTGCTCGGTAGAACGAGGTCGAGCAAAGCTGCCTCTTTCTGCTCCATTGACCCATCCGGCCTTCATCTTGATATTTTTCGCATGGCCGTCAGCAAATGCGAAGTTGAACTGGCCGCCCGAGTGTCGGAGCGAGCTGTTCGTGTTTCCTGTCCAGGTGCAGAGCAGGAAGGTCATAGTCGCTGTTATACGAGGTGTATCGTAGCTGTCGCCAAATGCAACTACCTGTGCAGGAGCAACGATGGCAGCAAGCGAGATACCAGGAATGTATTTAGGGCCGTCGGTGCCGTTGACGTACCGCTGGCCAAGTACCAGACCACCGCCGCGTCGCTGTATTGGACCCCAGTTGTAGCCGTAACCAAGGGATTGAGCGGACTCATTAACACCATCCACAGCTTCCGTCGCATCTGTACCGGTGCGGTCCGGACAATAGAAGAGCGCAACGCTCTTGACGTAGGGGTATAGGCGGTTAGAATAGTCGCCGCTACCCATGTTCATCGTGGTCTCATCGTAGTCTTCAGTATACATATAGAATGCCAGGCCGAGCTGTTTGACATTGCTCAAGCAGGAGATCGCACGTGCTTTCTCGCGGGCCTGTGCAAATACGGGGAAGAGAATCGCTGCCAGAATGGCGATGATCGCGATTACGACGAGCAGCTCGATAAGTGTGAAGCCCTGAATGCTTCGCTGGTTCTTGCGGTCGTTCATTAATAATCCCTCTCATAATTTGAAATAATTCAATCGCACGGTGTAGCAATCTCTTAAGCATCCACAATCACGACGAAAGCAATCAACGAATTAATCTAATCCAATTTCGCGACCATATATACCAAGAAATCTGTTGGTATTATAAACATACTTCTTTGGAATGTCAAGAGATACTTTCGCATTATGCCAATTATTTATTAAGAAAATGTTAAGAACAGGCTAATTTGCTATTAAGAATCATTTTCAACTCCAAATTTTCAATATAAATCCCCTGCTTATTGCTAACCAGGGGAAAATAAAACGGCAAACTATTTGAAATATTACTGGATACTCCACATCGAGTTGGGATTATCGTCCCGCGGCTCTTGATCGTTGGCATGGGCGGTTTTCTGACGAACGAACTTCGTATGGCCGTCACAAAATGCTACCGGGGAGCCACCGTTGTGGATGTCGGAAATAGGAGCATAAAAATCAGATCCCGCGGAATCTGGCAGCCATTCGATAAACCAGCCCTGCCCCCAGGTAGCGCCGCGCGTACCGAGGCTGTGTGCCAGCATTATCATATTGGAAGGATGATTGACCGCAGCAAGCGGGCGGAGGTTCACTCCCTGCGAAGGCCAGCTTCCCTGGTAACCGTTGTAGCCATAGCACTCTCCCCAGCCCCAGGCCGCTTTCCAGCCGTTATAAACACTGGACCAGTACGGTGTAAGCGCTACATCTACTGGAGTAATCAGGTTGGGATCGACATACTGAGCGCGGTCTGATTCATCAGGACAGGTGAGCACGCCAAAGTTTTTATAGTACGGATAAACCAGTCCATTGGAATTACCCGGTGTTGGGTCTACTCCTGGATTTGGGCCGTCTCCGTTATCTCTGCGCGGGAACACTTCGTCGAAATCCTGCACATACATCAGATAGGCGAGTGAAAGCTGTTTCAAATTGTTGATACAGGTGGTTTTGCGTGCTTGTTCGCGTGCCTGTGCAAATACTGGAAAAAGAATAGCAGCAAGAATAGCTATAATGGCTATGACTACAAGCAGTTCAATGAGCGTGAAACCGGGATGAGGGCGACTCATTCGATTACGAGAAAAGATATACATCGTTGGTTCCTCTCTTACTAAGTGATGTTACTGCCTCAAAAAGAGACAGATTGGAGTGAAAAAATAAAAATATGGAGTTTACAAAGCGGATATTATTCTCTGCTGAAATAAAATAGCAGTCGGCGTTAGGGGCCGATATGCGATCCTGCAGGCAGACTGGGCGTACTGGCAGCACCCGGACTTGAAGAACTTCCTGGAAAGGGATGATTCTCTTTTTCTTTTACAGAGGAAGAGAGCGGCTCCCCGGTTATTGTATTCACGCCGGATCCGCCAGGCGGCGGCGTTGCAAAACCTTCGCCAGCCTTCGGTAAGCCATACGGACTGGCAACCGCTGATTTTGAAGGAGTTGCTCCTGAACCCATAAATTTATAGTATAGCCCGCAAATCACTACCAGAGCGATGGCGGTGGCTATCGCGATCATAGCCGGAGAAACACTCTTTTTCAAGCTGCCTCCCGATGAGTTCTGAATAAAATCCCAGCCAAATAAATCAGCCGTAACAGGATATTACCATACATACTTAACCATGTCTTGCCTAAAAATGGCGTTTTCTTGTACTGTGATGATATTTTTCGTTCTTTGGCATTTCTTGTTCAGCTCGAAAGTAATTACCCTCATTGCCCTCATCCCGCTGCGAGGCCGTCTCCCAAAAACAGGAGAATCCCATTTGCCCTCATCCCCCCTGACCCCCTTCTCCCAAAAACAGGAGAAGGGGGAAATTTAACCTCACCCCGGCCCTCTCCCAGATGCTCGTTCCTCGCGGGATAGGGAGTGGATTCCTACAAATCTCCTCGGCAGACAACGGAGCAACTGCCCTGCAGAATCATCGGCAGACGACGGAGCAACTGCCCTGCAGATTCATCGGCAGACGACGGAGCATCTGCCCTGCGGATTCCTTCGCTCCTCATGGAAGATGAGAGTATGCGTGTCTTCGATCATCCCGCTTCCCTAACGCAAACCATTTTATTGTTTGTGTGTGCAGGAAAGAAAGCAGCGCACATCAGGCAGAACCTTAATTCAAAAGCTGTTGTTTCAAGGTGCAGGCAAGCCAATTTTCATACTCATCCGGCGTCCAGCCGCCGATATGCACCAGTTCCTTATAGACTTCCGCCAGTGTCAATGCGCGAAATAGTGAAGCCGCTCGTTCAAGCGTCAATTCTGTTCGAATCATTTCTTCAGAGACTCTTATGAACTTGTCCAGGTTCGCTCTTCGGCCCTGGAGCGCCGCCTTCAGCTCCGCTGCCGCTTCAAGATCTACTGCAGCCGCTCCAAGATATATCGCAATCATCGAATCGCCAGTTTCCCACTGCTGTCGTGTTGCCCGAGCTGCGAGTTCGAATCGGCGCGCTGAGTCGGTCTGCTCCAGCGCGGATTGATATACATCTCGCTGACCAGATTCCGCATGCCAGGCCTCGCGGATTGCTCTCAAAATTCCCCGCTTATTTTTAAAGATAGCATAGATGGTGCTCACAGCCAGCCCTGCCCTCTCTGCTATCAACTCGATCGTCGTAGGGCCATAGCCATGCTCAAGAAAGAGCTCTGTGCTCACATCTACGATCAATTTGTGCGTAGCGAGCGACTGTTTCTGTCGATATGTAATTTTTTTCTTGACATTTTCCATAAGCTAGAGTATAACATACTTGCGCTTAATATAGTGCAACTACATTAATTGGAGATTTACTATGATCAACGAAGACAACAAGAAGATTATTGCTGATTTTATGGAGCGTGCCTTTAATCGAGGCGACCTCGATGCGATCGAAGCGTATGTATCGCCGCAGGGTATCGATCATCAAGAGGCAGACGGCGCTGCGATCATTCCGCATCTCAGGGAGGTAGTTACAGGTCTCCGCACCGCTTTTCCAGATCTGAATTTCAACATTCATGCACTGGTGTCGGAAGAAGGAACGGTGGCGTTCCGCTCTACAATGACGGGAACCCATCAGGGAACATTCCAGTTGGGATGCTCTCCTGTAATACCAGCCAGCGGCAGAAAAGTGGAGGTATCCCACATGCATTTCGTGAGAATTGAGGAGGGAAAAGCGATGGATCTATGGCATGTCTGGGATGTTCTGACCATGCTGCGCCAGATCGGGGCAATGCCTGGCGCCGCCGCACGTGCAGCCTAGATATTGATGCGGTAAACGGGAGAAGCCCGGAGCAGTTAATCTTCCTTTTTTATCATAGATAAAAAAGCATCCACTGCTCTGGGCTCAAAATGTGAACCTGATTGCTGCTGAATATAATCGATAACTTGATGCTGAGGCCAGGCGCTGCGGTTTGGTCGGTCGTTCGAGAGAGCATCATATACATCCAATACCGCAAAAAGGCGTGCAAGCTCCGGGATTTCTTCGCCTTTGAGTCCCCGCGGATAACCAGTTCCATCCCATTTTTCGTGATGACAGTACGGAATATCGACAGCGGGACCTAAAAATCGAATTGGGGAGATCAGTTCATGCGCGACACTGGTATGCTGACGCATGATTGTCCACTCCTCATCCGTAAGAGGGGAGGACTTATGAAGAATTTTATCTGGTATGGCGATTTTACCGATGTCATGGAGCAAACCACCCCATCGGGCAAACATTAACTGCTCTTCGTTATATCCGATATGCAGCATCATTTTCATCAGCAGATCTGTAACTCGCTTGATATGCAGCTCTGATTCTTTCTCTTTATGAATAAGAATTTGGCTCCAGCTTAAGACGGTAGTTTCGTATGCCTGATAGAGCATCTCGCGTACCTCTTCAGGCGAAGATTCTATAAATTCAGGTTCGATACTGTGGTGCTTTTGAAGGATATCATCGTACCATTTTGCTGCCGCCATATCGAGAGATTCGATGGCAGCTGCATCTGCAGCATGTGTAGAACAGTTCCTGCCACGATTTTTGGAACGATACAGCGCAGTATCTGCCGCCGTGAGAAGACTGTTTGCATTGACAGTGTTTGCGTCCAGCGTATCAACGCCCAGACTGATAGTGATACTGGATGCCGGCCAGCTCGTTTTTTCTATCGCACTTCGAAATCGTTCTGCAACAATTTTGGATTCCCATTGTGCTACATTCGGCAATAGAACCGCAAACTCTTCGCCGCCATATCTTGCCAGAATATCACACCCTCGCGTGGTGCTGCGAAGTACGTCCGCAACCGTGCGCAGTATTAGATCTCCCGCCGGATGGCCATAAGTATCGTTGTATACCTTGAATTTATCGACATCGATCATAATGACAGACAGCGGCGAACCGCAACGCCGGGCATGGCTGAACTCCTCATGGAGCCGCTCCTGCAACGCACGATGGTTTTTCAAACCCGTAAGTCCATCCGTAGTCGCAAGAGATTCTAGAACAGTATTCTGTCTCTCGATTTGCACGACGCGTTCATGAAGCTGCTCATTTAAAACATGATTTTCCGTAATATTTCTAGATACACACAGAATCTGAATTACGCTGCCATCATTGTCCAGAATTGGACTGACTATCACATCCCACCATTTCGGCAACTCCTTTATGGAGGAGCAGAAGCCCTGAAATCGTCCTATTCTCCCTTCCAGCGCTTCTCTCACCGCAATAAGCGCCAGTGGCTCTGCTTCCCCTTTCCAGATCGACAGCCAGTCCATTCCCAGAATCTTAGAAAGATCGTCCGCTTCCAGCAGGATTTTACCATTTTGATTAGAAAATAGCAGCCGACCATAGATGTCGAGCAAATTCATGGAATCAGGGCTATTCTCAAGTACCGCTTCCAGCTTTCTCCGGCTTGATTCGAGCAGTGATTCAGACTTACGACGGCTTGTAATATCGTTCACAATAGCCACATAATGGCTGAGTTTATCCTTAGTATCTATTACCGGGCTGATATTAATTTCAATCCAGAACTGGCTGCCATTTTTATGATAATTCATTATTTCCGCAGAGACCGGTTTTGTTTCTGAAATGGCAGTTCTTATTTTAACTCGCGATTCGACGTCGATGTTAGAGCTTTTTAATATCTGTTCAAGACGGAATCCCTGAAATTCATCGAGCGAATAACCCGTGATCCGTTCAAACGAATGGTTCACATAGATTATCCGCTGCTGAAGATCCATGATTACAATTCCACTGGTGGATTCTTCTGCAACCGTCGACAGCAGCTTAAGCTGTTCTTTTTCATATTTCGAGGCAGTAATATCTCTGGCAATCGTGGAGGCCCCAATCACTTTTCCTCTGCTGTCTCTGACTGGTGATATGGTGACGGAAACGAATATCTGCGTTCCGTCTTTCCGCAGGCGAACTGTTTCAAAATGTTCTATAGGAATGCCCCGGCGAATCTTATCCAGGATCGCTTCCTCTTCGTGCAGGCGATCGACCGGGAATAGCACCGTTTTATGCTGACCAATGATCTCTTTTGAGGCATATCCAAACATGCGTTCTGCGCCGGCGTTCCAGGAGGTAATGATCCCATCCAGTGTTTTGGAGAGGATAGCATCGTCGGAGGCGGAGATTATTGCGGAAAGCAGCGCGTGGTCATTTCGATAATTTCCTACAGGATTATCATCGGCCACTCCATCAATGTAGGGCTGCAAGGGCGCAGCCTGCTGCATTATTTTTTTTGACATTCAATTCCTCTCGAAAGAAATTACTGCTTGGAACTTGCGCGTCCGCCTGAGAAGCTTCCCATCGAGAGAAAAACATGATTGTCAATCATTTATCAAATTTATTATCGGTACAATCAAGTTTTGACATTACCAGGCGGGTAAATCAGCAAGTGGTAAAGATTTATTAAAAATAACTAACTGAGTTATAAGGAATTTCGTTTCATTTTTTATTTCACTGCAGGAAATTTCCCAGAATCAGTCGAACTGAAAAATCAAATATTCCACGCCACCTCCGCTTTCGATGCAGAATGTCATCTGGAAAGGATGCTTTATGAACCTTAGGAAGACGCTCTGCGCCTGCTTTTTACTGCTATTGTTCCCAGCTGTGGTTATTTGCCAGCCAGCCAAAACAAGCACTTTCTTGCAGCTAATTTCTACGAAGTATCCGGATAAAAACGCAATGCCTGAAAATTTTCAGCGCCCTGCCTCCGCATATAATTTTGTCAATCGATCAAAGCTTCCAGCCGAATTAAAAATACTCTCAGCAGCCCGAGCTAAGAACGGTGCTGTATGGATTGTGACGAATCAGGGTGTCTACAAATCAACTGGAAGCGATTATGGCCGCCTGGAAATACCAGATATTTCCCGTGCTACGCACCTCAAAATTCCGAAAGACCTACAGATCGCTGCCGTTACCAATGATTCGCAGGGGCTTATCTGGGCTGCGACCACAAATGGGCTCTACATTACAGATGGAGAAGATTGGTGGCAGCAGATAGACCGCAAAGATGGAATGCCTTATGAAAACCTCACTTGCGTACATCTCGCGCCTAATGGAGACGTATGGTGTGGGTCCAGAGAAGGGGCATGGAGGCTGAGAGACGGCAAATTCCGTTATTTCTGGGGAAAGCGCTGGATTCCTGACAATAGAGTTTCAGCAATTTGGTCGGATGCAGCAGGAAAAGTGTGGCTCGATACGGATGGAGGAGCAGCCTGTATTGAAGAACGCCCGATGACACTTGCTGAGAAAGCAGCACACTTTGACCGGATTACTCAGGAACGACACTTTCGTCGAGGCTATATTGGTTTAACACATCTGCTGGTTCCTGGCGACCCGAGCAAAGGGGCACATTACGAGGCGGCGGACAGCGATGGGCTGTGGACAGGATACTACACCGCGGCGATGGCGCTCCGCTACGCCGCAACGAAAGACCCGGCGGCCAGACAGCAGGCACAACAGTCGATGAATGCAATGCTGGAACTGGAAAGACTATCCGGAATACCTGGCTACCCAGCAAGATCAGTAGCTACCGAGGAGGAGATCAAAGCGGCAATACGTGGTTACGATCCGAATGCCACCGTGAAAGTGCCGGGCGAAAAGGATAAGTACTGGGTTCGCTCCCCGGTAGATAAGAATGTGTGGTGCAAAACAGATACCTCCTCGGATACTATGGACGGTCACTATTTCGCCTGGTTCCTGTACTACGAGTACGTGGCGGATAACGAGGAAAAGGCGAAAATTGTGGCCATAGTTCGCCGAGCTACCGATTACATCATGAAGAATAACTACGTTCTCATCGGACATACCGGGCGGAAAACGAGATGGGGAGTTTGGGGACCGCAGTTTTTGAACGAGGATCCGGCCTGGTTCGAGCAGCGGGGATTGAACTCGATGGAAATTTTATCCCACCTGAAAGTCGCCTATACTCTCACAGGAGATAGAAAATATTTAAAGGCTTATGAAGAACTGATCGAAAAATATCACTATCTTCAAAATACACTGCTCGTTCGACGCGGCCACCTGGGAGACTGGTGGGAGATCAACCATTCCGATGATCAGCTTGCGTATATTGCCTACTATCCTCTGCTAATTCTGGAAAAAGATCCGAATCGCAGGAGGCTGCTGACAGAGAGCCTGGCGAGGAACTGGGAAGACTCCTCCAGTGGAGAGCAGACAATGAAGCAGGAACACAGCAGTTTCTATAATTTCGCCTACGGAGCAATGACCGGAAACTACTGCGCTCCCGAAGAAGCCGCTGCAGACCTGCAGGACTGGCCATGGGATATGCTCGACTGGAAAGTTAAAAATAGCCAGCGCAGTGATGTTAAAATACTGCATCATCCCGGCGCAGCTTACAGCAAGCTGTTCCACACGGACCGAGTCCTGTCTTCAGCAGAACGGCCTCTCAAGCGTTGGAATGCCAGCCCGTGGGAAGGCGACGGCGGCACCGATGGCACTATCGAGCAGGATGGAAGTACATGGTTAATCGGCTACTGGATAGGTGTCTTTCACGGGTATATCGGCAGGGATCAGTAGGCGAAAGTCAGCTCAGGATCGTTATCAAGGGAGGATGCAGCAAGTTCGACTTTATCGCCGATTTGGATACTGCCGTCTTCCACAACTTTTGCCATCATTCCCAATCGTCCGGCAGTCTCTGAGATAGGGCGGGACTGGTATTTCTCGAACTTAGAGCAGCCGGTTCGCGGTTCGATTATTTCGATGATGGCGTGCCCCCCAATCTGTATCCTGGTTCCGGCAGCCAGACTATCGATAACGAGCCCTGAGACAATCAGCTGTTCCCCGAGCTGACCGGGCTTCGTAAGAAAACCTTCGCTGCCAAGCTGCTGCACCGTTTCCGAAGACATAATATTGATCTGGCGCTTTTTGCTGCCCCCTTTTCTATCTCCCTCGATGCCATATCCAGCAATAAGTTTCGTTTCCGATATCTGACTTCGAGTAAATCCGTCGGTTACCGGCATTGCCCCATTGGGAGCGTATACTATACTGATCAGTTCGCCCATTGTCTCCCTCCTCCACTTCCCAATTTCTCACCTTGTTTTACTGGAATGGTACCTGTATGATGCATGAAATGATCTGATTTACAAATCTGAGTTCTCCAATGTGAAGAAGATACAAATGAATCAGCGATTTCGTTTATTGCAAATATGTAACTGGTATTACGCAGGCGGGCAGCTTTCCAGGATCAAGCTGCCCATAGCTTTTATAAGCGTTCTTAGAAACAAATGTTCCCTAAATGGATTTTCAAACTCAACGTATGAAGAAAAAAATCTTTGATCATGCCTAAGTAATCTGTGCTAATCTGTGTAATCTGTGGATAAAAAATCTGAAGTATTATCGATTAGGATATTTAACATGCGAAGGATTTGAAAGCATTTTATCCACAAATTAGCACGGATTATATTATTTCTGCCATCCAAGCGACAGCATTCCGATAGATTTCACATAATCTTACTGAACTGATTGGATGCATAACTGGAGTAAGTAATTTCATCCATAATTATTCATATATACGTATCGGTTACTTTGCTGGTCTTGTTCCAGATGGCACTATGGAGACACATTCCCCTTTTCCCAGCGATAATTTCAGTTTAGAATCGACGGTTGATGCATTCTGCTTCAGAAGTTCACAGCCGCTCATTGATACTTTATACAGATCGACACCTTTGATTCCATGCCACTCTTCCGGGAGCAGCCACAATCGATTTTCATATCCCTCTTCACTATAGGCGATTATCTCTTGTTTGTGCCAGAGTGCGGGTACGAACAAATTATCGTTCTCGCGCACAACGAAATCTCCGTTACGGACAATGTGTTTTCCATTTTCTGTACGGGCGACGACACCGCCGCTATAGTACAGAGTATCGTTTTCAAATTTTATTCGTTCCAATCGGCTAAGGTAGTACCAGGGCAGTGTGGTTCGGCAGAACATTCCCAGGAATCCAGGCAAATGCTCTTTATCCTGCTGATAGATCTCTTCGCCATGCATGCTCGATCCGAATCGAAAATCTCCGTCTCCCGCTCGACTGGTGCGGCCTCGCGCCATCAAGCATTCCGGTATTTCCATCTGATACTGCCGGTCGTCCGGGTACCACCAGGATAGCGCCTGCAGGCCGGTGAATCCTTCTCCCGGCGGATGTGCCCAGAAAATACCCTCCCCGGTGACATCGAATCCGCGATCTCTCCAGTAGTGGAATATCTTACGCTGAGTTTCCACATATTTATCCGGGGTCAGCCCGCCATTTTCAGACTTTGCATGCCAGGGGCTAATTGGCTTTCCGCCTTCCCGCTGCGCTATAAAAACATCGATCTGTATAGTATGCCCGTCTTTCAGCTCCGGTATCATTTTAATAAGGCCATCGATGCGGCGCTGGGCCAAGCCCTCGGCCCATTCGCGCGGGTAGACGACGTTGTACATATCGTCGCCTTTTATTTGTATGTCGGAAACAAGCAGCTTTCCCTGTTCATTTCGTGCGAAGACATCCCTCTTTTCATACTCATTCCAGAGCGGGCTGTGCCGGTATGCATCTACCATATTGATATGCAGGCTTACGGTGGTACTGAATTTTCTCGCTTCCCGAATTAGCCAACGAAGACTTTGAAGCGCCGAATCGTCTTGTTTTCGTTTCAGTCGTGAATTAACCACGTCCCATGCAGGATATTGGTGATCGTGTCCGCCCTTCTGCCACCCGACGAGATAGATGATTTTCGGTATTCCGCGTGTCAGATGATCGGTTTTGCGGATAACCTCCAGCGCCTCCTCGAAAGTGCATAGCACATCGTGTGGCTTCTGAAACATCGGTTCCGTCGCCAGCCTCTCAACCGGTTCACCTTCCATCCCAAGGAAGAGTTTAAGCACTAAAGTCTGATGATAGTCACGAAAAAAAGGAACCACGACCACTTCCGTGCTGGCTTTGAAACTTTTGCCGCCCTCCACCACCATCGCTTCCACAATCGCTGTACCGCCCTCTTTTGCCAGCACGTCATGATTATCTGTTATCTTAACAACATCGACATTTCCGCTGGCGTGCTTCGTTCTTGCGGCAATAACTGCCTCGGAAACTGGAATAGTCCGTTTTGAACCATCGGAATAGTAACCAGTGATGGTCAGTTTTCCAGCTGCATCTTTTTCTCGCGCCGTGTGGAAAACCTTCTTGTCAATATCAAGTGTGATGTGATCCAAAGATGTAGTGTGCATCTGTACGGTCAATGCAGACAAACTGAGTGTTAAAAGTGTGAGTTGAGATAATAGGTGAAGAATCATGTCTAGGATTTTACTCTATATTCTCAATTTAGCGGGCAGCAATGGCGCTCTTTTCCATGAGTTTGATATACTGATCCGGCTTTAGATTGCTGAGCTTTTCGACTAGTCCATCCGGCCATCGGATCGAAACAGAATCGACATTTTGTGAATCTCCAATCCCAAAATGTATGCGAGAGTCGGAAGCGGATAGATAGGAACCGCAGGACTGGCACTGCCTGGTTAAGGTCTGTCCGCCTGCCGTCAATGTGATGACGGCGCCATATGCGCTTCGATTGCTCTTCCCTGAACCGGTTAACTCAAAACCGATCCAGTGACCAGCTTTCCCGGTAACATTATGAAGCAGAAGCGGCTTGCCTTCACTATCCACAACGAGAGCATCCATTCGGCCATCATTATCGAAATCACCAATTGCAAGCCCTCTTCCTACCAATTTAGGCAGAGAATCCAGCCCGGCTTTTTTTGATTCCTCGATAAATACAGGCGGCCGATTTCCAGCATTCCGCAAAAACTGCATCGACTGTTTGTAGGCAGCGCGATTATCGATCGCAGAAATGTTATCCTGCAGATGCCCGTTTGCTATAATGAGATCCAGCCAGCCGTCGTTATCGGCATCCAGAAATTTGCATCCCCAGGCGACGTACGGCCGGGTAACCTGCTCGATCCCTGCTGTATCGCTGGTCTCTTCGAACAGGCCATCTCCCTTATTGTGATACAGGCACTTTGCTTCGTTTTGAAAGGTAGTTACGAAGAGATCCATCCTGCCATCATTATCTACATCTCCCCAATCAATGCCCATCCCTCCATGAGCGCCGCCTTTGCGATTCCCCACAGTTCCTGAAACGACGTTTATATTTTTCAGTACTCCCGTACTGCGATTTTGCAGCAGATCTCCGCCAAGTTCATCGTTGGCAAGCGCTATTCCCGTTCTTCCAGATCCATCAAAATCTGCAAATGCCACCCCGAGTCCTGCGCCGGTATGTTTTACATTCCAGGCTTTGGTGACATCTTCAAAATATTTCCCGCCCACATTGTGATAAAGAACTCCGTGCAGTGCATGGTAGTAGTAGGGATTGCAGACGGTCAAAATCCCTTTCTGGCGGCAAAGCTGCGGCGTTTTAGGGCCGAAT
The DNA here is from genome assembly GCA_038203935.1 of Chthonomonadales bacterium. Classification (GTDB taxonomy): domain Bacteria; phylum Armatimonadota; class Chthonomonadetes; order Chthonomonadales; family Chthonomonadaceae; genus JANXSG01. The sequence goes on from JBBRDM010000109.1 coordinate 12,646, forward strand.
TCGAGATAGTTCAGCACGTAGAGATCGAGATAGCCATCCCCATCGATGTCCGCAAAACCGCAGCTCGTTCCCCAGGGCTGAGGCGGAAGCTTCGCAGAAAGTGTATCCTCCCTGAATGTCCTGCCTCCCATATTTTTGAGCAGAACTCCGGTTTGATAACCGCTGATATAGAGGTCGGGAAAGCCATCGTTATCATAGTCGCCCACAGCACAGCCAAGAAAATGGCCTCTGAGCTTATCCAGCTGCGCTTCGTGCGATACCTCTTTAAAATGGCCCCTGCCATCCCCTTGGTAGAGTGCAATTTTTGCGCCTACCAGCAGAATATCCAGATTGCCATCATTATTGTAATCCAGGAAAGCACACCCATTCCCAATTCCCTGCAGTGCGTTCAGGGGCCTCCCGCCCGGAATCGTCCACTGATATCGCAGGCCTGCCTTATCGGCAATATTTTCAAACCGAATTCCACGATCAGGCAGCTCCGATTCAGGATGGATAGCTTCGCGCATTGCGGGTTCCGGGGGTGGTTTTACATAGCGAGCGTAGAGCGGCGGCGCAGCATGAGGCGTACATCCCTGCATCCACACGCAGATACCGACGAGGGATAAGAGTGATAATCTGCAGCAGTTCAAAGCATTCATGAATCGACCCTTGAGCAATATTGTAATGAGAGAGGCCGACGAGTTAATCGCCGGCCTCGAGAATCGGAAATCTACAACGGCAATCATTGCAGATAACCGCGTTTTTAGTGATTATAGTTCGTCAGCTGTTCCTGAGTAAGCGAAGGGAACCAGTTTTCTACATTGAGCGAGCCATAACGATATGCTTTTGCATGGCCGTCTGTGAAGTTGATGTTGGCTATACCAGATTTCTGGCCGGTTCTATTGTGGCGGAACGCTGGATATTTACACGCGTTCTCAGGAAAAACACCAGCGTTGAGGGCTTCCGGGCAGCTGTCGGAATAGATTTTAAAATCGGTATAGTCTACATCATGCAGCCAGTGCTGATAGTAGGCGACGGCATCATTAGAATCGGCTGCAGGCGCCCCGGCTAAATCTGCAGGCGGGCGCACAAAGTCTGTGGGTGCGTCGGACGGTGTTCCATCAGAATTGTAGCGTTTATTACATTCTGCAGCGAAAAGAACGGATGCAGGTTTATCGACCGAAGCAAGCGATTTTGGAGGAAATAGAAGTCCCCACGCTTCTGCTCCACCACCGCAGAGAAGAGCATTGGACGCATAACTTACCGAGACGCCTGCTCCATCGGAGGGGCAGTGCCAGATTCCCTTGGTATTTGCCCAGTTCGTTAAATCCAGGCTGCTCTTGATATACGGATCAAGGCTGTATACCCAGGGACCGGAGGGCTGCCAGGACATAATGAATGTTTCGTCATAGTCCTGCAGGTACATATTGTTTGCCAGTCCGATCTGTTTGATGTTTGAAAGACAGGAGATCTTGCGGGCTGATTCACGAGCCTGTGCAAATACAGGGAACAGGATAGCCGCTAAAATTGCGATAATTGCGATAACAACGAGTAATTCAATAAGCGTAAATCCGTTAGCTGCCGAATTCTTTCGAATGTTCATTTCGAGTGTCCTTTTCTTTGATCGTGCGTTTCAAATTCAGGTTTTGTTGAGTAAAAGAAAGTTATGAAAATTACTTTGCTGCCTCAGCGTAGTGCCTGAGTTCCATTGGCCCTTGATCGCCTTTGAGCATAATAAGCTTCCGCTGATCTTGCATACTGAGTTTGTTGATATCACCTCCAGATTCTGCTGCTTTCTGCTTGATCCATTGATCGTTTTGTGTAAGCGGACGAGCTGCGACTCTATCACTATGTGGCGCGAATAACGAGTAAGCCAGCACTCCTAACAATAGGCACACGGCTATCACAATACCTATAAATGCCGGGGTGGAGATTGAAGAATTTTTTCGGTTCAATGCACTGTTGATTTTTTCAACCATAACTGCTCCTCCTCATTGAGTGCCGCCCGGGACATAGAGTATCTACAAGCAGCAATCTAAAGTTTAAATCGCAATAGTAGCAAACCGTCATATCCAAAAATGCCTGCGTAAATCAAATGGCCTTATAAATTTAATCAGGAAACCACAGAGACATCGTCCCTTGCAATTGCCCGCTTTTTAACTTTCACTTCTGGAACGGTGAATGACCATCCCGCCTGAGAGGTCATTCGTCGAATTAAGCGAACGGGGATACGCCGATGCTCCGGCGGTCCGATAAGTTTTCCATTTTTACGCTGCCAGAGCAGATCGGCTGCCGTCCTGCCCAGTTCATCCCACGGAAGGCTGAATGAAGTGAGCATATATCTGCTGGCGCTTGGGAAGATATCGAAATTATCGAAACTGACGATCGCCGGCCAGTTCTCCTGGGGAATTCCCACCTCTTCCAAGGCTGCAAAGAGTCCGCAGGCCATTGTATCGTTTGCTGCCACTACGGCAGTAATGTCACGGCGTCGCGCGAGTGTTCGGGATGCCTGCTGCGCTGCCTCGACGCCTTCCTCATTCGGGCATCGGAAGGGCAGAAGATAGTTCAAATAGAACGCCAGTCCCTCCGGCCTCAAACCGGCATCAACCAGCGCCTGACGCCAGCCGGCTTCCCGATCGACTGACCAAAGATAGACCCCTTCCTGATAGCTGGCCGGGTTTATGGAAAGAAATGCAATCTGCCTATGGCCCATGCCGATCAAACACTGCGCCGCCTGCCTGCCCCCATCTACATCATCAAATGAGACGATATCCGAATGTTCCGAGTCCTCCATCCAGCTGGCAAACCCCACACTGGGAATAGATCCGTCATCGTGCCAGTTGATCTCGCGTTCCGGATGATAGGCATAGTTGAAAATTCCGGTAAGCGGCGGAAGTTCTCCTCGATCTCTAAGATCGAAAGCCTGCTCGGGAAACATTACCAGGCTGGCGCCGCCAAGCTGTGTAATTCTCTCTTCAAAACCTAGCTGAAGTCGAAACTGCCGCTCTTTATCCTGCGGCCTATCGGGAACGAGCAGCAGATAAAACTCTGAGGAGTGGCGATAACGCTGCCCTACGAACGTGCCCACACGAGGCACACTATACAGCATTCCTTCATCGGCAAACTCCTGCAGCACCTGGTTGACCACGCTTAACGAAAGCTTATGCTCTTCTGCAAGCTGCCGAACTGGCGGCATAATCTGGCCGGGAAGAAGTTCTCCTCGACCCAACGTATCCTTGACAAACTGCTTCAAAGACATTCGGCGTTTTTGCATCTCGGATTTTGTTGCCAACAATACGCTCCAGCATAAAACGATGTTTTCGTACAGAAAAATACAGAGATGAAACAATAACATACACATCTCAATCAATATCATACAGCATTATGCAAATTAACGCAATAGATTTAGCGCGCAAAATCATATTTTTTTCAAAGATACTTTATTAAAGGTTGGTTATCCGTTTAAATAGACGCAATTTCTAGCAAGCTTTGATATTTATCAGAACAAATTATTTTTTATACTGCATAAAATATACAAATCAATATATAGCCGCCGATAATTCAACCAGCAAATCTATCATGATGATTTAAAGAGGGAGATTTACAACGTGGCATGGTTTAAAAATATGAAGATCGGCGTAAAGCTTTTTAGTGGTTTTGGCCTGATCATTCTTCGAGGCCTCATTGGCTTTTATAGTGCCGTGCATGCACTTCAAAACTACATCAGTGATGTTACCACTTTCGGGAATCAGTGCCGGGAAATTATTTCTAAATCGCAGGAGTTCTCTATCGCAAGCAGCAATATGGCCCGCGAAACAAAGGCTTATGCCAACGCACCCTCGACGGAACATTGGGATGCCAAATTTAAGTACGATGACGATGCGGGGAAAGCGTTCGAGGCAGCTAAAAACAGTATGGCAAAGATGCCAGATAATAAAGAAATAACCGATGCTATGACGGCTGCGAATGATCAGGATGCTAATATCTGTAATCCTCTAGAAAATAAAATTCTGAACCTGGTCAAAGAGGGTAAGGCGGCTGAGGGCCGCAAAGTACTTACCGAGCAGTACGTTCCTGCCAGATCACATCTGGAAGAGCTGGTAAATACATTCGAATCAAAACTGCAGTCCTACAGCAAAAGTCTCAGTGAGAAAGAGACGGATGCCGCGCACAAGCAGATAACATTTGGATGGTACTGCCAGTTGTTAGTAGTAGGTTTTTCCGGTCTGCTGGCATTCCTGATCGTGCGATCAGTGACGATACCGGTTACTCAAATTTCGAAGGGGCTCGATGCAGTCCAGGCTGTGTGCCTCACAAATCTCGGACATGCCATGGATGCACTTGCACAGGGAGATCTTACTTCTGAAATTGTCGCCAGCACAAAACCGATCGAAATGAATCAGCAGGATGAGTTCGGACAGATGGCCAAAACGTTCAACAATATGCTTTCCCGAGCCCAGTCGACCATTCGAGCATTCGCCGTCGCGCAAGACAATCTCCGTGTAATCGTCGGCGAGGTATCTAAAAGCGCTAACAACGTAGCGTATTCAAGTATCTCTCTCGTAACCTCCACAGAACGCACTTCCAGCGCAGCAGGCCAGATAACGCAGGCAATGGAAGAGGTTTCTCAGGCAGCAAGCCAGTCTGCTACTACCAGCCAGGAGATGGCGAGCGGCAGTGAACAGCTAGCGCGCGCCGCATCCGATGCCGCTGCTTCAATGGATCGTCTGCAGGCTGCCGTGGCGCAAGTGCAGTCTGGCGGAGCCAGCCAGCAGAGTGCCTCCTTTGAAGCAGATCAAGGGATGCAGACTGCGCTCGATGCGGTTGCTCAGATGACTAATTCAGCCAAAAATATGGCCGAAACAGCGCAGCTTACTGCCGAAGTAGCACATACTGGAAGCAGTGCGGTGGAACAGACGATTCAAAGCATGAATCGAATTCAGGAGCAGGTAAAGACCTCTGCCGAAAGAGTGAAAGAGCTGGGTGAAAAAGGCCAGGAGATCGGTGCGATTGTAGAAACTATCGACCAGATTGCTGAACAGACAAATCTCCTCGCGTTGAATGCTGCCATAGAAGCAGCACGAGCAGGCGAACATGGTAAAGGTTTTGCTGTCGTCGCGGATGAAGTACGCAAGCTGGCAGAACGTTCTGCCCTGGCGACCAGAGAGATTGGCAACCTTATCAGCGGGGTGCGAGCCGGCGTAGAACAGGCAGTTTATGCTATGGAGACCAGTACCGATGAAGTGACCGCGGGAGCTGCAAGAAGCACGGAGGCAGGAAATGCTCTGCAGCAAATTTTAGAAGCGGTGGAGCATGTGACGGTTGAAGTAGGCAGTGTCAACGCCATAGCCAATAAAATGCACGAAGTGGTGGGCATGGTTCAAGAGTCGGTTTCTGCGCTGAAAGAAGCATCTGAACAGAGTGAATCGGCTATTTCGGATATGGCCAGAGAAGCTCAGCTCATCTCAGGGGCAATCACCACCGTTGCATCGATCAGCCAGGAGACAGCTGCTGGTGCCGAAGAGATGAGCGCTTCGGCGCAGGAAGTATCTGCTTCGTCTCAAAATGTGGCTGCTGCCGTTCGCACCCAATCCGCCAGCATAGCAGAAGTAGGCGAAGCTACCGATCAGCTCACTGCAATGGGCTCGCATCTGAAGGAAGTGGTCAGCCAGTTTAAACTGGACTCAGCACATCCGACAGTTACAGAGACATCTGCTGCATCGACACTGAGAAAAGCGGCCTAGTTTCATACCTTTTCTTAGTGCATCGCTCTAAAGGGCGATGCGATAGAGATGGACACCGTAGGGCAAAAAGGAGTCGGAGAATCGGCCATTTTTAACAGCAATGGTTCTCGATTCTCCAATCACTTCCACCGAAATATTCGAAGGCAGCCCGTGCAGAGTAAAGGTTCCCGTCGTCTGCTTGTTCCTCATTCCAACAGAAAAAAGATATACCTGGCTGCCACGCCGCTTTACCATCAGGTCAATAGGCGCCTCTTGATCTGAGGAATTCACCGAAGCGGTGTGAATTATATTCGGACTGTTCAATACAGGGGCTAAATTCTGGATCTGGCGATTCAGCAGAGTAACCTGATGCAGCATATCCGGGTCATCCAGAAGAGCATGCTCATTGAATCTGGGCTTGAACTGATGAACAAAATAGACGATGCCTTTGGAACCG
>JBBRDM010000110.1:0-18686 GCA_038203935.1 Chthonomonadales bacterium
CTCTCGCATAAATTTGTAGTGGCGCACGTTCTCGGGCATAACGACTTCTTCAAAAACAACATCTATTTTGAGCATACCGACCGACAGATGATCGAAAAAGTACGTCTCCACGCCAACCGAATCCGAAAATATGAAGACGAGTTTGGAATGATGCCGGTCGAGGAGTTTCTTGATGCTGTTATCTCTATCGAAGAGCACTTCGATACAGGACTCACTACCTCCTTTCGCCGATCCACCCCGGAACAGCAGGAAGCAGATCGCAAAAAATCTCAGAAGCCTGCCACTGAATTTGATGATATCTGGAATATAGCGGGCGGAGATTTCGGCGAGGAGATACCTAAAGACAGAAAATTCCCGCAGCAGCCGGTCAAAGATCTGCTGGGATTTCTGCGCGACTACTCTCCTTCGCTGGAGAAGTGGCAGCGCGACATTTTGAATATGGTCCGCGAAGAAATGATCTATTTCATCCCGCAGATGCGCACGAAAATCGCAAACGAAGGCTGGGCCAGCTTCTGGCACGAGCGAATAATGACCGACTTGGACCTCACTCCGGAAGAGCATCTGGAGTTCCGAAAGCTGCATTCATCGGTACTCTCGCCAGGTTCGCGAATGTCTATCAATCCTTACTATGTGGGGTATAACATTCTTAGAGACATCGAACGGCGCTGGAATGGGGAAGAAGACCGCGACTACCCGGAAGAGGATTGGGGTGGAAACAAATTGAATCGACCCACAGGCGAAGGCATGAAAAAGGTGTTCGAGGTACGCCGGGATGAGAATGATGTATCGTTTTTGCGTAAATACCTCACGCAAGGCCTTGTCAAGCGGCTGGATATGTATACCTATAAGCTGGATGAGGTAGATGGCGAGCCGATGTGGGTGGTTCAGGATACCGACTGGAAGCGTGTGCGCGACTCCCTGGTCGACAGCATGACAAACTTTGGTATTCCAGTAATTATGGTAGAGGACGCTGATTTCAACAAGCACAATGAGCTGCTTCTCACCCATAACTACGATGGGAAACCGCTTGATCTGGAATACACAGCCCGCACTCTGAAAAACATCTTTTCACTTTGGAAACGGCCCGTCCATATTTCCACTATAATCGATGATGAGCCTGTCCTGCTTACCCATGACGGAACTAATTTTACGCAGGCGCCCAGGAATTAATTCCACCTCTCGCATGCCTCTCTCCCAGATTGATCGTTCCTCTCGGGAGAATAGTTAATGCTCGAGTGGTTCATGGCTGTTCCTGTCGGATAACACAAGTAAAATGGCGATTCGCTATGGTGATAATGCGGCGAATCCCATTCATAATTTCGATGGTTGGTGATTCCTGAAACGGAGACCTTCAGGATTTTTTGGATTGGAAGGCAAGAGTATGAAACTAAATTCAGAAGGCAAGCCTGAGAGTTATTTCGTTCGAAATGCTGTCTATGCAGTAGTCCTTACCTCGCTTATCATTATTCCCGCAGCAATCGTGCATGCCAGAGATGTGACGAATGCCGATCTTAAACATAACTCCCTTAAACAGGGTAAGCCAGCCATTTTAAAAGCGCCCGTATCTCAAAAAGTCGCAGCAAACGAGGAGCTGGCGGATACTTACTCTCCGAAGTTGATAATTGCTGCAGCTCCCGCAGTTTCGAACGCACCCGTAATTCATGCTGCCAACTCGCCTGTCCCGCTTAACCCGATGATTCCCCCTACCAATCTGACAGTGAACGGCAAATGGGAAAACGGCAAATCGTTCGACACGCTCAACTGGTCGGCAGTTCCCGGCGCTGTTTCCTACACCGTTTTCGCGACTTCTACTTACAAACCGATTGCAGAAGGAGTTAAAACGAACTCCGTCACGATCCCTGTCGATACATGGCGAACGGGAATGTACTACGTCATGTCGATTGATGCGCATGGCCAAGAGAGTATTCCCTCCGCACCCGCCGCGGCTCAGGGTGGATTCGATCCAAATAAGCCGGATCACGACAAAAATATCACAGTTTCAAAGCATGTGCCACAAAATGTTCAGGCAGTGCCCGAATGGAACCACGGCGCACCGCGCATTCGAGTAAGCTGGGAGTTTAAAAGCGATCACTGTCCCTTCAGTGTCTATCGAGACGGCACGGAAGCTGCGCATGGTCTCTGGGTTACTTACTGGTTTGATAATCAGGTGAAGGTGGGGGAACACCATACGTATACAGTGAGTGCGGTGCGACATGCCTGGCCTGGCAAAGAGCTGGAGACTCCCCAGAGCGCTTCTGCAAGCGGCACCGCACCCACGCATCCTGTCTCCTTCAACTCGGATTCGCCAGTCAAGATTATCAATATCATTCCGAACGACGACAGCGCTAAAATTACATTTGAAGAGGTTCCCGGTGCAGTCGACTATCGCGTCTTTAGAAAAAATGCCCCAGGATATATGAAATACAGCGGCGGTGCGCAGACTATCGAGATGAACGACCTCGATACAGAAAAAGGGGAAGACCTCGTTGTCGAAGCGGTTGACAAGCTCGGCCCTTTTCAGACGATGGATGGCGTCTACTGTCCCGGAACCATACAGCGCAACGGAGACTTGATAGCTGGAATCAACGGTCAGGGCGACCCTTCGAACGAGCCAATAGTGATTGCCCGTTCTGCTCCGTTCCATGTCACGCCAGAACCCCGCAAACTAACCGGGAAGGAAGCGTTCTTCGATACTTTCCGGAATGAATCGCAGCTCACCCCTACTCCCGCTGGGAATATCGACTCTGATCTGGCCGCCATGCATTTGAAACATAATCCGCCTATCTTTGCAGAGTTTCAGAATGACAAGTGGATTCTCCGCATGTATGACGCAGATACTCTAAAGAGTAAATTCTTCTTTATGGGTTCGCATTTTATGGATACCCTATACGATTTCAGCAAGACAATGCGCGGCAAAACCATTATGATTCCCAAAAAGTATCCCAAAGTGCCGGATGGGCAGTATCTGCATATCACCTTTGAAGTAGATGCACACAGCGACCCGCGCCGATATAATGGGGTAATGATTACTCCTGCTGCGGATACACTGCTGCTCGATTCCGGTGGCGGACCGCCTACTAAAGCCGGTAATGCGCTGGATTGGGAGATTTTTCCATCGTGGCATCAGGTATCGTGCTTCAAAAACCGTGAGCATTTTGCTCTGGGCCGCACGGCAGAACCAGGTGACTCTCCATCAAAACAGCGAAAACCTACCGCTTTCAGATGGCAGCAGGTCAATGGGGGATATACCGGCGGATTAAATGGAAATATGGATACTCTCGATTATCGGCACCGTTTCGACCTCTATCTCTCCTCCAAGCGCTATGTCGCTATGGAAGAAGGCAGGGTAATGAAGGATGTCGATCTCACCAGGGCTATCGGCGGGGAAGCGAAAACGGCTTCCGATCAAACTCTCGAATGGCTCAGTAAAGGGCCGGTCGCAGTTAATTTCTATCACTACATCTACCACTCTGCCGCAGACCGCACCGAGATAATGAATGGCTTCATTGCACCTTATCCTGCCTACTGGATCAACTACCGGCCATATTCTGATGAGCGGCACTGGGATAATATGGGATTCGAAGTGGTGGACAGTCTTCCCAATCTTCCAACTGCTGCCGCCGAAGAAATTCAGCAGGTGAACCCGCCAGTACAGACGGCGAAAGCAGTGCGCCAGAACACCCCTAAGCCCAAGCAGGCAGCGCGCTCTGGGATAATAACCCGTGCAGATGGATTCGTGAAGCAGGAGTATATCAAGGTTCCGGTCATACGCCCATGAGAACTATTTGAAACGATTCCTTATCATTAATGCAGACGATTTTGGATACTCATCGGAAGTCAACACCACCGTTATCAGGGCACATCAAGAAGGTATTCTCACCAGCGCGAGCCTGATGACCGCAGAGCCCGGTTATGAGGAAGCGGTTCGCCTAGCGAAAGAGAATCCATTGCTGGGCGTTGGAATTCATGTTGTTGTCACTTACGATCATACACTGCTTCCCTCGGCTAAAATTCCTCATTTAGCAGATGGAAATGGTAAATTCGGCGCAGACCCTGTTCGCACAGGCCTTAAATATTCGTTTTCAAAGCAGGCTCAGCGTGAACTCCGGAGCGAAATGCAGGCACAGTTCGAGCAATTTGCTGCTTGCGGATTAAAATGGTCTCACGCCGACGGCCATCAGCATTTCCATATGCATCCCTTTGTTTGGGATACACTCCTCGATCTGTGCGACGAATACGGCGTACACCGGCTCCGTATCCCCTGCGAACCGCTGCAGCCGCATCTGCGAGAAGGCGGCGACGGCCCGAATCTCAACTCTGCTGCTTCGCTGGCTCTCCAGGTTATGCGCCGGAGGAACCTTCGCAAATTAAAAGAACGAAGAACACTTGGCGGAAGAACTCCTTTTCTTTGCGAGCGAGTATATGGCCAGCTTCAGACCGGTAACATGAATGCAGAATATTTGTCCAAACTAATTAAACGCGTAGAGCCTGGGATCAGCGAAATCTATTTTCATCCTGGCTCACCTCACGCTCGGAAGCTGCCGCAGGCATCGCAAACAACTGGTGTACAGGATGTTGAAATGGCGGCGCTCATCGATCCGAGAATGAAAGCGTGTTTGGCATCCGAAAATATACAGATTGGAAGATATGAGGATGCCGAACTCAATTTGCGAGAATAAATATGGGTGTAATTCTAGAATGCAGTAATGAACATTTGATTAAGCCTCGCGTCTGTACCTACATAACAAGGCCTTTAGGGGGAGTTAAGTATGGTCGCTGCAGGGATAGTCATGCACGCTGATACTGCGCTGGTCCAGCGCGCGCAAGCCAACGATCGTGCTGCGTTCAATGAAATAGTGCTCCGATACAAAAATAAGGTGTATAACTATATTTTTCGTATGGTGCATAACGCGGTGGATGCCGAAGATCTAACTCAAGAAACTTTCGTGCGAGCCTACATGAGTATTCGATCTTTTCAGAGCAGAGCCAGCCTGAATACATGGCTATTTCGGATTGCCACGAATCAGTGTATAGATTACAGCAGGAAAAATAAACGCATACAGGCAAATACTACCTCTCTTTATGAAGATGTGAACGAGGAAGGCGAGGAGAAACAGAGAGACCTGCCAGATCTCAGTTTTGATCCGCAAAGGATGCTGCTGAATAAAGAGCTGGGACGAAGACTGGAAGACGCTCTCTCTTCATTGCCTGAAAAACTGCGCACTGTAGTGCTGCTATACGATATTGAAGGGCTCTCTTACGACGAGATAACTGCGATTCTGAACTGTCCTCTGGGAACCGTTAAATCCAGGCTGTTCAATGCACGCAGTTCTTTACGCGATAAGCTGTCTCCCTATCTGCAGGCCTGACTTAGCCCGCTGAAAACTGCAAGTTGATGCTGGACTTAATTCTGGATTCTATAAGTCAATGTTTGACGTTATTATAGATTGGAAAGACCGATGAGTAATTTTAATCAAAACGAAGACCGCGCCTGCCAATCGATCGAAGCGCTGCTTCCACAATATATTGAAAATCTTCTTGCAGCACGCACTATGCTCGAAGTTGAAAGCCACCTTACGCGCTGCCGTACCTGTTCGCAGCAATGCCGGCAGCTCGAAGCTACCGTTAATCTGCTGCAGTCGATGGATCGGCTGGAAACAAGCGACGATTTTATGGCGAAGCTGCACGCCAAGCTGGATACGGTGGTACCCGAGACGGGCTTACATCTTTCATTTTTCGCTTCGTTGCGGGAAATGGTATACAGGCTTCAGCAGGCACGAACCGTACCCATACTTAGTGCGAGCATGACGATGGCTGGAGTTATTGCTTTCGCAATACTCTATCATCCAATGCCTTTGAGGACAGTTCCAGTTCCGGCTGCCGCTAAAATTGGCGTGGAACAGCCTCTTCAGCGGAATGTGGCGCTGGCTGCGGTTAATCCCTTCGATGATCCCGCCGCCGCAAATCTGGAAGCGCATTCGGCAATTCAGGACAGTAATCTTGCCACTATTTCCAATGAGTAATCCACAGAATATTCTCTTACTTTTGGTAATCTGAAATATGATTTCAAATAGATACAAGATGGATAAAATGCAAAACAGACCTCTAGGCGGGCGACTTCGCCCGCCTAATGTTCTCTTAAAACAAAATACTTCGAAAATAAGCAGAGTTCTATTTCTGAGCTGCAGCCTTTCTCTGACGATTCTCTGGATGTGCTCGTTCGCGAATTCAGTACATGCGCAGGGCGAACGCCTGGAATATGCCAGGGCGGGAGGGAGACCCCAGGAGTTCCCTCCGCCGCCACCGCTTAGAATTCTGACGGCTCAGGAACGCCAAGCGCTCGAATTGATGCATCGGAAATCGCATCCACTCACTGATTTTGCGGGCGAACAGATGACAGAACTTCAAGGAGGACGCACTTCCAAACAGCGTGTCCGTGGCGATATGCAGGGGCGTATTCGAATTGATTACATCGAGCCAAAATCGCTTGAAGGCGATGTTATGATTATCTCTCCAGACCAATTTAGAAACTATCATCATGCGACCAATACGCTTGATATTGCACTATGGCCTTCACCTGAAAACGATCGTGAGAAGAGGCTCACCGGCGCTATTCGTTCCGGCAGGATGTCGATAGAACGAGTGGGTGAGGAGACAATCGCCGGGCGTTCGGCAGATATCGTTTTGATAACACCAATGAAACGTGAAGGACGATTTGCGGGCGGCCAGTTCAAATATTGGCTGGATACGCAGACGGGTATTCAGCTCAAAAATGAGATATCCAACGCCAGCGGAATGGTATCTAGAACCTTCATAACCAGTATTGTAGTGGGGCCATCCTCAGGAATTACACGCAAAGATTTCTATGAGCGATTTCCAGGATGCAAAGTGAATCCCCTATTTCCTAGAAATGAACCAAAATTTCACAATCTGGCTGAAGCCGCAGGGCATCTGCCTTTTATTCCTGTAATTCCAGCAGCCATACCCTCCGAATATCAGATCAGCGGCATATGGGTTATGGGCGCGCACCGGGATCAAGGGCATGAAAAGGAATCGATACTTCTGCGCTATTCGGATAATGTCACCAACTTCACATTGTATGAAAGACACAGCAGGCCGGATCAGAAAAACAGACCGAGACGTGTGCCACAGCCTGGTTCAAACCGTAATATTGAGCGATGGTCGGTGGATTCTCCGGTGGGGCCGCTCGATGTGATCTACATCGGGCATCTTTCAGCGGAGCAGGTGGAGGCCATGTCGAAATCGTTAAGATAGTTAGTGTGGGATAAGTTAATTCTAACAGGTGAGCTTATTCCACTATTAAACTTTACTCTTCCAGTAAATTAACTTCCCAAAGGGAGCCGCTTGCATCTATCCGCAGTGATTTAAGTTCCCAGGGTTTCAGCGAAGCCTCAAACTGAATACCTCCAGGAATAGTCACGACTGCCTCCGTTTGTTTCCCTTCCGATTCAAAAATCCGAAGTATCGTGGTATTTCCATCTTCGGAGCCTTTTAAAACTACTGCATGTACATTGGAAGGAGTTACTTCCAGCAGCGTTCCACTCTTCCCTAATTTTCCACTATGTGCATACTGGAACTGATGTTCAAGCGGGCAATTCAGGGCGTGTGCTTCCCGTGATGCGCAGCCTTCACGCCAATCTCCCGTATGTGGGAGCAGTGCGTAATTTACCACTTGAATACCCTGATCCATATAGAGGTACTCTTTTTCCGGATCAATTTGAGCAGGATCGTGGAAACAGAAAATGGGCGACCTCAGCAGTGTCATGCGCATGTCAGTTCCTAGGCAGTCGAAACCGAATTTACTGTCGTTTAAAAGCGAAAATCCATAAGGCTGTCCGCCGCCGGACTGAGATGCGGAGGTACCGCTTAGATCGATCCAGTTTTGCCCCGGATCTTCCAGTCCGTTTGCCTCACGCACGATGGTGCTATAAGCGGATTCATAGGTCAGTGTGCCCGATTCGACTGCCACAGGGATGCTGAGTTTGAGAAGCTGATGCTTTTCGTGCCAATCCAGTGTTAATTTCACATCAATCCGATCGGAATGCCGATGTAGAGTGAACTCCTGCCGGGCGGTGGAGCTGCCCCAGGTGGTATCTATTCTCAAAGTTGCGCGGGATGCACCGAGCTGAGTAACTTTGAATTTTGCGCCGCCAAATCTCCCAATCTCCTCACGCCAGCTCGGTATGTCGTGGCCCCAGGTATCGCCTGTATCCTGCATTACCAGCAACGCAGCAGCATTTCCAGAGATAGTCTCGACTTGATTCTTCTTGTCGTACAGGCGTACTAGTTCTCCAGAATCAGCATTAAATTCCAATTTCCACCTGCTGTTCTCCAGCCAGGTATCACCGGCCTGTGGCGCGAGTAAATCTGCTGCGGTATCCGTTGGCGTAGAATCAACAAGGGGCATAAATCGATAGACTCGATATCCATGCGCGGGAATATCTGCCTCAAAAAAGATGCGTGACCCGCCGCCAAATATATCCGGGTCGGTGTATTGAAACGGGATGATGTTTCCAGAATCGTCCACCAGGCTGTCGCTCTCCTGCCCTCGCCATCCCCATTGAACAGCCACTGGATCACGCCGAGGCCACGAGGATGGGTTGAAAATGAGAATGGGACGACCAGAAGCAGCAGCCGGAGGGGAAGTATTATCGACACGAGTGTCTATTTGAGCGGCCAGGCCCTGCAGCGATGCATTTTGAATGCGAGCCGCAATAGAAGTCGCTTCTCCAATCTGTTCGCGTGCATGGTCGTATGCTGCCGGGAGGCTTGTTCCTGCCAGAATATCGTGGAACTGGTTGAAAAGAACCTGCCTCCAGGCTCTTTCGAATTCGGCGGCTGGATAAGTCGTTCCAAGCGCGAGGGAAGCAATTGCGCACCACCTCTCGGCGCTTAAGAGGCGATTTTCCGCATGCCGGTTCAGGCGTTTAATTTCTGAATGGGTTGCATAGCAGCCAGGCGCATGGTGCTGAAGATCCTCAGTTACAGTGGGGAAACTATCGTAGTTTTCTTTTACTGCTTCTGCAAACTGCTCGACGGTGCTGAATATTGCTTGCGGGCCACCAGCGTCCTCGTTTACGGAGCGAATACTTTTGATATTCTCTTTCGTTGGGCCGCCGCCGTGGTTTCCAACTCCATAAAAAAGGACAGCATGTTTAAGTCCCATCTCCAGGGAAGACTGCGCTGCCTTCAGCACTTCTTCGGCCATACTTTCGCCGCCTGTACAGTAGTGCCCCACGGGAGGCCGAATATTCAGAACTCTGCTTCCATCCGGCCCTATCCACCAGAAAAATGGACCCGGCAGCTCTTTTTCGTGTCTTCCGGGCCGGAAGAAACAGTAAGTTTTAAAGCCGCTCCTGGCAAGAATTTGTGGAAGGCCGACATTGTGCCCGAAAGTATCCGGATTCCATCCTGTGGTAACATCCACTCCAAATTTCTGTTTGAAATAGCGCTTGCCATACAGCGCATGGCGAACATACGATTCTCCGCAGGGAATATTGCAGTCCGGCTGTTCCCACCAGCCATTGACGATATTCCAGCGTCCCTCACGCACATAAGTCTGGATCTGTTCGAACATAGCCGGAGCGCACTCTTCCACCCAGGCGTACGTTGCAGCCTGACCACGGCTGAATATAAAATCATCGCTCTCAGCGAGTCTATCAAGCGCGGAGTGGCAGGTCGAGAGTGTTTCGGCATATCCTTCCTGCCATGGCCATCTCCAAACGGGATCGATGTGTGCGTTCCCAATACAATGTACGGTAATATCAGCTAATTCTAATGACATCTAGCGCCCTGCTTCCTAATAATCTATGCGGTTCATTAATGAATATTACGAGGTGCGCGATCTCCTCACACCGCGGCGGAAAACCGCTGACTCACTGCGCACGGTTTCATAGCGCAAAAGGGAAATGAATCGATGGAAGCATGAAATTCACCACTTCCTACTCGGTCCTTCCAGCTGATTGGACACATTTTTAATGGTGGTTCGTAACTATATTTTTTTCTGTACGGGCACGGGTGAGAGTGTTGGCCGGAAAAAACCGCGTATTTTCGGCATTCCCCAATAGACCAGAGAGGTCAGCAAAATAGCCAGTACTGCTCCCATAATGACTTCTCGGAGGGAATGTATTCCTGCTTCCACTCTGCTCTGAGCCACCAGCACAGCGAGAAGAAGCGCAAGAAAGCCGGCGACGGGATTGTGGGCTGTGAAGAAGATAATCATCGCCAGCAGAAACCCGATAGCGCTGTGCCCGCTGACAATTCCACCGCGCCAGGGAGTTCCTGTATTGCTGAGCAGTTTGGTCATGATCACTATAAGAGTCAGCGCGACAATTCCTATTACTATAATCTGAGTGATATCAGGTGCGAATTCGTGGGTTACCCGCGCATGGATATTGTTTAGTTCATGTGGGCCAAAGAATATCAGTACTCCTGCAATCACTGCATTCATCGCCGCGATTAAAACTGCCCCTGCCGCAACGTCTTTGGCTAATTTAGCCACAGGGTTATAGCTCTCCGTAACCATGTCGACCACCGCTTCGATGGCGGTATTAATCATTTCAGACACGATAACCAGTGAGATCGCAAAAACCAGAACCAGCATCTGCTGATTATTGAGGTTGAGGAGCATTCCTGAGAGAAGAACAGCAACAAGCGCATAGAAATGATAGCGCATGTGCTGCTGGGTGCGGAAACAGTGCAGGATTCCTTCCTGAGCATATTTGAACCCAATTATCGGATTTCTGCGTTTCTGTCGCACATGCCCTCCCAAAAGGTAATTCCCATGCAGCCTTCTATCGATTCAGGACAGCCTTTTCGCGTTCGCGCATCAGCTCTGCGCCGTCATCGGATTCGTCTTCATAACCAAGCAGATGGAGAATCCCATGCACGGTTAGAAGCTCAAGTTCCTGCTCCAATGTAACATGATGAGTCTCCGCCTGCCGGGCCGCGGTATCGACCGATATGATGACGTCGCCTAACAGCAGCGGCAGCTCTTCTACATCGGGGAGGAGAGGTGCGCCTGCTATCTGATCCAACTGGGCGAAGGAGAGCACATCCGTCGGTTTATCGAAACCTCTGTATTGGAGATTTAACTGGTGAACAGTATCGTCATCTGTCAGAACTACGCTCACTTCGGCTTCCGGAAATCCTTCGACCCGGAGGAGGTGGAGCGCTGCCTGAAGGAGGGAATTCGTCGTGATCTGAGCTGGATGCATGTTCTGAAGCGAGACGGTCATACAAAACCTCGGTTTGATACAGTGGTAAGCCTCGCGCGGAAGAGGAGGTGCGGTTTTCAGCGGCTTCCGCTTCATACTGCTCACTATTTCGGCTGTCTATAAACTCCATCGCCATGGCGCTTGCGCTATCGCTGCCGGAAACAGCGCTGGAAAATGGGATATCAGATCGAATACCGGAACGTGTATCTGCAGACGCTAGCAAAGAAGTTCTTTGGATTCCAGGATAGTCTATTCGGCTGTGCATCATGGCGGATAACACATGCAGGAAAGCTTCAGAAATTCCTTTAAGATCCTTAAATGTCAGGTCGCACTCATCAAGCTGACCATCTTCAATTTTACCACGGATTACATCATGAATTTTGGTTTCAAGCCGTTCCTGAGTAGGTTTATCGATGCTTCTGCAGGCAGCTTCCACGGAATCTGCAAGCATAACAATAGCAGCTTCGCGAGTTTGCGGCTTCGGGCCCGGATAACGGAAACGCTCTTCAAGCCCGGGAGGCGCTTCATCATTCCCACCGCAATCGGTAAGCGCTTGATGGTAAAAATAGCCAATGAGTGTAGTGCCGTGATGCTGCGCGATAATGTCTTTAATTTCAGAGGGCAGACGGTATTCCGTCGCCATTTCGACGCCGTCCCGCACATGCGCTGTGATAAACAGTACGGATAGCGATGGACTCAGGCGACAGTGTACATTTTCACGGCGCTGGTTTTCATAGAAGAACTCCGGCCGTTTCATCTTGCCGATATCGTGATAGTAGCCGCCTACCCTGCATAACAGCGTTTCCGCACCCACTTTCTGAGCGCCTGCTTCTGCAAGCGTTCCTACCATCATGCTATGCGCATATGTACCCGGTGCGACGGCACATAAATGTTTGAGCAGCGGTTTGTCTGAAGCGGAGAGTTCTAAAAGCGCAGTATGCGTCAGGATGCCAAATGGCTTTTCGAGAAGCAGGACGCCCAGCCAGTAGAGAAAAGCAGCGTACATTGCAGAACCCACAGCCCATGCGGAACCTGTCTCGAGCTCGGCCAGAGAATCGTTAAGAAGCATACCCAGCAGCCAAACCATACCCAGGCTGGTTGCGGCAAGGCAGGCAGTGGTCATAAGCAGATTGTTGGTTCTTCGAACGCTGCCGACAGTGATTATTCCCACAAGGCTGCCCATCAAGGTCATGACTGTAAACCTGATCTCATGGTTCATGATAAGACCTGATTGTACTGCTAGAAGAGAGACAACCATAACCGCGAGATTTCGGTCGATAAGCACGCTGATGAGCATGCCTGCCGCCGCAACGCTCATCATTCCCAGATAGCCAAGCTGGCCGCTGGAGAAGGACAAACCGAACATCGTCGCACCCACTTTGAGGCCGAATACACTCATTAAAACAATCATCAGCAGCAGTGAGAGGCGCCGTCGGTCCGCGTAAAGAGCGGGCAGTATGCGGTAGATATAAAACACTACCAGCAGCACCATGGTGGCTACTATGGCGCAGACTGCAATCCCGGTGGTGGGTTCGATGTGCGGATTGAGCAGGCCAAGTACCATAAACATATCCAGATGCTTTTGGGTTACTTTTTCGCCGGCTTCAATAATTCGATCGCCGCGAACTATGAAATCGTATACCGGATTGACGGCACGCGCCGCAGCATCTCTCAGGGCGTCTGTTTTACGGCGGTTATAGATCCTGTTCGGGCGGAGAGCAAGCTGAGAAATGGGAATGAGAACGGCAGCATTTTGAGCCGAAAGCGCAGCATGTGCTCCATTTATGATATCCTGCTTGGCGTGATCTAAATCGTGAGTGCCTTCGCGGATTTCCCGATCCATAGCTTCATCCACAAGCCGGGTGGAGGTATCTCGAATAATCTGCAGAATGGAAGGAGAGATGGTGAGCAGATATTTGAACTGGTCGTCTGTATAAGGAACGCCTGTCCTCGATTTTAATTCTGCAACAGCCTGTTTTTTTGCAGCTGCAGATCGGTTTCCTGAAGATCTCTCCTGCTCAACACGATCGAAGAACTCCTGCACTATGCGATGCGCGTTGGCATTCACGCTGTCTTCCACATCATACACTGGGGAAACACGCTGTCGGGCAATCTGTCGTTGATTAGCAGTTTCGGCGCTGTTTACATATCGCACAGATCTGCCGGCACGCACTTCTGTGTTACTGGTATCGCCAAGGCGCAGAGATATCTTATCCGGCAAGAGATGGACGGAAGTAAGGAGGGAAAGCAGCACTATTGCCGTAAATAACAGACCGATTTTCGGCCAGTCGATTCTGGAGGCAAGATGCAGTTCACTATGGTGCAGAGTACGGAGCTTTTTTGTCCCGAGTTTACTGCGGCTTTTTATCCTGCGGAACAGTTTGTTAAAAGGTTTGATCATAGTCGTCGCGCCGACTGGCCGACTTGCTGCTCGCTATTCAGAGCCAATTCTTGTATAGAATGGGCAAGGTGTAATTTCAACGAATTACATCCATTTAGAGTAAGATTCTGAACCATTATCGGATTGTAATCCAATTTTCTCCAGAATTGAGACGATTTCTCATCTTTTGATAGAAGCTCTCATGGGTATTATATCGAATAAATTATCTCTTGTCAATCGGGTGGTATCGATAAATAAACGTTTGAATTTCGCCAAATGTTCACAATCCCGACTCCGCGTTGACGTGTGTGCATCATATACTCTATAATGTAAAGGTTAGCAATTTTAACCTTCGAAACTACTCTGGTGAAATCATTCTGCTATTTCGGGATGGGAGGCTGCGTTGGCTTCGTCTGACGTCGATAACGAGCTCGAAACACTAATCCGAGCAAGATATCCAATCATATATATCGTCTCCTGGGAAGAAAAACGTGTAGAGGATGCCCTCCGCGAAATTGCCAAGACACGAGGTAAAAAGATATTTTTCTGGACCATCACACAGGGTATGGTCGTCAATCCCAACCATCGCGACAGCGCCACTCGAGACCCGCTGGTAGCGCTGGATTATGTCATGGATTCGCGTGACCAGGCTCTTTTCGTGCTGAAGGACTACCATGCATTCATCAACGATGTGACGGTAACGCGCCGGCTGCGTGATCTCACTGCTTCACTCAAAATATCTCACAAAACACTCATCATTCTCGCCCCGGTTCTGAAACTTCCGAGTGAACTGGAAAAAGAGGTGACCGTTGTCGATTATGGCCTGCCCGACCGGGACGATCTCGATCAGCTGCTGGAAGGAATTATTCAGGCAGTGAAGGATGATTCCCGCATTAATGTTGAAATGAAGCCGGAGGAGCGAGAGCAGATACTAAAATCAGCCCAGGGGCTGACCGCCAACGAAGCGGAAAACGTATTTGCCAAATCGCTGGTCAACAAGCATAAGTTCGATGTCGATGTGATCTTGGGAGAAAAAGAACAGATTATCCGTAAATCGGGCATTCTCGAATATTATCCTTTTAACGAGGAGATTGGGGATGTAGGCGGGCTGGATCTCCTCAAGGACTGGATGGAGAAACGAACGGTCGCCTTTACCGAGAAAGCCCGCGATTTCGGGCTGCCCTCTCCGCGCGGCGTGCTTCTTTTGGGAGTTCAGGGATGCGGCAAATCTCTCTCGGCGAAAGCTATCGGTTCACTGTGGAGGCTCCCTCTGCTCCGACTGGACGTCGGACGTATTTTCGCGGGAATTGTAGGCTCTTCCGAAGAAAATATGAGGAAAGCGATTCGAGTAGCAGAATCAGTAGCCCCCTGCATACTCTGGCTGGATGAGCTTGAAAAAGGATTCTCTGGAACCCAAAGTTCCGGTATGTCCGACGGCGGTACTACATCGAGAGTATTCGGAACCTTTCTTACGTGGATGCAGGATAAAAAGGCGGCTGCTTTTGTGGTCGCTACTTCCAATGATGTCACTTCGCTGCCGCCCGAACTGCTGCGAAAAGGCCGGTTCGACGAGATATTCTTTATCGATCTGCCAAGCCAGAAAGAACGCGAACAGATTTTCAATATCCACCTCAGGAAGCGCAAACGAGATCCAGCAAATTTCGATCTGGTAAAGCTTGCTGAATCCACACCCGGATTTTCCGGCGCCGAGATTGAAGCTGTCGTCGTGGAAGCACTCTACGATGCTTTCGACGATACCAAGGACCTGACGACAGAATCGATCGTGCTTGCAGCGAGAAACTCAGTGCCCCTCTCGATGACGATGCGTGAGAGAATAGAGGACTTGCGAGAATGGGCACGCACCAGAGCCAGGATATCTTCCAGCGATACTGCAGAAGATATGGGGATTATCTCAGAACAGCTTATGGTGGCTAAAGCTGAGAATCTCGGCTAGGCTTGAAAAGATATACATGACAGACAGGTTCAACTATTTAGAGATTGGTGATTCTCAGCCGCTTCCTCCTGAAACGCCCGGTGACGATCTGCTGGAGGAGACTCCTTCCTGGAAACCATTCCGGCTAAAAGCGGTAGAGGTGATCGGGGAACAGGGCGCGGGTGCGGGCCAGTTTTCATCTCCCGTTGGTATTGCAGTCGATCTTTGGGGCTCGCTCTACGTGGCGGACAGCAATAATCATCGCGTTCAGCGGATAACATCGAACGGGGATGTATATGTGTATGGAAGAGCAGGTCAGGGACCAGGCCAGATGTGGGGCCCGGTATCCGTGGCTGTAGAGCCCAACGGGCAGTTTTTCTATGTGGCCGAGCAGGGAAATCAGCGCCTTCAGAAATTCCTGCTCACTTCGCAGCATTCAGGGGTCGTAGATGGTTTTCGCTCGCCATCTGGTGTGGCTTTTGATGCCGCAGGGAAATTATGGATTGCAGATACGGGCAATGCACGTGTGCTGCAGCTGGATATCCATACCCAGAAATTTACGAAAAGTATGGAGCGATCTTCCGGAATTCAAAAGCCGATCGCTTTAACAGTGGATACCGCTGGAAATCTTTTTGTCACAGAGGGCGCGAACGCAGATGTCATACGATTTAGCGCTTCGGGCACGCGAGTATACGGCCTGGCGGATAACCGGCGGCTGGCTGGTCCCAGGCAGTGCGCAATAGATAATATCGGGCGGATCTATCTTGTGGAGTCCGAAGCAAATCGGCTGCACATCTTCACACCAAGCGGCGATTCGCTCATTACGTTCGACAAACCGTCTTCAAAGCTTGGCCCGCTCAACAGTCCATCCGGGGTGGCCCTCGGCCCTAACGGAGAAATATACATCTCCGATACTGGCAACCATCGCGTGCTTCGGCTCGCCTGGGAATAGAAGGAAACGAAAATACATCTGCTTAATTTTAAAGTGCAGCCATAGCGCTGCAAGCACATCACCGGTCATCCGTACACAGTACATTTCAGAGCAGATCGGTCTCCGTGGTCATTTCGCTGCAAGCGAAAAATATAGGGGGGAAGATGGAGATTAAGAAGCCATTAGACGCACAGAACTGGATATCTGAAAATGCACCTCCAGCGACAGGCAAACCGGTGCGCTTCGATACTCTCGTCTATACGCCACAAATGAGACGAGCTGATTTTCGGCCTTCAAACTCCAATTTCGTGGGCGGCCTTTTCCTTTTCGGGGTATTAGCCTATATCTTCGCCGGTGGGGCCGTGCTCATGCTGATACGCGCTTTCATCGGGCTGTTCCATTGGCTGACCAACCATCCGGAAGCAATTTCTGCCGCGCATGGCTCCCCGCTCAGTGAAGCGCTGCTGGGAATCCTTTTTATAGTTCCCGGAATATTATTCGGAAGTATTATTTTCGATGCTTTGCGTTTCCAATTTCGTTCAACTACTTTCGATTATGCAGCGCATGTCTTCAGGCGCGGCGGAGAAGATATCTGCAGTTTGAACGAAATCAGCGCGATCCACTTGAAATTTGTCACTGATCCCAACTATCCTGGAAAGGCAGATGTGGGACTGGCTGTCGAGATGCGAGATGGCACACAACATACGCTGGAACCACGCTGCCGGTTTAACTATCTCGGCAAATACTCGGCACGCTTCAGTACGATCGGAATTCGGATGAATATCCAAAAGCAGGAGGCTGCCCGGCGCATGGCAGCGGAAGTGGCGCAGCAAATAGGAGTTGAATTGAAAGAGAGTCAGGAGCAGGGCAGTCTCAGATCGCAGCCAGGAATGTAAGAGTGAACGGGCAGCCGGTACCTTCAATTCAGAATAATGCATGTTCACGATATCAGCCCTGATGATTTATGACCATCTCATAATTCACTATCAAACCTGTAAAACTATTCGGCCGCTCGATATATCTTATCGAGCGGCCTGCGTATTTCCATTTTGAAATATAACTATTTGTCTATAATCGCGCATGGTTATTGAGCAATTCGCGCGGGCGACTCTTCAGCAAGTATACAGCTTCCTTTTTTAATGGTTATCAGCGATAACATATGCTACAATGAGACAATATCGAAATGTTATAACCAGCTCGAAAATAATCGTTTTAATGATTGATGTTGCAGGCATAAATAGAAACGAAATACCTCGTAACCGAGAAATATATTTTACGATCGATCAGTTTTTTTATCTTCCGAAATCCTTAGTTGAACATATGATTTTAACTATCAATAAGTTAGCTGCTGCCCTTCCTCTAATATTACTCACCACCACATTGCTGATTAGCGACGCGGCTGCGCAGCAGCCTGCCCCTACCAGCGCTGCCATTGCAAATCTCGGGCACTCTTCCCACGGGCCGGCATTTGATGAAGGGCCGAGGCAGCAAGCCAAACTGCTCAGCGGCCTCGGTTCCGTTCATTTCCCCGTCACCACCTCCAGTCCTCTTGCTCAGCAGTTCTTCGATCAGGGGATCAACTATCTCTACTCATTTGAATACTATGAAGCGGAACGGTCCTTCCGGCAGGCTGCAATGCTTGATCCGGAATGTGCGATGGCTTATTGGGGACTCTCGGAAGCTGAGGAAGGGCGCGGCAAGGAATTTCTTAAGCTGGCGCTGGCGCGGCGATCCAGAGTAACGGACAGGGAACAGCGCTATATCGATGCGAAAGCAATTGCTATTGCCGATACGAAGGATGAGAAAAAACGCCAGGCGGACTATGTCCACGCCCTGGAACAGCTTGTCATGAACTATCCCGACGATCTTGAAGCGAAGGTAATGCTCGCCTGGGCAATGCCAAGAGATTCGGATAAAATATCAAATCGGATGGGTATCGATGCCCTGCTGCGCGAAGTCATTGCAAAAAATCCCAAACATCCTGCTGCCAATCACTACCGTATTCATCTTTGGGACGGCCCCAACGCCGCGTATGCGCTCGACAGCTGCAAAGCCTATCCCAATATCGCTCCGAATATCGGCCATGCCCAGCATATGCCCGGCCACATCTATGCGCAGCTAGGGATGTGGGATGAAGCCGCCTATGCAATGGATGCCGCTGCCAGAGCGGAAAGGCGCTATTTCTACGAAAGGCATCAGCTTCCT
>JBBRDM010000111.1:0-18406 GCA_038203935.1 Chthonomonadales bacterium
ACCGTAATACGTTCGCCCGGAGCGGCGGTTTTGATCGAAGCAGCGGCAGGGAGCACATCGCTAATCTGTGAAGCAAGCAGAACTCCGCCTGTGCTCTGCAGCAGTTCGCGTCGTGTAAATCGTAATGAAGAAACTGGATTAGACAATTTTTCCCTCTCGCACCAGCGGAAGCTCTGCAAAAGCGCACTTGTTGCCCCAGAGGTCGACCGCTTCCATAGTTTTGTACTCATTGATGATGGCAGACCGGTTCTTACCCGTCTTATTGGGAGCAGCGCGGTGAACCACCAGCACATGTATGATCGCCACGGAGCCAGCTTTGACCTCCAGCGCGACCGGAGCTTGTCTGAACGCCTCCACAGCCTCATCGGGAATGAGAGTCTTCTCATTGTGTTTCCACTCGCCCTGGAGGTGGCTGCCAGGTATCACTTCCGTTGCAGAGGCGCCAACTGCGGTATCATCCAAATACAGAATTGCTGCTGCCAGGTCCGGCGATGAGTGGCGTTCATATGGGAAATCCTGATGCCAGCCCTGATGAGATCCGTAGCCGGGCGGCTTAATGCGAGCCTTGCCATTATGAAAATTTATGTTTGGGCCCAGCAGATCGCTCATAGCCTCCGTAATACGCGGGTCACGGATATTTTGAGACCACCAGTCCCCTGCTAGAGGCGTATCAAAAAGCATCCATACCCGGTCTGGATTGGACGGATCAATGGGCCAGTCCTTGCCGGAATCCACAGGTTCAGTGCTGTAGCCTACTCCTGCAGGCGTGGATGCCCGATCTGTCAGCACCTTAAGCATCTGCTTGCGGGCTTCTTCCAGTTCGCTTGCTGAGAGCAAGTTTTCCAACAAAACATAACCATTCGTATTAAAAAAATTAATCTGATCTTCAGTGAGCATGGTGAGTTATGATTCCTGGAATATAAAGGGGTGAAAAGTTTTAACCTCATCTTCTGTCAATACGGGTCCTCATCCCCTTCTCCCGAAACTTCGGGAAAAGGGGATGAGTGATTCGTTCTATAGCCCCTCCCCCAGGAGGAATGAGCATCTGCGAGAGGGGCTGGGTAAGGTCAGAACTCTAGAGTGAATAGCCTTTTCGGAAGGTCGGCTTAATGATATTGCTGACTTCCGGGGCGTTATTTGCCTTCAAATTCTTCGCATCCCATTCTATCTTCTTGCCATCCGCCCATACTGCCAGGTTGCCAAGCAGTATAGTTTCTGTTAATGGGCCGCTATAGTTCGGGAAGTTAGACATGGCTGCTTCACCGCCCTTGATCGCGCGAACAAACTCTTCCCAGTGGCCTGGAGATACCGGGAATTTGACTTCGCCGACATCGGTACCATCGATGACTTTGCCTCCGCCGCCATAGTCGCCGGGAGTGTAGAGCTTGCCCTTGTCACCGACGATGAGCGAGCCGCTGTCCGAGAGAGTAACGCCTGGCATAAGGTCTGCAGAAGGAAGCTTGCCGCCATCGTACCAGGTGAATGCGATTGCGGGGCGATGTGCGTTCGCCGGGAATTCAAACTGGATTTGAGACCATTTCGGGTAGCTGTCGTGATTATTCTCAGCTGTCTGCGCCTGCACCGAAGTAGGGTTGCGAAGATCGAGGGCCATGTAAGGAAGGTTTACGGTATGGCAGGCCATATCACCAAGAGCGCCGGTTCCAAAATCCCACCATCCGCGCCATGCGAACGGATGATAGCCTTCTCCGTAGGGGCGGACTTTTGCCGGGCCAAGCCATAAATCCCAATGGAGGCTGGAAGGAATCGGGATTTCAGCAGGCCGTGCTCCACCCTGGGGCCAGATCGGGCGGTTCGTCCAGACATGCACCTCTTTCACGGTACCAAGGGCTCCCGCTTTCACCAGTGCGGCCGAGTGGCGCATGCTGTTATCGGAAGTTCCCTGGTTGCCCATCTGCGTGGCGACTTTCATATGGCGGGCGATCTCTCCCAGTTTTCTCGCCTCATAAATACTGTGGGTTAGTGGTTTCTGGCAGAAGCAGTGCTTGCCCATGTGCATCGCCATTGCTGCCGCTGCGGCATGCCCATGATCGGGGATGCTGACAGTTACTGCATCAATGCTCTTATTCATCGTATCCAGCATGACACGGTAATCGGTAAATTTTTTCGCATTCGGATACTTCAGGGCCGCTTTGTTCAGCTTTACTTCGTCGACATCGCAGATCGCGACTATATTTCCGTGCTGAGAAGCATCTCGGGAATCGCTCTCTCCCTTGCCATTCACACCAATACAAGCAAAATTTATTGTATCATTGGCAGATTTACTGCGGAGCGCCTGTGCCTCCTGGGCGGCCCAAAGCGCTGCCCCTGTGAGGGCTGAATTCCTAATAAACTCACGCCTGCTGCTTAACGAACTCATGATTCCATCCTCTCCGACATGAATATCTCTGGCCATTCCAAAAATAAATACTCGGCCAAATTTCCAACCATTTGAGTATTAACTAACAACCTCGTCAATTCCTACCTGTTTTTCCTTTATTCTGCATTGGCAGGAACTGTTACTCCTGTTTGTCCGCGCTTGCATTCCTTAGAGGAGAGGTTTTACTATGATTATCTTAAACATAGAGTTCTGTTTTATTCCACATCCATGAATTTAATCCTATGAGAGTGGGATATACTAGCATATCTCTCTTGTACCGACTCGCATTAAATTCTTCATTCGATGAACAACGTGCAGCGATAGAAATTCATGATGAAGTTACCGATCTTATTTAAGAATGCTCATAAACGCAAGGCAGTATTTCTTTCTTCCTGCTTAATCACGCTGGTTGTTCTCCTGATACCTTGGCAGGGTTTTCCTCTTTGGAAATGGGCGGAAACGTGGTATACGGGATCTTTCCTGCACGAATTGGGAACAAATAACCGGGTGATCGCGTTAACATTTGACGATGGACCTGATCCAGCCTGCACTCCCGGCATTCTGGATACACTCCGCAGGGAAGGTGTCCATGCAACCTTCTTCGTGGAGGGCAGAATGCTGGAGAAGTATCCAGATCTGGCAAAAAGAGAACTGCGCGAGGGACACTCAATCGGAAACCATACTTTCTCACATCCTTATTTAGAGCGAAAAACTGCATCCGAGGTGAGAAAGGAATTGGAAACCTGTGATAATTCGATATTTGAAGTACTTCAGCTGCGGACATCTCTCTTCAGGCCGCCGCGCGGCAGCTGGAATCCCGCCATTGTGGGAGAGGCGCGCAGGGAAGGTAAGCAGATTGTGTTGTGGAGTGGAGCTGTCGAACATCACGATGCAGTCACGCCGGAGCAGCTGACCGTTCGAGCAGTAAGTCTGGCTCATCCTGGAGCGATTTTACTCCTGCACGACGGCTCCTACGGCGAGCGTATCAATACGATGCATGCACTTCCAGGAATTATTCACGAATTGAAAAAGCAAGGATACAGTTTCGTAACGCTTCCTATGCAAAGAAATGCGGTTCCTGCGGAATGAAAGCAATTTGCCCGATAATATCTCTCGAAATACTGCACAATCGCCGGAGATAGCTATCCAGGAATAATGCATGCCTGCTGCGAATCAACAATCCAGAATAAGAAGAACAGATGGTGAGCAAAACATCGCTTTAAATCATCCAATTGCTTTTAATGGGGAAGGGCTGAATGTCGATTATTCCGCGCATGTGTCCCAGCAGGATGTAGTGTACCAATCTCCCCCGCTTATTTTCAGTGAATCAATGCCGATTGGCGATGGCGATCTTGGCGCATCAATATGGTGCCCGGGGCATCTGAAAATGCAGATAAATAAATCGGACCTCTGGGCCGATCCCCCGCGTATTGGCACAGCCAGTCTGCCTGGTCCTGCTGGGAACTGGCAGCGAATCTCCGCAGGAACGCTCAGTCTGCATTCTGATGCCGAAATGCTCACCGAGCCTCAGGATTTCGAACAAATTCTGAACCTGCAGTCTGGCTTGATTACCATAAAAGCCGATTCCCCGCATGGCTCGTGCCAGATAACAGCATTTGCTGCAGCGACCGCTGGCGTGATAGTTCTGAACTATCAGGATCAGACCTTACGCAGTGCACCGCACTGGCTCGAATTTACGCATCAGTGCGATGGCCATCTCTTTGCTCTTGGAGACACCATCGGCATATTTCATGCGATGCGCGATAGACGCTGCGCACTTGCTGCCCGCATTGTAGGGCAGGAAAGTGAGTCGGTTCTTCGGAGTAAACGAGTTTCCGCTTTGAAGCTGGAACCCCGCAGATCGTCAAATTTTACTGCCTATATTGCGGCAGCTACCTGCGCCAAAGAGCAGGATCCGATTCGAATCGTTAAATCTCGCCTCGATAACGCGGCCGGGCAGGGATACGAAAAGCTGCTTCAGGATCACCGCAGGCACTGGTCTGAATTCTGGCAGAAATCTTATCTTAAAATCACCGGCCCCAAGAACGATTCACTGCCTGGTTACCTTGAAAATCTATGGTATCTAAGCCTGTATCAAATTGCAGCCTGCAGCCGCAGTTTCGATGCTCCTGTACCAATGGGTGGTCTCTGGGAAGAACAGCTATTACGTAAATCTCCCGCTTCACTCTATGTAAGTAAGGATTTGAGAAATATGATTCGGCCGCTGCTGCCAGCCAACCACCTGGAGCTCACGGTTCCTTTTACGGAATCATATAATCGGCTAATCCCTATTCTCTCCAATAAAAATTCAAGACCGCATACCGGCGTTAGATTCCCGGCAATATTCAATCGCCACGGAGACGAATTTCACGATATAACCGAAAGAGTAGGCAGTACGGAGAGTTCCCAAGAGTCCAGTATAGGGGATGGAATCGAAACGGCGCTGATATTTTGGGAGGCCTGGCGCTATGCTTCCGATTCTGTGGTGCTTCGCGAACGAGTCTATCCACTGTTAAAAGCGGTTGTGGATCAAACGCTGGATTATGCCAGAGCGCATCCTGACAGTTTTAAAAAGAGCGTGTCCTACAGCAAGCTTTCTACTCTCATTCATGCAGCGGCGCTTTCGAGTGAGGAGCTTGAAATCGATCAGGATAAATCCTCCACCTGGATTGCCGCAATTAACCATTGGAGTAAAGAGCTGGATTTCAGCAGCTCTGATTTGATTTGCTCCTTATCTAATACGGCTGTCGACAGCGCATTAGATGCGATAACCGGTAAGCTGCGAAGCAGCCGTCAAAAGCCCCAGGGATTTTTTTATGGCCAGGATAATCGACCCAATATCGCGATCTCAGGCGAAATTTGTGACGCAATCAGTGCACTGATGATTCGAGAGGAAGTGCTGCTTCCTGCGGATGATCCCATGTTTCCGGCGCGGCAGGGAACGCTGGCATTTTCAAATCACAGAGCGCTTAAGTTTTTTCCAGTTCTTCCGGAAGGCTGGAGTGCAGCATTTAGCCTGCTGGCTCCCGGCGGCTATCAGGTCTTTGGTGAAGCGCACGATGGGGAGCCAAGGTATGTTGCGGTTAAGAGTACACAAGGCTGCCCAATGCGTTTTTTCAATCCGTGGGGCGCAGGATGCCCGATGAAAATTACGGAAGGCGCCAATAATATCGCAGAGAGTGATTCAAAAGTGCTGCAGATTGAAACTGATAGGGACAAAATATACGTATTAGAAAAAGCAGCCTATCCAATTTCTCGCAGTGTGCGAACACGCTATACGAGCAAACCGAATAGAAATTTAAAAATATTTCAGAAGGATATTGTTCTCGGCTTAAAAAGAGATATCGGAAAGGAATAAATCCTGTACACACTATGGCAGTTTTCTTAACGATGCTGCTTGCATTAAACGCGTTGGCGTGATATAATTAATAGGTATAGCAAATACTTTTTAGGATGGACTGCAAACCATTCATAAAAATTGACACTTCGGCGGTATTTTAACGCCTAACTTTAAAAATGTTTCGAAATTCGATTTGTGATGAAGGAGCTTACCCACTATGGCCACTTTAGAAGTCGTGCAAAATGCTGGCGTCGTTCTTACCGAGAGAGCAGCTGAAGAAATTCAGGGCTTGCTGGAACGACAGGGCAAAGCAGATGCAGCATTACGTGTTTTTGTCTCGGGCGGAGGCTGTTCCGGGCTGAACTATGGCATGGCAATTGACGACGCTATCGAAGAAGAAGATTTTGTATTCACATGTCTGGGCGTCAAAGTAGTCGTAGATCCCCTGAGCATCAACTATATTCGAGGCGCTTCGGTAGACTACGTGGAAGATGTCATGGGCGGCGGATTTAAAATTGATAATCCGAATGCGACTAAATCATGCGGGTGTGGAAGTTCCTTCTCGACCGAGGACGCTCCCGAAGCCAGCAGTGGCGGTGGATGCGGATCTGGATGCGGCTGCCACTAATCAGACAGTTCATCGAGTAGATATTTCAACGGGACGAAAATCTTATTTTCGTCCCGTTTTGCTTGCTTTTCTCATCTGGTGCTATGACCTATCGGGTATATTTATTACTATTATAGAGTGTTGACTGAAACTAAATCGTTCGTGGAGGTGGTGATCGTGAAAAAGCTATTTATTCTTCTGCTGCTGCTAGGCAGCCTTCAAATATGCTCCGCGGATGGCAGCGATATGATTGCAGCCGTAAATAAGCTGCCGAGCAGATTCCGCCCCACAGTTGTTAAGTCGCTGGGAGCAGCTGAAAATAATGCGTCCGAATGGATTAATGCAATCAATATGGCGCCATCGGAGCATCTAACCGCAATAGCCTATCTGATCGCCAATATGCCGATAGAGGATCTAAAAATTCTTAAAGGCAATATGATTTTGAACGATATCGAGCTGGCATATAAGGCTCGAAAAACGGTGGCGTGGGGAAAGAGTATTCCTGAAGAGCTTTTTCTCAATGATGTGCTGCCCTATGTCAATCTCAACGAAAAGCGAGAAGACTGGCGTCCGGATTTTGCAGCGAGATTTTTGCCCGTCGTTAAAGACTGCAAGACCACGGAAGAAGCAGTCGGTATTTTAAATAAAGAGGTTTTTCGGCAGCTTCATGTGCAGTATCATCCGACAAAACGACCCAAGCCCGATCAAAATCCATCAGAATCGGCGAAAGCAGGTTATGCTTCTTGTACGGGGCTATCTATTCTGCTCGCGGATGCCTGCAGAGCCTGCTGTATTCCTGCACGAGTGGCCGGTATTCCAGACTGGACAAAGTCCGGCGGAAATCATACCTGGGTGGAGATATGGACAAACCAATGGCGATTTGTAGGCGCTTCCGAACCTGGGCCGCTGGATCAAACCTGGTTTACGGGAAATGCGGCAGAAGCAGTCGAGAGCGAGCCCGCCCACAGCATCTACGCGGCATCGTACGGGCCGGCTGCAACTTATTTTCCGATGGTATGGAAAGAGAACAGCCAGATAATTCCTGCCTGGAATGTCAGCTCTTTCTACACGAATCGGCGTAAAATCACATTTAAAATTCCAGCTGGAGCATCGGGGAAATCCGGCACGGTTATGCTCAGATTGAAAGGTCAGCTGATTGCGGAGCTTGAGAGTGGAAGTTCTGCTGAACTATATCTAGCAGGCGGCAAAACTTATAAAGTAGAAGTAGTCTCTGCTGATTCCACTAAATCTACTTTAAAAGATTTGACGATTCCTATCGCTGGACCTTCTGAGATCGCATTGAATCCCTAATTTCAGCGGTTCTTCTTTACAAAATCGAGAATATCGTTCACAGACTGGGTACGCAGAAGTTCAGTTCCATGCCCATCCCCGTCATACTGGATAAGGCTGTGCTTAGCGAGGGTGGAAGCCTGGTCTATTTTCTCTGGGCCGTCTTTTGCAACGGTGTCGCCCTTATCGGTCAATATTAGCAGCTGCCCGGAATATTTCTGGGCAGCCGGCAAAGCTTCCAGGCCATTGTAGTTTTCACCTGGCGATAGCAGCACGACAGACTGAATCTGGTCTGGATGGGCGGCTGCGTAGATCAGTGCATTATTTGCCCCATACGAAGCCCCAATCAGTGTGATTTTACCGTACTGCTTCATGGAATCGACTGCAGCCGCAATATCCCCCGTTGTATCCCACGGAGCGCTGTCGGCAATCGGACCTGGCCCCGCTGTTGACTTGCCCGCTCCTCGCTGGTCTATAGCTAGGGCAGCGTATCCCGCCTCCTGAAGCGACGAACTTAAGGTTTTCCAATCTTCGCCCGTCCCTCCTCGTTGATGGAGCAAAATTACTCCTCCCTCTGGTTTGCCTGCCGGCAGATACATAGCGCCTGATATACTCCAGCCATCCGCTGTATTCAATGTGATTTGAGATTCTGCACTGCTTTTGCTTTCGTTCTGAGGAAGCTTCTTCACGATCTCCTGTTTTGCAGGAGCAGTAGTCTCACTGTTTTTTGGTGCGCATCCCCAGAATGCGCTGATCGTTAAAGCTGCGCCGGTAAGCGCCCATCTATTTTTATTCATGAAGAATCTCCGTTCATCTAATCAGTTCTGTAAATACGCACGTTATATTCGCTGGGTTGCATAGATATTGATTCTATAAAGTGCAATCCCACCAAAACCAGACTGGTAATAATAACAGGCTTTGCAGCCGATAATCCTTCTGCCATCCTCCTTTTTCGCAAGGAGGAAATATTTTAACTGGTGGCAGAAAATGAAAGTTTTAGTAAAATCTTGCAGCTTATGGATTCTGGTATTTAGCGGCCTGGTCCTTATAAATTCACTTACAGGTTGCGGTGGAGGCAGCGCTTCTTCTGCACCTTCCAACTCCGGCCCGCCGCCAGTTGTTGCGCCTTCTCAGGATAAGGGAGTGTCGATAGGCGCCGCTGGCCTGACTAGATCCGTACCGCTTATGATTACACTGCCAAATTCTTCACCAGCGAGCAGCAGCACTCCTATAAGCCAGGCTTGGCCGCTAAATTCAGTGATCACGCTGGATGCCCCGGATATTTTTGGTGATAGAGCTTTCGATAAATGGACGAGCAATGGGTCGCAGCTGGCCACGACAACTCACTTACAATTGACGATTACGGATCCGCATGAGGATATAACGGCAGTCTATCACCCCAGGCCTGTCACCGCAGATGGATTTTTACCTAACTATGTACATGAGATCGATCCGCAAACTGGTAAAGTAAATCAGCTGTATCACTGGGCAATATTTCCGGTGAAAGTGGCCTTTATAAGTAACTCAGGCCTGACAGCAGATCGTGAAAATGAGGCGGTAAACGGTTTCGATCAGTGGGTAAAAGTGACCAATCAATTTATATCCTATCAGCTTGTGAGTGACCCATCGGAAGCAGACATAACCGTAGCTTTCATAGCACAGGGAAATAATGGAAGAGGAGGCAGCACAGGCTACACCGCGGATGACAATCGTAATCTCCAGCACGCAGATATCGTATTGAATCTGACGTATCTCAGCCAGCTGAGTAATGTAATGCCGATCGCGATGCACGAATTCGGACATGCCCTTGGTATTGCCGGCCACAGCAATACATCGTCTGATATTATGTCCGTGCTCTCAAATATCTATACTTTGAAGCAGCCGTCTCAACGCGATATCAATATGCTGCTAACTGGATATACTTCCAGTTACGGTCGATCTGTGCCAGGTCACGGTGCCCAAAAATCAACACTGAGCGGACCATAATCTGTTTACATCGCTAAGCCAAGAGAATGTGCAGGTATTCCCTATCCGCTCATTGCTTGTTAGGCAGAAAGAAGACGGGCAGAACATTATCACATCGCAGCGAAAAAAATGAACACTCTGTCCGCTCTCCCATTGAGAAAAGAAGGATTCTGCGGAAGATGCTGGGAGAGAGAACAACGTACAATGAGGCATTTTAAGCAGACAGAGGTACTTCTGTGCAGCTTCTGTTTTGCCAGGTGCAGAGCTGTGTAAGGCCGTGGGTGAGCGCAATAGTTGCGGCCTGGGAATATGCATGGGCAAGCTGATCAGGATGATGGGCGTCTGAGGCGAGGGATAAAAGATGCCCGCCCAATTTTGTATAGATTTCTACGGTGTCTGAGATAGGATAGGTGATTCCAAGGCCCTGATGCAGCCCCGCAGTGTTGATTTCCAGAGGAATCTTTTTTTCTATCAATACCTGAAACATCGATTCCAACTCAGCGCGATAGTTTTCGGAGAAGTAGGGTCCCCAGGCAGACACTCCTCGCCGATTTGCATATTCCAAATGTCCGAGAATATCGAACAGTCCGCTCGAAAGGGAATCCTGTACTGCCTTGAAATAGTCGCTGTATGCCTGATGTTCTGTTCTGTTTTTATTATATTCAGGTGTCATCAGCATCGCTCTATCGACATAGTGAACGCTGCCAATTACAAAATCGAATGCATGGCTGTTGAGGTAATCACTGATTTTATCTTCAAACCAGATCTGGTAGTCGATCTCTACGCCGGCGCGAATCTTCAGCCGATCTCCCCATTTGGAACGAGCTGCCTCGATTTCAGATATATAGGCATCGTAATCGAAGTAGTCAACTTCGGGATCCGCCGGATCAAAATCCTTATGTTCTGAAAAGCCCAGTTCATCCAGGCCTATCTGGACAGCACGCGCGCATTGATCGTCGATAGATGCTTTGCCATCGTGCGAGCGAAACGAATGAACCTGATAATCGATCGCGTAGTATCCGTCAATCAACTGGTTCTATTCCTTCCTCTTCGTTTTGGATGTTTGAGACACATTTTTCCAGCTTAAGCAGTTCGTTCTGCAGCAGTGCATTCAGTTCATTATCGGACGTTTTAGATTCTGCCAGAGCGGTGTAGAGATACTCATACCCCTCGATCGCAAAACCTTCTACGGCAAACTTGCGCGCGCGCGCTCCAATTTTAAACGCGATCAGTTCTTTAGAGGTGATCGTTTTTGCCATGGGAGGTGTCTTTCAGAGGTGCCAGGGATGGAAACACCTGGCTTTTAACTATCTAATTCTCGCTGGAATTGCCATCATTCTGCTGTGGCTGTGATTCTGCGGCCCCCTCAGATGTTTCACCCGGGACGCGATTTCTGCCTCGGCCTCTTCCGCCGCGTCGCCGCCGTCTTCGCCCGCTTGAAAGCGCCTCACCGATAGCCAGAGTCTCCTCCGGAGATGCAGGCGGCAGTGTTCCTGTATTCAGGGTAGCGAGAAACACTTCGTCATCTTCTAATTGGAATAGCTCGGTGTCACTCACGGCACTTAAATCAACAGCTAATACAGCTTCAAGGGTCGCAATATCTTCTCTGAATGGATCCGTGAGTTCCACCATTTCTTCCATATTTACGAGCACTGTGGCTGCAGCAGAAGGAGTTATAGCTGGAGTTGTTCGCCGACGATTAGTATTTATGGCCGGAAGATTTGGCAGACCAATGCGATGCATCTTTTCCAATGGCCCCACATAGAAGGAACGTGTCGAGCCGGCGGTCATGGTATATCGATATTCTCTGGTATCCTCAGAAATTAACTTTTCTGCGCCAAGATCGTAGAGACCTGTGTAGCCTGGAAGGTGTAGTGATTTCCCTCCATCTTTTGCCGCGTGGATAGTCACGAACCCATTACCAATAGATGCGACATCATCACCCTGCGGTGTCCAGAGGTGCACTCCTGCATATCTGCAGATACCGCGAAGCAGTTCGAGCGGAAGCACTGGATCGCCCACGAAAACAGACTTCCATCCATCCAGTTCTTTTACAGCCAGTGAAGGAAGGCTGGAAGACTGATATTCTGCCAGGTTCCCAGCGGCAGCATCGTCCACATAGAAAGAAGGATTCAGACGTTCTCGAACCCCCAGCTCCCGACCATTCAGCCGATCCGTCAGCGCGTGGCGTGCATCAATAATGCGCGATCCTATTTCGGAATTCCATGCCTGCTGCCGCAAGGTAAATCCTGTCACACCTGCAGAAGACTCCTCCATCAGTCCGCCGATTGATGGTCTTTCCTCACACGCCCCAGGAGCATAAAGCCAGGCAACTGTTTTACCATCTTTCTGAAGCTTTTCTTTGATAGCAGTTCGCTGCTCTGAAGTGAGCCGGAATGGTGTCAGAAATAGATAGAGGAGTGCATCGGTGGGAAAATCCTTTGCTAAAATATCGTTCTGAAGATAGGTGCCGTACGATACGCCGGCCCGGTGGAGAGTTTCTCGGAGGCCATTCGTCAGTTTACGGAAGAAAGCCTCGCCATGCTGCACATGAAGCAGACTTTTCTCATCAATTAGCGCTACGACTTCTGGGACGCGCGGGCGGTCTCTATTCGAAGTAAAAGCGGAGAAACGTTCTCTAAATTTCCGTATCCTATCCCATATTATATCGTCATCCAGCCAGCCATCTCCCCAGAGATCCATCCAGCTGGTGCCTGCCGCATGTGCGAAAGCATTTCCCATCGCTCTGTCGTGTGCATTTTCGGTGCTGGGCCGATCGGTAAACCGTGGATTAAAATCATCCGGGTCTTGTTCCACCGGAGCCAGGAATGTTTTAGTGTCATCTTCCGAGAGCCACAGCTTGCCATGCAGCGGAAAAGAATCCACGGGAGCGGGAAAATCAGCAGAACCTCCGGGCTTGCGTTCCCGATAGGATGGCGGCCCGCAGATGAGATTGATCGCAAAAGTAGACAGCAGCATTCCAAGCGCAAGGTGACCATTGTACGGGTGGCCGAAATCAAACGTATAGCCGTAGCATACCGAGGTCATTGCCTGGTTGTGTGAAGCTCGTTTAACTGCCCGCGCGAGTGAAATTATTCTTTTAGTCGTGCTCTCGGCCGTAAATTCATGGAAATCGATATAGCGGCGTTCTCGTCGAGATTCGAAGAAAGCTCGATTGAGATTCGGATTCGTGATCATCGGCGGAATATCCGCCGTGCTGAACTGAATATCGCCGTCATACCAGGCAGCGCGCAGGGTTACAATATTGTGTTTGTATTTATCCTGCAGCCACTCTCGAAAAGCATCCCGATTGGCGGCGCTTCTATCATAGCCCTGGGAGGATGGCTGGAACCATTCCCCTTTCTCAAGATGATATCCAAAAACTCGATTACCCCAACTGCTGGCTTGTATATGTGCAATCAGAGCGGCCAGTGAATTCTCTGCTTCCAGCCAAAACTTTTCGCTGGTTATCGATGGATCACCCGTAGTGCCATCCGAGTAGGAGGCTACTTCGTTCGGGTTTTCGCGTTTCCAACCTTTCGCAGGAACAAATATAATACGCGGCATGACGAAGCCGTCTGGATCAGTATCCAGCACCGTTTTGATACGGCTTTCAATCTCATCGAAACTGCTTGGATTATCTGAAGGAGGGCAGACTAATTCTATCAATGTGGAATGCAGATGTACGCCGGCGCTTGATGCGCGTCGAATCTCAGAAACAACTTTTCCACGGCTTTGCTCAGAATCGAGATTTCCGAAAAAGAGAATTGGCGGATAGCTGTTTCCATTGATATGTATTTCCGGACAGCCATGCCGCAGCACAAGATGCGCGCCGATGGTACGGTCGATTTTCGCATCGTGCTCCGCTTCCAATTTTGCAATCTGTTCTGCAGTCGGGACCAGAGGTTCATCCGGCTCTGTTGTGGTTTTCGAAACGAGTGTTTCGCTTCGTTTTCCTCGTCCGCCCCGTCTTCTGCGTGAGCGGCCAGAAGTCGTACTTTCGGCCTCAGCATCGGAAACCTCCTCCGTTACCACTGCCTCAATTTCTTCTGCAGCCGTTTCTGTCGCGACAGGCTCGTCTGGCTTACGTTTACGCGCGGGGCGTCTGCGTCGTCCAGTTCGCTCCGGTGTCTCAGTCTGTACCGCTTGAAGCGAATCATCATCAGTTTTTGTTGCACTAGTTAATGCTTCAGCAGGTAAAGCTGCAGGCGTTGTCACCTCTGAAACAGTCTGGGCCGCATCCACATCTGCCAATTTACCTCGTCGGCGGCGTGATGGGGCAGGCTTCTGTACTTCTGATATGGATTCCGCGGCTTCGATTGGCTGGGATGGATTAGGTTCGATAGGGGCTTTAATACGGACATTTCTGCGCTTTACAGCAGGAGACGGAGTGGAAGCGGCTTCAGTGACAGCTTCCGATGCGATAGATTCAGGCAAAACTGGTTCAGATTCAGCGGCCTGTGCTTTTGCTTTAGGCCTTGCAGCAGCGCGTCTGGGTTTTTTTGTGGCGGCAGATTCTGGCATTTCTGGCAACGTTGGCTGCAGTTCTTCGCCAGAATTTGGTCGTTCTGTATCAGCGGCAGATTCTGGCAGTTTGAGGCGGCTGCGCCCAGCACGCGGAGTAGGTTCAGCAGTGTCTGGCGCAGGAACAGATGATGATGTTGCGGATTCGGCAGCAGTGATGCGAGAGCGGCGTTTTGGAGCGGCGGAAGGCGCATCCGGCGAAGACGCTTCCGCCTCGTTCTCTGAAGCTGCTCGCTTTCGGGTGCGGCGCTTCGAGTCCGGCGGGAGTTCGTCGAAACTCATGCGGTTGTCTCCTACATTATTTAAATGTTGATAAAAATTGCAAACGGGTTAAAAGGGTGTGAGGCAAAGCTCATCTCAGTGCTATTATACACCAAAGGCGGCATTAAATCCTATTTCAGTTTCGGCCAGCTAAAAATGGTCCTCTCGAATCGAACCCTCTCGGAAAATTCCCGGCTGCATTCTATGTGTGGATTTGCGAAGGCCATTTGTTTGCCATGAGTTCAGCTCATGTCTGGAATTGCAAAGCCCATTTAACACACTGGGTTGAAACCCAGGTCTGGAATTGCAAAGCCCATCTCCGGCCGCAAGCTCCCTGCATGGGCTGAATTTTTGACAAGAGTTCCCCCTTCTCCTGTTTTTGGGAGAAGGGGGGCAGGGGGGATGAGGGCATTAATTGTATGTTCCGTCTGAAAGACGACCGCTTTTTACAGACGGGGTTTTCAACCTCCGGATACTTGCGCAGCCCAAATCGTTTCCAGGCCATGAATGACCTGTCTGTCAGGCCTGCGGCCAGCCGTCCTTCGGACGGGCCTTCCGTCTGAAAGACGACCGAT
Organism: Chthonomonadales bacterium; assembly: GCA_038203935.1. Lineage (GTDB taxonomy): Bacteria > Armatimonadota > Chthonomonadetes > Chthonomonadales > Chthonomonadaceae > JANXSG01. The sequence continues at coordinate 14,940 of JBBRDM010000111.1, forward strand.
ATTTCCAGACGGGGGTTTTCAACCTCCGGAAGTAATTTACGTGATCCGCCTAACCCACAACAAAGTTGACGAGTTTACCCGGGACTGCGATCGTTTTACGAAGCTGTTTATTGATGAGGTCGGTTTGGACTTTTTCACAAGCCAGGGCCAGCCGTTCGATCTCACTCTGTGCTGTATCCGGTGCGACAGACAGCCGGTCCCTAACTTTGCCATTGACTTGCACCACAATCGTTATTGCTTCATCAGCGGCTGCCTCGGCGTCAAATTCAGGCCATGATTCACGATAAAGAGAGTTTCGCTTGCCCAGCCGTGACCATAGCTCCTCCGCCAGATGGGGAGTCAGCGGAGCAAGCAGAAGCGGAAGCGATTCTAAAAGTTCCGAGATAGTCAGTGCCTGTTCCATTGTAGGTGCCTCGCTGCTTAGGTTATTGCGAAACAGGGAGAGTTCGTTGGTATACTCCATCAGCGCAGCGACACAGGTGTTGAAGCGGAAATCCTCGATATCTTCCGCAACTTTCCGAATCGTCTGATGCAGCTTTCGGCGCAGCGACCGCAGCTCTGCAGACAGTGAAACAGATGAAAACTCCGAAGCTATTCTTGATTTCCACTCTGGAATATAGTGCGGATGCAGTTCTGTCCAGAGCCGCCAGAGTCGGTTGATATATCTGTGAGAAGCTTCGATGCCTTTATCAGTCCACTGCACGGTGTCTTCGAAAGGAGCGACAAAAAGCCCATACAACCGGAGGCTGTCGGCGCCATACTTCTCCGCCATCTCGTCCGGCGTAACCACATTGCCTTTGGATTTACTCATCTTCACCCAGCGCCATATCCACTGATCTTCAGGAATCGTTAGTTTCTCCTCTGGCTTCAATATTTTCCAATTTTCAAGCAGATCCTCAGCCTCTTCCTCATTTCCCTCTTCATTCTCCGCTTTGACCTCTCGCCCGGCAGTGTGCGCCAGCAGCATTCCCTGATTGCGCAGCTTCTGAAACGGTTCGTCAAAGTCTACCAGGCCGGCATCGTGGATCACCTTGGTCCAGAATCTCGCATAAAGCAGGTGCATCACGGCATGCTCGGCTCCGCCCACATAGAGATCGACCGGCATCCAATATTTTGCGGCTTCCGGACTGAAAGCCATATCCTGGTTATGCGGATCAGTAAAGCGCAGGAAATACCAGGATGAGCAGGCGAATCCCCCCATCGTATCGGTCTCGCGGCGAGCCGGTTCCCCGCAGTTCGGACAGGTGGTATGGACAAATTCGGGTATTCCGGCGAGGGGAGATTCACCAGTACCGGTCGGCTCATACCTCTCGACATCGGGCAAGAGCACGGGAAGCTGATTTTCGGGAACAGGCACCGGACCGCACTTCGCGCAGTGGATGATCGGGATGGGCGCTCCCCAGTACCGTTGTCGGGAGATCAGCCAGTCTCTCAGCCTGTAATTAATGACACCTTTTCCGACTCCATACTGCTGCAGCCAGGCAACTACTTTGCCGACGGTATCTTTATTATTCGGTGATCCGGCGAAAGGAGAGGCAGGCGTTCGCGCACCCGGTGAGGGAAGGAAAGAATCCATCACTCCGCCGGCAGGAATCGCTTCCGTCATACTATCGGCAGACTGTTCTGGCGCGCTTCGATAGACGAGAACTACAGGAATATCGTATTTTCGGGCGAATTCGAAGTCGCGCTGATCGTGGGCTGGAACCGCCATAATCGCGCCTGTTCCATACCCCATCAAAACATAGTCTGCGATATAGATAGGAATCGGCTCGCCAGTAACGGGATTATCTGCATAAGCGCCGGTGAGAACGCCGGTCTTGGCGCGCTCGGTGTTCTGGCGTTCGATATCGGTGGATTTCTTTGCGCGATCCTGATACTCCTTAACCGCATCCTTATGATTCTGTTCGGTGATCTTTTCGACCAGGGGATGCTCGGGCGCGAGCACAATGAAGGTGGCGCCCCACAGCGTATCCGGGCGTGTCGTGAAAACACGAATGCTCTCATCGGAACCAATGACCTGAAAATCGACCTCCGCGCCGTCGCTCCGCCCTATCCACTCGCGCTGCTGCTGCTTGATTCCATCCGACCACTGGATAGTATCCAGGCCGGTGATCAATCGATCTGCATATTCTGTGATCTTGAAATACCACTGCGGCATAGGGCGTTTTTCGACCAGTGTGCCGCACCGCCAGCATCGGCCATTGACCACCTCTTCGTTCGCGAGGCCGGTTTTATCGACAGGGCACCAGTTGATAGGGGTGTTGGCCTGATAGGCCAGGCCGCGCTTATACAGCAGCAGGAACAGCCATTGGGTCCACCGATAGTAGTCCGGATTACTGGAGTCGATCTCCCGGCTCCAGTCGTAGGAGATACCCACAAGTTTGAGCTGGCGTTTGTAGTTGGCGGCGTATTCGGGAACCATCTCCTGGGGATTGCGGCCGCGCTTGATGGCCTCGTTCTCTGCAGGCTGGCCAAAGGCATCCCAGCCCATAGGATGGAGGACATTATAACCCTGCATGACTTTGAACCGGCAGGCGACATCGAGCGGGATGTAGTTGCGGCAGTGGCCGACGCTGATACCAGCGCCGCTGGGGTATGGGAAAAAATCGAGGCCATAGAATTTGGGCCTGTCGCTGGAGTTTTCAACGCGGAATGTATCTTCCTCTTCCCAGCGTTTCTGCCACTTCGCTTCGATCTGACGAAATTCGTAACGATTTTCTATCCTGTCATCACTCATGATCGCTGCCGCCTCTGCCCCATTGTTTTAGATAGTGTATAGAGATTTTGAAGCCCGGCAAGCCTTTTCCAAGCGCCGGGCGAGTATTTTAACTAAGTATCCTATTATACCACGACGGGTGATTTGATGAGGAGAATTTACCTTTTTACCTCACCCCCATCTCACACTGCTTGATAGCTCGCAAGGGAGAGGGGAGATGAAATGGAGATAGTACAATGTACACGAATGGCGGCTGGATCACCACGAGGGAAGCAGCGGAATATCTGCAAGTTACACGCGGCAGGATACGGGAACTCTATTTACAGGGGAAACTGCACCGGTCAGTATTGATCGTTAACTTCTCTTCTTCGTCCCATGCTTCGCGGATTGATTGCGTTATATGCTTATCGGACAGAACGTTTGCGTAGGTTTAGAAACTCACCAGCTGGACGGTATCGTCAACGCTTTTGAAATGATTAGGCGGTAAATAGGTGTACTGAGTACCTTCCTGACTGCCAGTGCCTCACATGCACTCTCTTGAAAATTAGTCATAGTAGATTATCCTCTTAGAACTATTCTCGTGGTGAAAGGATCAATTTCAACTCGTCATCCAGATATGTCATAAGAAGGAAAGCACCAGCATTTAACGAATATGCAGAATGAATTATTGCTGTTTGTGACTGGAGATACCCTCATGCGTTCCATAGGTTCAATTTTCGGCATATTGGGCATTACGATTTCGATTGCCTCC
>JBBRDM010000112.1:0-18386 GCA_038203935.1 Chthonomonadales bacterium
TGCAATTAGGTTGAGGACCGAGAAGGAGAATTGATTACATGGGAGTAAGAGTAGGAATTAACGGCTTCGGCCGCATTGGTAGATTGACCTTGCGCACTATACTTGAGCGGCATAAAGATACCATCGATGTCGTTGCGGTAAATGACCTGACCGATTCGAAAACAAATGCGCATCTGTTAAAATGGGATTCGACTTACGGTCCATTCGATGGAACAGTTCAGACCGACGGATCCGATATTCTGGTTTGTGGCAACCGAATTAAAGTATTTGCGGAGCGTGAGCCTGGAGCTATCCGATGGGACGAAGCGGGAGTGGATATCGTCATCGAATCTACCGGCTTCTTTACCGATGCCACGAAAGCCGCAGCGCATCGCGAACACGGCGTGAAAAAAGTTATAATTTCCGCTCCTGCCAAGAATGAAGACCTGACAGTGGTTCTTGGCGTGAATGAGAATGTATACGACGCGGCCAAGCATCATGTTATCTCCAACGCATCGTGTACCACGAATGGTCTCGCCCCCTGCGCCAAATTTCTCAACGACCGTTTCGGAATTGAAAAAGGCCTTCTGACAACAGTACATGCCTATACCAACTCTCAGCGTGTTCAGGATACGGCCAGCAAAGACCTTAGAGATGCACGAGCAGCAGCACAAAACATTGTTCCCTCTTCTACTGGAGCAGCCAAAGCAGTTGGCCTGGTAATTCCGGAACTGCAGGGCAAATTCAATGGAATGGCTTTCCGAGTTCCAACTCCTACTGTTTCGGTAGTTGACTTCACAGCCGTTCTGAACAAGAACGCAACAGTAGATGAGATCAACGCGGTAGCGAAAGAGTATGCAGACGGACCAATGAAGGGAATCCTGGAATACACCGATCTTCCTCTGGTATCGACCGATATCAAAGGAAATTCACACTCTTCCATATTCTCCGCAATCGATACCGTTGCTGTAGGCGGAAATCTCGTCAAGGTGGTAGCCTGGTACGACAACGAATGGGGATACTCCAGCCGGGTTGCGGATCTGGTTCAATTCGTCTATTCCAAAGGGCTGTAAATACACAATAACCGAGTTCTAGATCGGTGTAACAAGAATATCAATTAATTGATATTCTTGGAACACCGATCTAGAACGCGGTTTCATTTTTTTCAGAGGTCACAATATTGAATAAGAAAACTGTAAAAGATATCGATGTAAAAGGTAAACGGGTTCTGGTACGAGTCGATTTCAACGTGCCGCAAGACGAGCATGGCGCTATCACAGACGATAACAGAATCACTGCGGCGCTTCCCACCATCGAGTATCTGCGGGAAAACGGCGCAAAGACAATTCTGGTTTCTCATCTAGGCAGGCCAAAGGGAGTCACTCCAAAATATACCCTTGCTCCTGTAGCTGCTCATCTTTCCCGATTGATTCATCAAGATGTACCCCTATTGCCGGACTGCGTTGGACCGGAAGTAAGATCTGAAGTGGACGCCATGAATGACGGCGATATCATTCTCCTGGAGAATGTCCGCTTTCATCCGGAAGAAGAAAAGAATGATCCTGAATTTGCGGCTCAGCTCGCAAGCCTGGCGGAACTCTATGTGAATGATGCTTTTGGAACCGCCCATAGAGCGCATGCTTCGACGGAAGGTGTCGCGAAAATAATTCCTGGTGTGGCTGGTTTTCTGATGCAGAAAGAGCTGGACTACCTGGGCGGAGCGCTCGATGTGCCAAAACGTCCGTTTGTGGCTATCCTCGGCGGAGCTAAAGTCAAAGATAAGATCGGCGTGATCCAGGCGCTTCTAACTAAAGTAGATACACTTATTATCGGCGGAGGTATGGCCTATACATTCCTCAAAGCACAGGGATTGGAAATCGGAAAATCCCTGCTGGATGAGGCAAACCTGGATTTCTGCAAAGAGGTGCTTGCTTCGTCGGGAGATAAACTGCAGCTTCCATCGGATGTCGTCATAACCAGTGGAAATCCTTTTGATATTGGTGAGGAGGCCTGCGAGACCAAAACGGTCGCAATAGACGCGATTCCTTCTGACTGGGAAGGCGCTGATATCGGGCCCGAAACTATTGCCAAGTTCAGCGCTATTATCGCCGGCTCCGCAACGGTGGTCTGGAACGGGCCTATGGGTATATTTGAGTTTAAGAAATTCGCGGAAGGAACTCGTGCGGTTGCAGAAGCGTTATCACTGTCCAGCGCCATTACTATAGTTGGTGGCGGTGACTCAGCTGCGGCAGTTCAGCAGCTTGGCTACGCGGATAAAATGACGCATATATCGACAGGTGGTGGAGCTTCACTCGAATTCCTCGAAGGAAAACCGCTTCCTGGCGTAGTCGCACTTCAGAATAAAGAGGCCTTATATGAGTATTGAAAAACATACGTTTCGCATCGAAGGTTTGTGGGCTGGCAATAGTGATGGAGATGGTGAACTCCATACGGAATGCAATGAAGTGTGGAATTTTGGCGTTCCAGAACAGACGGGTGGAAAACCAGGCAGAAGCAATCCAGAGGAACTTCTGCTGGGAGCAGTCGTGTCGTGTTACTGCATAACGCTTTCGATATGGGCAGAGAAACGTCGGCTTCCGCTGGTTAAAATGGAAGTCGATGCCAGCTGTGATCTGGAGCGGCAGGCAGATAGATCACTGCAAATTGTTCGCATAGATATCAAGCCCAGGCTCACTCTTACCTCAACCGATGAAAGAACTGCAGCAATTGCTATGGATACCGCTTATAAAGCGGAGTCGCATTGCCTGATCTCGAAAGTGCTGCATGGCAACGTGGAAATAAAAGTCGAACCTGAAATTATGGTTCCGGAAACCAACAACTAAACTGGAGAAATTTGAGAGCTATGCGGAAGACTATTATAGCCAGCAACTGGAAGCTGAACGGCACCAATGCGGAGGCAGAAACACTTCTAAGCGCGCTGACGGCCGTATTTGAATCACGCGCGGATGTTGATATTGTAATATGTCCGCCATATACGACGCTTGCCTATGCTGCACAAAAACTGGCCGGGTCGAATGCAAAAATTGGCGGACAGGATCTATTTTGGAAGGAAAAAGGGGCGTATACAGCGCAGATATCTGCGCCTATGCTAAAAGAAATAGGCTGCACCTACGTGATAGTTGGCCACTCAGAACGCAGAGGTCGATTCGGCGTGCCTGAGCCTGATTTCAACGCGGCAGTTCTGGCCTATTTTGGCGACAGCGATTCTACGGTCAATTTAAAGCTTAAAGCTGCCCTTGCAGGCGGGCTAATCCCGATCTGCTGCGTGGGCGAAACGCTGGCGGAGTGGCAGGCAGGAAACACGGATAGTATTGTCAGCAGCCAGACGGTTGCCGCTCTCAATGGAGTTTCAGAAGAACAGGCAGCCGGATTGATTCTCGCTTATGAGCCAGTCTGGGCGATTGGTACCGGAGAAGTTTGCGCGGCGGAGGAAGCGGACAGAGTATGCGGCGTTATCCGAGCTGCTGTCGCAAAGCTGTACAGCATGAAAACTGCCGAACAGTTGCGAATTCAGTATGGAGGCAGCGTAAAGCCGGACAATGCGGCCGATCTATTAGGACGGCCTAATATTGACGGCGCGCTCGTTGGAGGCGCCGGCCTGAAAGCTGTCGATTTTGGCGCAATAATTACTGCCAGCCCAAAATAATACAAGTTAGAATGAAGTCGTTGTAGAAGTACACAGCCTGGCGAGATCAGCCTCACCACTATTTTAGGCAGATGACGGAGCATCTGCCATACAGATATCCTCGTTCCTCAGGGGGAGTTTCAACCTCAAAGAACATTGGATTAGGGTGTGGCACATTTTTAGATATCCAGGCTCGGGAGCATCGCCTCCGTTAAAACGTGTTTTCGAGGAGTGCCTTCCAGATGGGCTTCTAAATCGTCTACCAGGGTAATGATCGTTCGCTGCACAGAAGCCACGATGCCGCCTGCTCTGTGCGGAGTAAGGCAGGCATTTGAAAGGGTGCGAAGCTCGGAGTCTGGATCTAACGGCTCGCTATCAAAAACATCCAGTGCGGCGAATAGATCGCCTCTTTTCAAGCGATCTATCAATGCAGCCGTATCGACGAGAGCAGCACGAGCTACGTTTATCAGCACGGCATCCTGCCGAAGAAGATTAATTTCCTCAGCTCCTAGAAGATGAGTCGTTCCGTCATTCGAAGCAGCACAAATTACCACTACCTCCGAATCACGAAGCATTTCGTGAAGGGAAACGTGTTCCGCACCAGCGAAAGTGATTACCGACTCGGATACAAAGGGATCGACCACCTTTAGAGTACACTCAAAGGGCTGCAGCAGCTCTGCCAATCGTCTGCCGACTTTCCCAAACCCGATGATGCCCACCATGCGGCCAGTCAGTTCGCGCTCCTGGGGATCAATATCCCTGGGAAAGTCCTTTACCCACTTTTCCGCTCCAATCCGCATCTCAGCGTGATAGTTCGAAATTTTGCGCAGCGTATTCATAATGAGCGCAAGAGCCATTTCAGCTACGGCGGGTGAAAAACCGTGCCGTGAAACTGAAATTGGCAGCTGGCGTGCGAGTTCGGCCTGAGCGCCTCTTTGAGTAACATCGATATGCCCAATGTACCCAATGTTTGGTGCTTGATCGAGCAGTTCATCAGTTAATACTGGCCAGGACCACATTATAACTGCATCTGCCCACGCAAGATCCTCTCTTATTTCAGCCGGGGAGTTATGAGAGGACTTACGAACATTTCCAAAGGTGCCCAGCCTTGAAAATATCGCATCGAGTGCAGCATGCTGAAAAAAACCTGCAGGAAGATTTACGAGAATGTTCATTTCGATATTTCTCTGCCTATAGGAATTCTGCTTTCATATTATTTGCAATCAGTTCGAAATCTGCTTGATCTATTTCCAATGTCCCAAATCTAAATGGATATCCCCAGCTCTTCTTATTCTTTATAAAAGACAGCGCTGGAATCAGAGGTTTGATTTCCGCTTCGATCGAATGGATATAGTCCACACGTCTTCGAAAGGGTTTGAAACCTTCTCCCACAGTCACCTGAAATATGGTATCGTCGGCTATTCTCCCAATCGCAGTGAACGCCATACAGGGATCTGTTTTACCATAATCCATTTTACTGGAGTAGAACGTAATCCAGTCACCTTTAGACATTCGCTTCAAGGAAGTAGATTTTCCATGGTTCGCCTGGCATATTCCCTGCTCGACCCCGCGAAACACATGATCTCGGGAGGCCACAAGTATCCAGAACCGCTCAGATCCTGTCAAATAATTTCCTCGCCGAAACAAAAACATACTCCGTAAGGCTCTTTAGCAAAGAAAACTCGATACGATTTCCCATTATACGAATCAACTCTTATTGGGGACGGCTCGATGCCCTTATCCGTATATTCCTGCCAGAGTGCATCTAAAGGACTAACCGAAAAATAGCAGCTTATCTGTTCTGGATCAAGCGCATTTATTTCAAGACCTATCTCGGCAGTATCACGTCCCAGCACCGCTTTTTTAGAATCTTTGCTGATCAAACTAAAGCCTAATACGTGTTTATAAAAGGCAATAGCTGGACCTAGGTCCTTCACTGGAAGTGCATTTACGTCGGTGTCGCCTATCGGATGTACACTATCAAACTTGATTGGGTCTGACATCATGAATCCTCCGCCTTAATTTACTCATTTCTGCACAAATGCGTACTATTGTCTGAGCGCTGCCTTCGCCACTTCATCCAGTGAATTTGAGAGAGCTTCTCTCACAAGCGCACGAACCGACTCTCTCTCCGATTTTAACTCAGAGATCAGATAGTCGCGCGCCTCATCGCTTCGGTGGGTAGAAATGGCAATAATCAGGTATTTAAGCTGCTCCCCATAAGAAGTTTGAACCGCGTTCTTCAGCAGAGTGAGGGCTGCTTCAGACGCAGTAGACGCAAGCATAAGAGCTGCATACCCGCTCAGTCCAGCATCGGGACTGCTCAGGTACGGTTCCAAAATATCGTTTACTCGTTCGTCTTCGAGTGCAACGAGTGCCTGCATACATTCCTGCAGGACTTCCGGCATTTCATTTTCAGGATAGCTTAACTTAATGGTGAGCGGAACAGCCCCCGAACGATCTCCTAAAATGGCAATCGCCTGAGCAGCCGCTTTGCGCATCTCTAATTTTGCCAGGGCCGCATCCCGCCCTTTCATGGGAGAAGTCATATCGAACAGCAGGAGCGCCATATCCCGCAGCGATTCACGATCACTGAGCTGCGCCAGTGCTAATGCACAGTTGGCGCGCAGATGAGCGCCTGTATCGAATGGCACCCCACCGACAGCTTCTATCTGTACTGTACGAATTCCACGTCGCAGAGAATTCAGCGCAGGCAAGTATTCTAGCCTGCCGAATGCAAATGCAAGATTGGCACGAATATGGCATCCGGGATCGTTCCGTACTCCCTCATCAGACACTTCCTCAAAACGAGCCCTCATTGCGGCAAGTGTTTCCGGATCCGCACAATCTCCCAACGATTTCGCTGCCAGAGCGGCCACATAACTCGATTTATCATAAAGCAGTTTCACGAGGATAGGAAGACGTGCTTCTTCAGGAAGCGCTTCAGCCATGGACACCGCTCGAACTCGATCTTCACTCTTCTTCGAGTGCATGAATCTCTCTACTTTATCACCATCCATAGCGGTAGACTCTTCCTCCCGTAGGCCATTCCCAGTAGGGGTAGGATTTGATATAACTGCTACGATCTGAACAGATCGTCGATGAGCCTAAATCCTTCACTAATTTGAATTTTAGATTCACTAGCGCCCCGTTCATCATACGGCTGCAGGGAGCCATGTCTTAATTTCTTTTCAGAATCATAAAGCAGAAATGGAACCGGCCCAACGGTATGCCCGCGTGTCGAGACAGGCGTCTTATGGTCGGGCGCACACAGGATTCTAAAATCGTCGAAATTCTTCAGACCAGTGAGCATATTTCCCACTACCAGTTTATCGAAGTTTTCAATAGCGCGAATCTTCTCGTCAATACTGCCTGCATGCCCGGCTTCATCAGGGGATTCCACATGTACCCAGACAAAGTCGTGGCGATTCAGCGCATCGAGTGCATACCGGGCTTTCGCGGCATAGTCCGTATCAAAGTAGCCGGTCGCCCCTGGAACATCCACAATCTCAAGGCCGGTCAGTTTGCCCAGGCCTCTCACGACATCGACCGCAGAGATGACTGCCCCTGACATCCCACGCTTCTTTTCAAAAGAGGGAAGCTGAGGAGTCCGTCCCGGGCTCCAGGGCCACAGCATATTCGCCGGATTTTTCCCCTCTTCTCTGCGTTTATGATTGTAAGGCAGATCGTTCAGCAGTCCATACGAATCCTGAATAAACGCTCTCAGGCGGCTCTCCTGTTCTCCAATAGGCATGATATCTTCCAGCAGCTTGCCCATATTTTCGTGCGGCGGATGAGACTGAACCTCAGTTGGTCCGTTTTCCCAGCGCATTATATGCCGATAAGAGACACCAGGAAACAGTGTAATCTGCCGCGTTCCAAGTTTTTGATTTGCCAGCTCGATGATTTGCCTGGCATCCTCTGTCGCGATGTGCCCGGCGCTGTAATCGATGAGCTTTTCCCCGTCCGTCGAGATAAGGGAACATCTAAACGCGACATCTTTCGCCTCCAGAGGAATTCCCATAGCCGCCGCTTCCACTGGTCCACGCCCGGTGTAGTACACTTTTGGATCGTAGCCAAGCAGCGCCATGTTCGCCGCATCACTGCCGGGATACATGTCGGTTGGTGTTACATGAACTCCTCCCACCACTCCGGTATCAGCGAGGCGGTCGAGATTAGGAGTCCGTGCCGCTTCCATAGGAGTTTTGCCATCCAGATCAGCGAGAGGTTCATCGGCAGCGCCGTCCGGAACCAGCAGAATATACTTCATACTTAAATTACCTCCCAAACGTATTCTATTTATTTTGAATCGCTGCATTTTGAGAATTCTGCATTTCCATTGCATCAATCTGTTCTATCAGCCGTGCAGCATCTTCCACTTTGATACGGCCATTTGCAACCATCTGCAATACCTGCCTGCGTGCTTCGCCTCGCATTGGAACTGAGTTTTTCACACCCTCGCCGTGAATATCATCGCTCCCTCTGGTATGTCTGTTTTTGAGTGCTGATTTCAATTCCGCCGTCTTGTTCTTAGCGATAATTTTCAGTCCTTCAACCGTTTCCTGGGCAGCGTTTCGAGCTGATTCTTTGATAGCAACCTTGGCCAGCTCCCAGAACATCGGGATCAAATCTGGCGGCAGCTGCACCGTATAGGAGCTTCCATCCGGGCGCTGCATCGGCACTTCGATGGTTTTGTCCTTTGTTTTTGGTTCGGCGGAATTGGGTGGAGCGCTCATAGTGGAAGGCTTTACTGCCTGAGAATCACTCTTTTGCGGAGCAAGAGATGCAAGCAGTTTTTTTGCTTCTTCCGGACTTATTATTCCGTCTGCAACCATCTTCAGTATGCGCTGTTGTTCGCTTTCGTTCATACTATTTCCTTTATAATCTCGTTCAAATATCCGTGGCGATCAAATACACGGGAAACCGAATATACGGCAGAAAACAGCGGGCTTTCGGCAAAGCGGCCGCAGGACGCTGCGGCCAGTTCTCCTATTCGTGAGTTATATTTGCCAAATAGGAGAACCAACTCGGCTGTTAAGCGCGCTGCAGATGGGCGTCCCCTGATATAGTCTGAACATTCAGGGTACCTGCGCCGTTTCCGAACTGCCCGGACCATACGGTGCCGGAAGCGATTACATCATGCGCATCGTGTTCGCATCGCAGCGAACCGGAAGTAGTGCTCATTACCACTCTGGCATTACTGCCTTCCGGAATGGCAATGAGCACATCTCCGGAGACAGTGCTAACCTGCATCGTGCCGGAAAACACGTCCTGCAATCTCAGCCCCACATCACCGCTCATCGTCTGTACCTGCAGTTTCGCCGCCGTGAGATGCTCCGCATAAACGTCGCCTGAGATCGCCTTCAATACAATATTTCCCGATGCATTTTTAAGTTTCGCATCCCCGCTTACCGATTCCACAGAGATATCCAGAGGGGTATCCATTCCAACCTCTTCGACGTTGACATCACCAGAGACAGACTTGCATTCTATTTTGCCACCCTCAACCCGTGCGGCACGAACTTCCCCACTGGCTGAACTGGCGGTCAATCCTTTTCGAATATCTTCTGCAGAGATAGATCCGCTCTGAGTTGCAACCGTCGCTGCGCCACCGATACGGGCGATGTGAAGCTCTCCGCTTACGGTCTCGCCGCGGACATCGCCACCTATATCGTGCAGTTTGAGAGCTCCGCTGGTAACGCCTGCTTCGGCACGTCCATTGATGCCGCCGAGATCGACATCACCAAAATGCGTGGATACATGAACCAGATCCACCGATTTCGGCAGCTTGATCTCCAGGTCTACAGTGCCTTCTGAGAACGAGTCCGGAGCGCTGACACGCACATCCAGCCGAGTATCCGTACCCTGCAGGTCGACAGTAATTTTGTGCAAAACGGACTGAATATCTTCCATCTTTTCAGACCAAATGAGTTTGCGAACTGTTACCGAGGCTGGCCCCTCGGACTGACCGGTTATAACCACATTTCCCAGTGGATTCTCGATCATGACGGAGGCTCCGTGTTCCAGATGGAACTCCTGCTCATGTGTATCGGCGTGCTCCGCGAAAGCGCCGGGATTTTTAGGGCGAGTATCGCTTCCATCGCTCCAGGTTCGAATCTTTGCGCTCATGGATGCTCCCCAGTTGGCGCCTGCTTTTGATGCAGATCGCAGCTGGGTTTGAATTGTCCGTACTATTTTCTCCGGCTGGACTTTCGCAACGGCCTTTGAAATACGTTCACCAAGATTGTCAAGATCAAATTTGGGTGCATTCCCATTCGTATCGCGGGTAAATGGGTTCTCCTTTTTCTTTTCTTCCGGTGGCGGAGGCGCAGCAGTTTTAGGTACGCTGCCCTCGCCTCGAAGCGCTGTTATCAGCATTTCCGCCTCTTGTGCCGAAATCTTTCCATCCTGCAGCAGCTGCAAAACCTGCATTACATTATCATCCATTTTTAATCTTCCTTTTCAAATAATACGCAAATCATGGCCTGAGAACAAGTTAATAATTTGCATTTTTCTTATTGAGCACGGTTGAGCTCACTCAATGCCCTGGCAGCTTCTTCTGCCGTGATGGTTCCCATAGAAAGCTCCTCCAGCAGCGCACGCCTATGGGTCTCTACTGACGCTGCTGAATCTGCGGATGTATCCGGTGAAATTTCTGTTTCGACTGTATTGCCAAACTCCTGAAGTGCAGCGGTCAGTTTATTTCTTAATGTGGGATAAGAAAGATTCAGAATTTTCTCCATTCTGCTCAAATTTCCCTCACATAGGAGAAACGTTTCCAAATACGATTGATGTTCCGGCGACAGCCTGCAGAATCGACAGGATTCAAAGTCCCCGCGTATCGTAATATTGCAAACCACACAGCTTAGTTCGCTTGTATTCAGCAGAGAACTGCAAGATGGGCACCGATTAATGCGTTTCGGCATCTCCGCTCCTTTTTACTTATGGAGTTGGTACGATAAATATTATTCAATAGTTTCGATATTTACTTTACCATTTTTAATATATTATTGCAATTTATTAAATATATTCAATATTAGGAATAAATTTCTAATTCACATTTTGAGTTTCCAGCAGTATCTGATCGCTCATTCGGACCTGAAGCATCAGCAGGAATTGGCACGCTGATAAGAAGGAATCACACTGAAGCAGGATAAGAAACATCTTATAATGAACATAACTTTTATTGCAGTAATTTTTTGGGAGGGGATGGGGAATGAAAATGATGATCAGAATTGGAACAACAAATCGTAGAATGGTGACGGGAATACTATCTGTTCTAACTGCTCTGCTCACTTTTTTATCATCTGCCGGAGCTCAAAACACAGACCACGGCGTTACAAAAACCAAACTTCCGAACGGGCTGACAGTACTCACCAAAGAGGTCCACGCCTCTCCGGTGGTCTGCACCTATGTATGGTACAGAGTGGGCTCGCGAAATGAACAGACCGGAGTAACCGGTGTGTCGCATCAGCTCGAACACATGATGTTCAAAGGCACCAAAAAACTGCTGAAACCTGGTGATATCGATATCCTAATCGGAAGGCATGGCGGAATCAATAACGCTGAAACCGGCTCAGATACTACGAGTTACTTTTTTCTTCTGCCAGCAGATCAGGTCGATGTGGCGCTTCAAATCGAAGCAGATCGAATGACTCAGGCGCTCATAGATCCGCAGCAGCTCAATGCAGAGAAAACAGTGGTACTTTCGGAATTAGAAGGCGGTGAAAATGATAACTCGTCCTTCCTTTATGATCAAACTCGGGCACAGAGCTACCTGGATCATCCCTATCATTTTCCGGTCATTGGCACGAAATGGGATGTTCAGCATTTTACCCGTCAGCAGGTTTACGACTACTATAGAGATTACTACGCCCCAAATAATGCCACTCTGGTGGTGGTTGGGGACTTCGATACAACCACGCTTCTCTCCAAGATCAAAAAACTGTGGGCCGATGTAAAACCAAGCCCGACGAAACATACTCCTCTGAATCCAGAGCCGGCACAGCGCGGTGAGCGACGTATCATCGTACGGCGGGCAGGACCTACAGCCTACGTTCAGATGATGAGTCATATCCCTGCTGCTGACAGCCCGGACCTCGCTCCTCTGACGGTGCTTGCAACGGCTCTTGCAAATGGTAAAAGCAGTATTCTCTACAAAGCGCTCGTTGAGACTCAGCTGGCAACCACGGTTGCTGCCAGCGCAAACCAGGGCATCGATCCGGAAATGTTTGAAATCGCAGTGTCTGCTCGTTCGGGAATTGATCCCAGCCAAGTTGAAAAAGCGTTGCGGGCAGAAATTGATAGACTGGCGCAGTCGCCGCTCGATGACCGCACAGTAACCAAAGCCAAAAATCAGACACGCGCAGGATTTATTTTTGCCCAGGATAGTGTACTGGCCCAGGCATCAAAACTCGGTTTTTATCAGACAGTGACGGGCGACTGGAAAAAAGAGTACGTCTTTCTTGATGAGATAGAAGCCGTCAAACCAGCAGATGTGAAGCGCGTTGCCCAAAAATATCTCAACGACGATAACCGCACCATAGGGACTTTCATTCCTACTGCGGCTGAAGGCGGCGGCGCATCCGGGGATCATGCGGCGCACAGGGCAGTCGTATCTAATAATGAAGCCCCAAACCGGCACGCGCATTACCGAACATCACTTCGTAACGACTCCTCTCAGGCCGACCAGGTCAAAATCACGAATGAAAACTCTTCTCAAAGTCCTGCCGAGTTTGTCCTTCCGAATAAGATGCACGTAATCATCAAGGAAAACCATTCCAATCCAACGGTCACGATCTCTGGATTTGTCCGTGCTGGCTCTGTGAACGATCCAGCTGATAAGAATGGATTGGCCGCCTTCGTGGCCGATATGCTCACTCGCGGCACTGATACGATGACTTCCCAGCAGATAGCGGAAGCCACGGAGTTCGTTGGGGCAAATTTTAGTTTTGATGCGGACCGCGAACGAACGACGATCTCAGGAAACATGCTCAAGGAAGATTTCAAGAAAATATTAATGCTGATGGCCGACTGCCTGCAGCATCCCTCATTTCCAGCAGATGAGATAGAAAAAGAGCGTGGCGAAAAGCTGACTAATCTGAGCGAATCGCAAAACAACACCGGTGACGTGGCTATTAGCCGACTCTTTATGGAGTTATATCCCAAAAGCAGCTATGCACATCGCCCACTGGGTACAATCGACGGCTTGAATTCAATTACAAAAGAGGATATGAAGAGTTTTTACCAAAGTGCCTATCGCCCAGAAAATACCACCCTCGTGATCGTAGGAGATATCACTGCTTCGAGTGCAAAAGAAGTCGTTACTACCCTTTTTGGAAATTGGGCAGAGGAAGGAACGGCGCTGCCAAAATACGTCCCCAGCTCAGAATCGATGGCCGCAGCTTCTGTTCAGCCTCTCCTGATCACCATACCAGATAAATCTCAAGGGGATATTGCTATGGGAGCCATCTCGCTTTCCAGAACATCGCCGGATTATATTCCTGCGTCTATCATGAATCTCATTCTCGGAGAAGACGAGTTTGTGGGGCGGGTCGGCAAGCGCGTGCGTGATACGGAAGGGCTGGCCTACTACGCCTATACCCGATTTCAGCCTGGTCTGCAAAAGGGGCCATGGCTTTTCCGAGCGGGAGTGAATCCCAAAAATATTGTCCACGCGATTGCCTCAGCACAGGATGAGATTCGTAAAATGGCTGCTGGCGGAGTTACGGAAAAAGAGCTTTCGTGGGCAAAAGACCACGCCATAGGAGCCCTTAAACTCTCTTATGCATCCAATGGCGGAATAGCCGCCCATCTATCAGAAGAGGCATTCTATGGACTGGGATCGGACTACTCTCAAAAGTATTCCGCGGCGGTAAAATCTCTTACAGTATCTACGGTAAATCTGGCAGCCCGGAAATATCTCCATGTGGAATCGATGCCAGTGGTGATAGCTGGCCCGCCTGTTTCAGATCTCAAGAACGCTATCATCGAATCCAGCACTCCAGGAAAATAGTGCGCTATTGAGGAGATCGTTTTTATGAATCCATCTGACGATGGTAAAAATCGCGGCCGACGGCGCAGAACTCTGGACATCACGAGAATTAAAGTCGTCGTTGTCGTTCTCACCGGGGCAATCGTTGGACTGCTCTCCTCGTTAGCCGGTCAGGGCTCTCAACTGGCTTTTTCTCCCGCGCTGAGCTGGATGCTGGGTTTCAAGACAGAAAAAGCACATGCCACCGCTATGCGATACGCGCTGGCAGCTGCTCTGACTGCAGTTATTGGTTTCGGAATTAAGAATCATGTTATCGTTTATCTGCTGCAGTACGGAGTCCTCTTGTTTGCAGGCGCCACATTCGGGGCATTGATTTCGGCAGCATTAGTTAAAACAGACACGGAGGCTCCCTCGCGTTCCATCTTTCAGGCAGCCGCGATGTTTCTCTGTGTTTTCGTACTGGTTCGGACAGTTCGTTTAACACCTTTTGATCAGCCCTATTTCACACACTGGCACAGCAGCCTGGCATTTCTCGGCACGGGATTCGTCGTCGGCGCCATCTCACAGCTCACTGGAATAGCTTCTGGAATTCTGCTCTATCCTGCATTGATCTATCTATTTGCCCTTACCGCACGAGATGCCGTTATTACCTCCCTGATCGTAGTGGCGCTAGCCGGCATTCTGCCCTCGTGGAGCTATTCAAAACGCGGCCTTATAGACGCGCAGTATGGCGGAGCAGCGCTTGCAGGCGGATTAGCAGGAGGAGTAATAACTTCTATAGTTATTCCTAATATTAGTGAAAAAATGCTTCTAATACTCTTTTCGCTCTTCTCGATGTTCCTCTGTGCACGCGAAATGGCCCGAATCAGCAGTTCTACTAAATCTCAAAGTAATAATCTCAAAATCTGAACCAACTTTACTTGACGTAACCAGTTATGTGCACTATAATAGAGTCTGCCTGATTGGAAACAGCTTCGTCTATCATGGCCGTAACTGCAAAAAGGATGTTTTAATTTATGCGGTTTGGTTTTTTTAATAAAATTATTCGTAAAATTGACCAGGTACTCACTGGTCGCGGCCGTGTTGATGATGAACTGTTTGAAGAGCTGGAAGCCCTGATGATTCAAGGCGATATCAATGTTCACACTACGACGGAAACATTAACTAATCTTAAAAACGCCGTTCAGGAAGAGAGAATCACGACTGCCAAAGAAGTGGTTAACCGCTTGAAGCAGGATCTCCTCGCTGTTCTTGAAAAGGGTACCAAAGAGCACAAAACCTCGTTGACAGTGGCCCCGGAGGGTCCGACACTCTATCTGGTCGTGGGTGTGAACGGGGTAGGCAAAACCACCACTATTGCGAAACTCGCGCATATGCTTCAGAAAAAGCAAAAGCGCGTGGTACTGGCTGCCGCAGATACCTTCCGAGCAGCAGCTATAGACCAATTAGAGATATGGGCGCAGCGATCCAATACTGAAATTGTAAAACATCGCGATGGAGCCGATCCATCCGCAGTCGTTTTTGATGCAATAAAAGCTGCCCGGGCACGCGGCGCAGACTACATTATTGCAGATACCGCTGGCAGACTCCACAATCGTGCCAACCTCATGGAAGAGCTCAAAAAAATCAACCGTATCACGGAACGTGAACTGGGCCGTCCTGCCGATGAAATCCTGTTAGTCCTCGATGCTACAACCGGCCAGAATGGAATCAACCAGGCTAAAATGTTCATGACAGCGGTGCCTCTCACTGGAATTGCCCTTGCGAAATTGGATGGAACCGCACGTGGCGGCATAGTGATCACAATAGCGGACGAGCTCGGCCTTCCCATCAAACTGGTGGGAGTAGGCGAGAAAATGGACGATCTGGAAGTCTTCAATCCGTCTACATTTATCGACAGCCTTTTCGAGTGAATCCTGGTGAATAATGGAAGTACTTTTATCGCCAAATCGTGAAGTGCAGGTCCACAGTTTCGCAAGTGGCAGCAGCGGGAACTCAATGCTGGTGCAGGCAGGTTCAACAAGTATCCTGATCGATGCAGGGCTGTCACTCCGAACGTTGTCACCGCAGTTTTCAAAACGAGGAGTGAATACCTCTGCCCTCAGCGCCATACTGGTTACTCACGAGCACACAGATCATATTTCAGGACTGGGACCGATTGCGAGAAAATCAAAAGCGTCCGTTATAACGAATTCTGCAACGTTGAATGCCTGCCTGGCAAGAGATGAACTCGGGTACGACGTGAGTGAGCTGAGTACTGGAAACAGTCGCGGAATTGGCTGTTTTGGTGTGCGTTCATTCCGTGTATCACACGATGCAGTGGAACCCGTTGGATGGATTTTGGAATGCGGCAGCACTAAAATCGTCTATGCCACAGATTTAGGAGTCTCATCGAACGAGCTTACAGAAGCGCTTTCAGAGGCCAATTTAATTATTCTGGAAGCCAATCATGATCTAGACTGGCTGGCCCGCGGCCCGTATGCGCCGGAAATGAAAAATCGAGTTGCATCGGATACAGGACATCTTTCAAACAGCGCCTGTGCTGCGGCAATAGCGCATCGGCTGGAAGAGAGCGGCCCTGCTGCAGTTTGGCTTGCCCATCTTTCACGAGTAAATAATTCGCCTTCACTTGCGAGAAGAAGTGTGCGCGCCAAGATCGCTGCACAAACGAAAGTGCCTTTCACTTTAGATATTGCACTGAGAGACAACCCGAGTGTCTCCTGGTGGGCTGGCAAACAAGCCGTTCAGCTGTCCCTGATGTAGAGCTGTTTTTATCAGCTTCGGAAGTAATGCCTATAGCAGTTAATTCTTTACCTTGAATTTATTTTCTCTACGGAGCTTCCTTTAGCGATTATGAAAACACTCTCCGACATTCTTCGAAAAGACCCTGTTTGGGTGAATCCTGCCCATAGAATTGAGTCGGTAATATTCCTTATGCGCGGCCATAATATCGATGGCATTCCTGTAATAGAGAATAAAAAGCTGGTCGGAATTGTGCTCTATAAGCATCTCCTGGGTGTGGATCCGCACACAGAAGTCAGCGATGTGATGCAGAGGGATATATCTCCTGCTGCTCCGGATATGAGTGTGCGGGATGCTGCTGAACGTATGATGCAGGAGCGCATCGACCGAATACCTGTCCTTACCTCGGACGGAATACTGCTGGGAGTCATCACGAATTCCGATCTGCTGGCAGAGCTGCGACGTGCCACAGACCCTCTCACGGAACTGCTGTGGTCCGACAGCATGCGCGAGTGGGCAATTGAAAAACTTCGGAGCGGCCACGAGATCACGATTCTATTCATAGATATCGACGGATTCGGTATGTTCAATAAGAGTTACGGACATGTGGTTGGTGATTCTGTGCTGCGCAATGTATCCAATGTGCTTCGTGATGCAACCGATTCATCTCTCGATCTTGTCTGTAGATATGGCGGGGATGAATTCTGTATCGCCACACTCCGGGCGCCCTCTGATTCTATTGAATTGGCTCGCTTTATCACGCAAGAGATTTCAAATCTCCGAGTTATGGAAGCCTGCGGCGAAGCGATATCTATTTCTATCGGAATGCGTGGCGGCCGCCGAACAAAAGAACGTGACCAGATTCACTACGCAGCAACATTAAACAACCTGATAAACCTCGCCAGCCGGGACTGCCTGTTAAAAAAAGCAACCAAGGCAGTATCGCACGCATCTTATACAGACATTCCTCCATCTGAGCATACGATTGACATCTATGCCGATGAAATTTCAGTTGAGGTGCCGCCATCTGCCCCAAACCACAGCATCGAAAAGAGCAGTATGCCTGCCGCTAATCCCCATATTCAGGCTGATTTTCTTCATCTTGCCCGCCTTTCAATCTCAGAAGAGAGTAAGCTGACTAAGGTTCTGGTTGCGCTGGAGGCCAACCAGCAAAGCAGAACAAGGACAGATGTTGCTGATACTTCTTCATCTGATAATCATGAGCATAACCATTTTCAGGAGCTGCACGATTTCTCTGCCGAGGCACTGCCAAACAGACAGTATGTAGGGGAGCTTTCCCGTAAATCCGATTCGATCGGATTAAAAAAACTTGTTGCGGAAACGACGATGGCGGCATACAGGAAAGCGCTTCCACCAGAACATGATCTCAGACTGAACGAGGTCTTGACAGCTCATACCGAAGACGGACGGACTCTTGTTACCGTCATCGGCCACTACCTCACACCCGACGATGCCCGACCCATAGCGGGATCCGCGTTCGTCAATATGGATATTCATCGTGCAGTCGCCATGGCGGTTCTAGCTGCTGTAAACCTGCAATTCCGCAGGATATGGGCCCCGATGACTTCTGAAACCCGAAATCCATTTCCTACGTAGTTGATGTATAATTTAGATCATTGGTTATCGTTGAATCTATACTGCCGCTTCAATTCCTCAGTTTGCGAATACATTCCATCACTCTAATCCCGGGAGAAATCAATATTGAATCGACCTCCATCAAATTATATAGTCGT
Organism: Chthonomonadales bacterium; assembly: GCA_038203935.1. Lineage (GTDB taxonomy): Bacteria > Armatimonadota > Chthonomonadetes > Chthonomonadales > Chthonomonadaceae > JANXSG01. Next base: position 18,116 of record JBBRDM010000112.1, read on the forward strand.
TTCGTCAGCCGATCTCCGCAATTTTTTATTTGCGTTATTTCAGAAGTCGGGTGTCCCTGAAGACAAAAACCAATATCTCACCGAGTGCCTGATAGAAAACGAATTGCGAGGTGTTTACAGCCATGGTTCCAGATTAGCCATTCAGTATGTAAACCAGTTCAAAAACGGCGAGTTGAATCCTATTGCAGCAGTGCAAGTCGTAGAAGACAGCCCCGCTGTCCTGACGATTGATGGCGGAGGAGGCCTGGGATACTTTCCGGCTGCGGAACTT
>JBBRDM010000113.1:0-18131 GCA_038203935.1 Chthonomonadales bacterium
ACTGAGCGCGGATCTTGCCAGGATCGGTTTCGAAATGGGGCAAGTCACTCTCATAGGGACTGGTAAAGGGATGATGCATGGCATCCCAGCGCTTCTCGTCCTCATTCCATTCCACCAGCGGAAAGTCCGTCACCCAGCAGAAATAGAGTTTATTCGGATCGCGAAGGTTCAGGCGCCGGCCAATCTCCAGCCTTAATCGCGAGAGCACGTTGGATACGACGGATGACTTCGGGTCTGCCACGATACAGATTAGATCACCGGCTTCTGCTTCAGTGGCTGTCAGAATTATCTGAAGCTGCTCCTCCGTAAGGAATTTTGCAATGGGTGTTTTGATGCCGGCTGGATTTGGTTCTGTAACGGAAATCGTTGCCAGCCCCTTCGCGCCGAACTCACGGCAGAATGTTCCCAGGTCATCCACTTCTTTACGCGATAAAGAAGCGCCACCCGGATATCGTATTGCCTTTACCAGACCGCCGTCATCCAGCGCTCCCTGAAACACCGGGAAACTCGTTGACGGCAGCAGTGGCCCAATATCCACCAGTTCCAGTCCAAAACGGATGTCCGGTTTATCATTGCCATAGCGGCGCATCGCTTCGTCGTAGGTAAATCGCGGAAACGGAGTGAGCATCTCTTTCTCGCTGAGTTTGCCCACGACCTCGATGGTGAGCCGCTCGGTGAGGGAAAGCACATCTTCCTGCTCTACGAAAGACATTTCCAGGTCGAGCTGTGTGAACTCTGGCTGACGGTCTGCGCGCTGAGCTTCATCCCTAAAGCAGCGTGCGATCTGGAAATAGCGCTCACAGCCCGCCACCATCAGCAGCTGTTTGTACTGCTGAGGGGACTGCGGGAGCGCATAGAATAGTCCTGGCTCCAGGCGGTAAGGCACCAGATAGTCGCGCGCGCCTTCCGGAGTACTGCGGGTAAAGATAGGTGTTTCGATTTCCAGGAAGCCTTCGTTGTCCATAAAATCACGAATAAGCTTGATGGCGCGATGGCGCACCGCCAGCCGCTCATACATGCTGGGCCTGCGCAGATCCAGGTAGCGATGTTTCAGTCGAAGTGTTTCGTCTACCAGAGGCATTTTGTCTTCGTCCGCGATCTGGAATGGGAGAGTTTTGCAGGGGCCAAGCACTTCTATCTCTTCTGCAGCCAGTTCTATTTCGCCAGTGGCCAGAGACGGGTTATCGGTGCCTTCTCTGCGGGCCTGCACCGTTCCTCGTATCGACAGGACGAATTCGCTCTTGACGCTGTTGGCAGTCGCTACCAGCTCGGCAGGCACCTTTGCCAGGTCTATAACTACCTGTACGATGCCGGTGCGATCACGCAAATCTATAAACACCAGATTTCCAAAATCCCGCTGCCGATGAGCCCATCCATTCAGAATAATCTCTTTACCGACATCGGTTTTTCTGAGCGAGCCACAATCTGCGGTGCGTTTCCAGTGTTTCAAAACTTGCGTCCTCCTGATAGTATATTGGATATAATTGTAAGTGAATGACAGGCGGGGCATCACTAAAGTTGCACGGGCCGGGGATTTATTCTAGCCGAATTCTGCCTGTCTTGTCCAGACCGAACTCAAATGGAGGCAACTTATTCTTTCCAATTGGCGAAATCTGGCTTGGTATTGTTTAGAATATGCAGAATGTTGCGACGATCTGAAGGGGATAGTTGTAAGAAAGCAGAGCTGGCATCTTTTTCGTATAGAATTTCGTGCATACGCCTGTAAATGTAGTTTTTCATAATGTCGGGAAGCGCATCAAATTCCAGAGAATAGATAAGAAAACTGCAGGGATATTTAAACAGCCTTTTTGATAGATCGAGATCAGCGAGCGATCGGCCGGTATCATCTTTTGGGGAGGATGGCTGAAATCCGGACGTGCCGATTATTTTGGATTTCAGGGGCTCTTCCTTCACAAAAAACATCCCTTGAACCAGTGATTCGCCTGCCCCTTCAATACGATGTCTCGTACTTTCTGATACAGTTCCGGCGGGCCTGGTGAGCGCCTGATTCATCACCTCATTATATCTCAATGCTCTTCGCGTTTCGTAGCCTGCTTTGGTGATCAGGTTATGCATATGCACCTGGTGAGCAATTACCATCAGCGCACCAATATCGCTGGTTTTCGCAAGATAGGCTGCCGTATTCACTTTTCCCTTGAGGGTGGCCAAGTTGGCTCCCTGTCGTAAATCCAACGGCAGGCTGGGATCTGCATTTATTACACTCTGATTGCCCATATGCAGCTGCGATCCGTGCATCCCTGTCACATACCATCCTCCCCAGCGTTCTGACAAAGGGCTTTGGTCTGTGGTCGTATAGCTTCCGAGCGAAAATATGGGCTGTCCCGAATAGTCCGCATAGACAGATCTCATGAGCAGCCCGGGAACTCCCGCAGTGCCATTAGAATCGTGACATTCGAGGCACTCGTCTGTTTTACGCTCAAATTTCGGATTGCCATCGGGCTGCTGGTTGAGCGTGTAAAATACGGTTCCCAGTTTGGGATCCTGAGTGGCGACTTCTAATACGCTGCCATTCTGAACCCAGCCAATGTACGTTCGCTCGTTAAAATATAAGGCGCGTGGTGTGCGAGGGGAGATAAGATCGTGCTGAAAACTTGTTTTTGAGAACACCAGTGTTTGAGTAGATATCGGAATTTTGAGATTTTGCAGTACGGAGGACAGATAGCCGTTCTTCCTGGAGAATTGGAGATGGACTGCACCTGCGTTCAGACGCTGCTGCAGCGCTGTTATCTCATTGGTTGGAACCGATCCATAATAGTTGATAGCAGGATCTTCGCAATCATGTTCATTCTGCAGGAATCCCGCTCCGAGAAGAGGCAGCAGACCTATTAGTAACATGGCGAGCGCAGCAGTGCGCGATGCACGATTTTTGTTCATTAAATCGATCTGACTTTCTCAATTCCCGCACAAAAGCGTGTCTTAATAATACCCCGATCGAACCATTTCATCGAATGTTATTTGACAGAGTGGCAGGTAGTATGGCTATAATAGTAGGTTCACTGAAGTGCCCGCCCGGGTGGCGAAATGGCAGACGCAAGGGTCTTAAAAACCCTGGCCGTAAGGCATGCGGGTTCGAGTCCCGCCCCGGGCAATCCTCAAATCCCTGAGCTATTACTGTAAATCAATAGAAACCGTCCAAGCAAGACAGATGCGAAACGAAGTCTGAATTAAATAGACGATTTCATAAGCAAAACTGTTTAGCTGCTCCTGATGAGTTAGAGGATAAAGCAAGGCTATGTATTAGAGCCCTCTTTTATGTACGCAGTCTGAGCAGTGCTAATCCTTGATTCTGAACTCGTCGAAGACTGCCACGACGTTATGATGCCCGATGGCCATAGCGTGGGCACGCGGCGTTTCTCCATCTACACTCTTTAAAGAAGCATCAGCTCCGCGCTCAAGGTACAGTCTGACAAGGTGTGCCTGCCCGATGTGTGCCGCCGCCATCAATGGAGTCCCGCCCCATCGATCTCTGGAATTTACGCTGACGCCTTTGTCTAACAGCCGGAGGATTCGTGGCAGGTCCCCTTCATTTGTAGCGTCATCCAGATTTATTATATCGTACTGCTCATCAGGCGAAAGTGCGTTATAAACTTCCAGGAATATTTCTGCATTTCCCATGACAGCCTCCAAAACTTTTCTGATGGGTTCGCAAGCGGTTCACGTGCTCATCCACGAGGTAGAGATGCTCTTATATTGCCTCTTTGAAGTTGACGATTGCTTCATCCTCGGTTTCACCCTAAAACCATCATACCGGTAAACCTGGACAAGAGTCCGAATACTCCTCTTCTGAAATATTCATTACGACTTTGTATTTCATGGTTCCACTACACTAATTTTTGCCAAGGACTCTCGATACATCACTGTTTTCTTGCGGGATCCTATTTGGAACCCGATTACTCCCAAAAATAGAAAAAGTGATCCAAAACCAAGCAGGTCACCTAATTCAGTTTTGGCTGGAGGCTGAAGGGGTAGAACTCCCATTAGCCCTCCGACAACAGGCGTAAAAAGAAACAAAAGTATTAGTCGATTACTTTAATAACCGCCATAAGAATTGCCTTTCCTGTTGAAACACCAGTTTCATTACCTTCTCAAATGGAGTATAAGAAACCTTAAACCGCTTCGGGATAGGATCCCAGGACACGCACAAAAAGCGCCTGTTCTTTCAGAAGTGCAATAGACTTCTCTACCGATTTATCACGGATATGTCCCTGTACGTCGATATAGAAGACGTACTGCCAAGCAGCGGTCTTTGTTGGACGCGATTCAATCATTGTGAGGTTAACATCGTACTTTTCGAAGGCGTTCAATGCATGCACGAGTTCGCCTGCACGGTTATGAACGGAGAACATGAGGGAAGTTTTGTCTCGGCCTGTAGGTTCCGGTTCGTTATATCCCAGCACGAGAAATCTAGTTCGGTTCGAAGGATTGTCTTCAATATGCTCGCAGAGAACGGGCAGATTATATCTCTCAGCGGCGAGTGCGGTTGCGATAGCAGCGCTCTCTTTATCCGCAGCAGCCAGTTCCGCCGCTTTGGAAGTGCTGGAAGCCTCAATCTCCTCGACATGCGGCAGATGATTGCGCAGCCATTGACGGCACTGGGCAAGAGGTTGAAAATGAGTGTAGAGCCGTTTCACCTGTTCCAGATTTTCACAATGGGTAAGCAGATTATGTGTGATGGGCTGATATATCTCAGAAACGACCCTCAAATTCGAATTCATGAAGGTGTCTAGTGTCTCAGGAACCACGCCTGCCCAGGAGTTTTCAACAGGAACCAGACCGTAATCCGCGCTGCTGCGCTCCACAGCAGCAAACACCTCCGCAATACTGTCTACAGGCTTAAAACTCGAACTGTTGCCGAATTTGGCGATGCTCACTAAATGGCTGAAAGTGCCTTCCGGACCAAGAAAAGCTACCGTGAGTGGTTTTTCCAGCGCACGGCACGCAGAGATGATCTCCCGATATACCGAGCGGACAGCTGCGCCTTCCAAAGGGCCTTTGTTTAAACTCAACAGCCGTTTAAAAACAGAATGTTCTCTTTCCGGGGTAAAATAGTGAGTCTTAGCGTGCGATTTCGCATGCCCTACCTGCTGTGCTAATTCTGCACGGCGATTGAGCATCGAAAGCACTTGCTCATCGATACTATCTATCTCTTTTCTCAAATCCGACAGACTCATGGCGTCGCGTACCCTTCAGTGCAGATTCGTCTGCATATTTCATTGCTGATTTGACTGTAGATTCGCGTTTTGCTTATAACTATCCTGCTCCCAGAGGGCTGTGGAAGGAATTTCAATAATATGGCTCGAGGCGGTTGGTTCCGCAAACAGTCGCGCAATGGCGCTTCCGTGGCTTCTGTCCCGGATGGATTATGGAGCAAATGTCCCCGATGCGGGGAGATTTCGTTCGCTCGTGACGTCGAACGCAATTTAAATATATGCCCAAAATGTGAATATCATCACCTCATTACTGCCGATCAGCGCATCATGCTCACCTGTGATGAAGGCAGTTTTACAGAGATGGACACCGGTATCTCCTCTATAAACCCCCTGGCGTTTCCCGATTATGACGATAAACTTAACGTCGACCGGACGAAAACTGGCCGGAAGGATGCTATTGTGACCGGCTTGGGTGCGATTGATGGAAATCGGGTCTACATTGGAATAGCTGAATTCGGATTTCGTGCTGGCTCGATGGGTGGAGCGGTTGGTGAGAAAATTGTCCGACTCTTCGAAACAGCATTATCGGAAAAAACCCCTGTCGTGCTTTTCACGGCCTCTGGAGGCGCGCGCATGCAGGAAGGCCTGCTATCGCTCATGCAGATGGCGAAAACCAGCGCTGCCACAGCCAAATTAGATCAGGCGCGCATACCATATATTGTCGTCATCACCCATCCGACAACTGGAGGAGTATTTGCCTCGTATGCCGCGCTCGGGGATATTATTATAGCGGAGCCCGGAGCAACGGTTGGTCTGGCTGGCCGAAGAGTAGGAAATCAGGATATGGGAGTCAAATTACCAGAGGATTTTCAAACTTCAGAATTTCAATATCGCTGCGGTATGGTAGATCAAATCGTCCATCGCAAAGAGGTACGCAGTACTCTGGGTAAGCTGCTGATGTTTCTGTCGGAGGCCCCTGTCTATGCTAAATAATCCTTTAGATTTTGAAAAACCGATCTCTGAACTCGATGATCTCATCAACGAATTTAAAAATGCGACCAAAGAACCACAAATGCGCGCCGACGCGGAAACGAAAGGTATCGATATCGAACAGCAGATTGCCGAACTGGAGACGAAGCGTGATGCGCTTATGCAGCAGATTTTTTCTAATCTGACGCCCTGGAACGAAGTACAGATGGCCCGCCACAAAGACAGGCCCTATACTCTGGACTACATTCGTGCCATATTTGAAGATTTTATGGAGCTGCATGGCGACCGTACCAATGCGGATGACCCTGCTATCGTCGGAGGATTTGCCAGGTTTAATGGCGAGCCGGTAGTGGTGCTGGGACATCAGAAAGCAAGAGATTTAAAGGAGAGGCAGTTAAGGAATTTCGGAAGCGCGCGTCCCTCTGGCTTTAGAAAAGCGCTGCGACTGATGAAACTTGCAGAAAAATTTTCCCGTCCTCTCATCATTTTTATCGATACCCCGGCTGCAGAGGCTAACCTGCGTGCGGAAGAAGAGGGAATCAGCTCGACAATAGCAATCTGCCTTCGTGAAATGTCTGTGCTGCGCACTCCTATCATTGTCATCGTGATAGGCGAAGGCGGAAGCGGGGGAGCTTTAGGCATTGCAGTCGGAGATGCTGTTCTCATGCTGGAACATGCGATCTACTCAGTGATACCGCCTGAAGGCTGCGCCGCTATTCTGTGGAGTGACAGAAGCCGTGCTCCGGAGGCTGCTGCTGCCCTCAAATTGACGGCGAAACATGCGGCGGAATTCGGTTTGATCGATGAAGTGATTTATGAACCGGTTGGAGGGGCGCATCGAGATCATCCGCAGATCGCCGAATCTGTAAAGAGTGCAGTGACGCGTCATCTTGATGGAATTAAAAGACTTTCTGAAGAAGAACTGATTGATCGGCGATACCAGAAATTTCGCGAAATGGGCAGATGGGAAGATACTGATTTCACATCGGCTGTTGTCCATGTCACGAATTCGGAATAGAAATAGAATGAATCGATAAGGAGCCTTCATGCGTACGCTGCTTTTTTCATTTCTTTGTGCGTTTGCCGCTATCATTGCGAATGCCTCGACCCCACCGGAAGCATTAAAAAATGTCCATACCATCGTTTGCCTCGGAGACAGCATCACACAGCAAGGAGAGGCGAAGGGTGGATATGTCTGGCTGGTTCGTCAGTATCTGACATCTCTCTATCCAGAACAGAAATTCAATGTAATCAACGCCGGCATTTCCGGTCATCGGTCTAACGATATGCTGGCACGGCTGGATAGAGATGTTATTGCACGCAAGCCCGATTTAGTGACTATCAGCGTGGGCATCAACGATGTGTGGCATGGATTTCAGGATAATCATCCAGGTGGGGATGGGCCGAAAGGCATACCACTGGCGGATTTTGCAAAAAATGTGGATGTCATGGTAACTAAGATAACTCAGGCCGGGGCGAAAGCGGTAGTTCTATCTACCACAGTAATAACTGAAGATGTGAAATCGAGTGAAAATAAAAAATTGAAGGCCTATAATTCTGCTCTGCGAAAAATCGCGAAGGATCATGATGCCATTTTTGTCGATCTTCAAAAGCCGTTTCATAATGCGATTGTTATGTACACGGATACATCACCGGCCCATGTAAAAGTGCTGACAGTAGATGGAGTGCATCTGAACCCCGAAGGTAACCGGATCATGGCGAAATCGATACTCAATGCGCTGGGAGTAACTCCTGCAATGCGCCAGAATGTCCGCCACAGCATTGAATAACGTATTGAATAAATATTTACTATCCCAATTCAGACGGGCTTACTGTTCCGACTTCGGTGCCATCTGCCTGAACTCTTAAATAACCGAATTGTACTAACACGGCGGCAGATGGGGTGCGAACCGGAGTACGGACACCAAGGGTACGGCGGCGAAAGTCTACCGCTTCAAGTATTCCCAATCCGAGCAGATTTCCATTTCCCGCGACTAAACCAAGCAAAAGATGCTTTAGCGAAGGAGCACAGGTGGAAGTTAGTGACTTCATCTTGAGATGCTGCAGGATCAATCCAATCTCTGGACTATCCTGTGAAACGGGCTTGTTCGTCATCAGGAAAAGCTGCCGTTCCAGCGTCTCGGCATAGTAGGCTATCGATCCGTGACCGATCGACTGATTGATAAATTTTAATATGTGTGCCGGAGCAGGAACGCCGCCTCCAAGCCAGACACCTGTAAATCCCACCTCTTCAAACTGGTAGGTATATATTTCTGAATTCTGAAAATAAGCGGAAAATTTGAGCGACCGGCGCTGCCTTCGAAAAGCGGTAGTTTTTTTAGTAATCGCAGCAGGTACGACGGGGGTAAACACCTCGCAATTCGATTTGCGCCTCATTGCCGAAAGAATTCCCTCCAGTTCGCCGTGGCGCTGCATAGCCACCACATGCGCAGGCTCAACAAGCTCAAAGAGAGTCTGTATCAGTTCTCGCGCTTCCCGCCCATGAATGAATCCTCCAGTATCGACGACCATCGCTCCAGATCTATGACCGCGCAGAAGCAGAGAGACTGCACGGACAAAGGCACCTAAATGGTTGGCGGGTGATACTGCTCCTACAAAACTATATTTCGGTGAGGGAATTTCTGAAAGTGAACGTAAAGGATTGGTAACAGCGCCGCAGCCGACGCATCCCGGCGGACCAATTTCCGACTGTCCGATATCGCAATCGAGTACATGCACCTCTTGACCAGCACTGACCAGACTATTGATCAGTTCTCGTGTGAAAGTAGTTTTTCCAGTGTCTGAGCCGCCAATTATCAGAATTCTCTCCGTAGTCCCGCTCAGCTTCACGAGAATATCAGTCCACTCAGGGTAGGGGTTTTCTTGATCAGCCGAATTCAAAGTTACTCCCCTTGATTCTGGCGAAGAATTTCAGATACGTCGGCGGTTCCGGATGCGATCAGCCTGCCTCGTTCAGTGCGAATAGAAGTAAGATGGATTGGAAAGGCCAGCGTGGAGAGATCTGCCGCAGTCTCAAATCTTTTTTTAAGAAAGTTCAGCGGCCGGCCATAAATCGGAATGCCCGCCACTACCAGGCGGGTGGGGTCGAGCTCCACTAACTGATCTCCATTCAGCCGGAGCGGGCCGGTCATGTGAAAAGGAATTCCTATACCGAGTACAACACGTTCCGACGTTATCGTAACGATGTTATTATTTGCCAATGTTACATGGGTGCCCCGAAGTGGTTCGCCTTCAGGCGCTTCTCCGGCAAGGTACTCATCAATACTCGCTTCACTCATAACTGCAGTGAAGAGAGCCTGCCGCACACGAGTCACTTTGCTTCCGCGGACTTCCACACCTTTCAAATCGAGATGGAGGGAGTCGAGCTGAAGGCTGCCCGGAAGCAGAACTGCAGTTCCATCGACAGCCACATCAGAAAGATGCCCGCCTAAAGTGTTCTCTGCGGAACCATTAACATGAACGCGATACTCCCTTGCCGGGCCTAATACATTCGGCAGAGCATCTCGAATCCGACGTTCAGCCGCTCGATTGACTGCGCGCCCGCATCCAAAAAAAAGAGTCCCCGCCAGACAAAATAGAACCGTTCTAACAGCAATAGTCGGTTTCCGAAAAACCATTCAGATTTTATCCTTCCGAATATGATATACTTTCGGAAATCGAAGCAAGTTGAGGGTATAGAATATGCGCAGCCATGATGAGTGAACTAGATGAAGTTCACGTAAACTATTTTGTATTGTGCGATCAGGTAATTACAGAGGCGAACAGCAGCAAGCAGTCTCTTATCGGCATCTACTCTTCGCTCATCGTAGAGCAGCTGCCTGCTTCCGCCAATCTGGCCGTCGCGGTAGGGCTGCGAGTCCAGTCTGCCAAGCCCCGAGAGCTGTCATTTCGATTTACCGGCCCGCATGGAGAGATGGTTTTCAGCTCGCCCCCGCTGCCCTATAGCGCCGATCCTGTCGAGATGGGGCTGCATGCCGCGGGGTTTGCAAGTCTACAGATCGGACTAAATCTGAGATCGATGCCCTTCAACAGTGCGGGAGTATATACCGCAGCATTCTATTGTGATGGAGTGCTTATTGCTACCTATCCGTTGTCTGTGATAGCAGGGACAGTATAAACCTTAAAATCTACTCATCGTTTTCATTTTTGCTTCTGGATTTATCCGCTGTTTGCCCCTCATCACTTCCGGATTTCATGTCATCGATGCGTTCCTGCGTCTTCTTTATCCGTTCAGAAGTTAAGGGATGATCGCTCAGAAATTCCGGAGTGCCGCCATCTCCCCTGGATGCCTGTTGAAGCGTGTGAAAGAGATCTAGCATTCCATGGGGATCGTATCCGGCGGCAACCATATTTTTCAATCCACCCTGGTCTGCCTGATCCTCATCACCTCTCGAATATTGAAGATTAATCACGCTGTCTGTCAGGCCGGCGACTATCCGCAGGGAGCTGTTGGCATGGCTCAATCCTAAGATCAAGCCCAGCCCTAACTGCCTTTTCTGCTGTGCGGCGTACATATTAGCCCAGTGCTCTTTCCTCACGTGGGTCATCTCATGCCCGGTAACGGCAGCTAGTTCCGAATCCGAATGGATTCGACTCATCAGTCCTGTAAACATGAACATTTCACCTCCCGGAAGTGCAAAGGCGTTCACCTCTTTACTTTCGATGACATGGAAGCGATATTTCCACGGTCCACGATCTTTCTCACTGAGTGCGTTAACAAGTTTCTCGCCTAGATTTCTGAAGTGCGCAGCCCGCTCATCCTTTACCTCTTTGTACTTTCGAAGCACCTGCGCAGCCGCCTGAACCCCAAGTTTTTGCTGATCTTTGGCACTCGGTTTGAACATGTCTGCCCGAGCTGCTGATATCGAAGTAAAAGAAACAATTCCGCAAATCGAGAGATTGAGCAACAGATATTTACCTGGATGATTTGTTGTTTTTCTCATGTTTATCTCCTCGTGGATGTCCTCTTCAACCATCTATTCACTGATAGCAGAGACGCACCTGGCACACAGATCGGGATGATCGGATGAGCCTCCCACATCCAGTTTCATCAGCCAGCAGCGGGCACATTTCACACCATCACCAGGTGAAGCCTTCACTTCGATACTCTTGCCGCTGCGAACTATTAGCTTTGCCTGCGATACGAGCAATAGGGATGGAAGTGTTTCAGTAAATGGCTGAAGAGCCTTTTCCTGTTCCGCAGAAAGGGTGATCTCCAGCTTTGCTTCCAATGGATTCCCGATTTGGCCTGACTGCCTCGCTTCTTCAAGCGCTTTTTTTGTAACTTCTCTCAGTTCGAGAATCGGATTCCAGCGCGCTATAAGCGCCGCATCACCCTGAGTTGGTTCGGGCAGCGATGCAAGATGAACGCTTTCAGATTTGCCTGTCACCTTGAGAAAATCCCAGGCTTCTTCGGAAGTATGTACCAGGAGCGGCGCCAGCAGTCGCACCAGAGTCTCAGCAAGCTGAAACATAGCTGTCTGCGCAGAACGCCGCTCTTTCCAGTTCTTCCCGGAAGCGTATATCCTGTCCTTCAAAACATCCAGATAGAAAGAGGATAGCTCCACCGCACAGAAATTATGCACCGCATGGTAGACCTTATGAAATTCGTAGGCCTCATAAGATGCTGTTGCAGTACGAACCACCTCATTAAGCTGAGCCAGAATCCATTGATCCAACTCCTCCAGATCTCCGTCGCTAACCATATCCACTACGGGATCGAAATCATAGAGGTTGTTGATCAGAAATCTGAATGTGTTTCTGACTCGGCGATAGGTTTCGCCTACCTGCTTAATTACATTGTCGCCGCAGCTCACATCCTCCATGAAATCTGTGGAGGCTACCCACCACCGCAAAACATCGGCGCCATATTTTTCTATGACGCTTAGCGGATTGACTACGTTCCCCTTACTCTTATGCATTGCGTGGCCGCTCTCATCAAGAGTCCATCCATTTGTGACTACACTTTTGTACGGCGCATGGTCTTTCGTAGCGACACCCACCATGAGCGATGAATTGAACCAGCCTCTGTGTTGATCACCGCCTTCAAGATACATATCCGCAGGCCAGGAGAGATCGGGCCATTGTTTAGAATTTTCCAGAACCGCCCGGTTGGTTGATCCTGAATCGAACCAGACATCCAGCACGTCTGTCTCTTTGCGCAGTTTATCAGTTCCGGCTCCGCAGTCAGGGCACTTGAAATCTGCTGGAAGTATTTCCGAAGGCGTTTTTTCGTACCAAGCATCCGAGCTATCCCGGCGGACCAATTCCACCACCGAACGAATAGACTCTTCCGTAAGTATGGAGTTATCACATTCGTTGCAGTAGAATGCAGGGATGCCCACGCCCCAGGATCTCTGGCGGGAAACGCACCAGTCCGGGCGGTTCGATACCATACTCTTTATCCGGTTCACGCTCTCCTTAGGGAACCATTCCACTTCCTCGATTGCAGTAAGGCACCGATTCCGATGGTCGTTATGGTCGATATTCATGAACCATTGCACCGTGGCTCGGAATATGAGTGGATTGTGGCAGCGCCAGCAGTGCGGATAGGAGTGTTCAAATTTCGAAACACTCAGCAGCGCGCCTACTTCCTTGAGCGCTTCCAATATAGCGATATTTGCCTGGCTGTCTTCACCCTTCTTGCTGAGAACCACCTGCATTCCTTCGAACGATATCCCATTATATTCGCCGGCTGCTTTTGTGTATTTGCCGGCGGCATCGACGGGATTAAGCACTTCCAGTCCGTATCGCTGTCCAGTTTCAAAGTCCTCTTTTCCATGGCCTGGCGCAGTGTGCACAATTCCTGTGCCCGTATCCATCGTCACATAGGCGGCATGAAGGATTGGGGAAGGTCTATCGAACAGGGGGTGCTTGCTGATCAGACCCGCCAGATTCTCGCCGCTGACAGTATTCACGACAGAATATTCGGCAGCCCCGATGGCTTTCATGGCAGAATCGACCAGTGACGACGCGATCAGATACAGGGCATCTCCAGCATTAACCCAGGAGTATTCATGATCCGGATGTACAGCGACGGCAAGGTTGGCTGGAATCGTCCAGGGAGTCGTTGTCCAGATGACCACATATGCTTTTGGCTGATCTGAAGGCACGACGCCATTGGGATCTTCTATGACAGGAAACCTTACATAGATACTGTTCGATATATGGTTTTCATACTCCACTTCGGCATCGGCGAGGGCAGTTTCACAGTAGGAACACCACATGACCGGCTTGAGGCCGCGATAGACATAACCGTTGAGTGCCAGCTCGCCAAAAACTTCCACAATTTTTGCTTCGAAGTCACTGCTCATAGTAAGATAGGGATTATCCCATTCACCGCGTATCCCCAGGCGCTTGAACTGGGTTCTCTGTCTTTCCACCCATTTAGCCGCATACTCCCTGCAGGCTTTTCGCAGCGTGACCCGGTCAACAATCTGTTTGTTATCCCGAAACTTTTTTGCAACGGCATTTTCGATCGGCATGCCGTGATTATCCCAGCCTGGTACATAGGGCGAACAATATCCCTGCATGGTTCGAAAGCGGGTAACTATATCTTTGGATATCTTATTCAGTGCATGCCCGATGTGGATATCTCCATTCGAGTATGGCGGCCCATCGTGGAGTATGAACTTTCCTTTTGGGGAATCTTTATCAACGCTTTTGCGATAGACACCCAGTGATTCCCAACGAGACTGAAAATCGGGTTCTTTCGCAGGCAGATTTCCACGCTGGGGGAATGCACCGGGGTCTTTGTCGTTTAATGTTATATTGAGCGTGCCGCGATAGTCGCGCTTCTCATTGGTTAGTATGTCGGTCATGTTTTTCCTATCTATAGTAAGATGATATGGCGTAAATGATTCATGAAAAAACGCGCCTCCATGACGAAAATATCGTCAGGGCTGAGCGCGATAGAAGGCGACGCAGGATGTGTTCTCTGAGATCACATCACCCACGCCGCCTGCGGAATGAGGATTATTATGGATCGAACATATAAATTCATACTATATTATACGTTATTGGGCAGTAAAAAGTCAACGCCGCTAACTCGATTAAAATCTCACCGCAACCACCGGAAAGCATTAGAATATTCGAATCGAATTCCAGCGATTGGAACACATCTCTATGCCCGCAAGCAGTCTCAAACATTACTCGATGAGCAGGAAAATAAGCCGTCCATGTCTAATATACAGCTTACATGCCACTGATTATAAGGAGTACTTTTCTGAACGAATCCATTCACATCGCCGTTTTGGTTTCTGGAAATGGGAGAGGGACGAACCTTCAAGCCCTTATCGATGCCTGCGCTGCCGGGCGGATTAATGGTAAAATTGCTGTGGTGATCGGCACAAGGGCAGATTCGCCGGCTATGGCCCGTGCCAAAGAGGCAGGAATAAATATTTCCGTTGTCTCGCCCCGAAAATATGCCGGGGATAGTGCTGGCTACGCAGCGCTGCTGATGAAGATTCTTACGCGGCATAAAGTGGATTTGATCTGCCTTTCCGGATATATGCTGCAGCTGCCCGATGAGATTGTTGATGCCTTTCCGGATGCAATCATGAATGTCCATCCCGCACTGCTGCCGCTTTTTGGGGGCAAAGGCATGTTCGGAGAAAATGTGCACCGCGCGGTAATCGAAAGCGGCATGAAAGTCGCAGGCTGCACGGTGCATTTTGTGGATGAGCGATATGATAACGGCCCTATTATCGTTCAGCGTACAATTGAAATTGATGAAAACGATACTGCTTCAACGCTTGCCTCGCGCCTTCTTCCCCTGGAGCACTCCGCCTATGTGGAAGCGGTGCAGCTATTTGCCGAAGGTCGACTTCGCATTCAAAATGGAAGAGTTTTGGTACGGCCGGCAGCTTCCGAATAATCAGGAATTTGAAAGAGGTTTTCAGTGACGACGCAAACATGGGTGAATCGAGGGATATTGATAGTGGCGTTATTCGTTGGCTGCGGTTCGATATTAAGTCATGCGCGCCAGTCGCCCGAAACAAAAAATGGAGTGGAAGCCGGCGGCAGTATCGGGGTAGTGGATATGGATAAAATATACACCGTATCAGGATCACCCGATCTGGTTTTGCAGAAATCTTTGGAGCTGGATGCAGATGCTCAGCAGCGACTGAACAGTATCGCATCGGCGCCGTATCTTACTGATCAGGAGAGAGATGAATATGTCGATCTCTGCAGCAAATTCCAGATGACTGATGAACAGGCAGTTCGCTTGAAGGCTATGCGCGGACTTTCTGATCAGCGATCGGCGGAGTTGATCGGGCTGCAGTCGAAGAAGGACACTCTTTCGGCGGAGGAACAGAAAAAATTACGGGAATATATCGCACAAAAACGTATTCTCGACAATCTCATGCCCAATATATCCAGCGCTGCCAGAATGGAAAAAGCCGAACGCCTTGAATCGTTCCGTCATGATCAGATCGTGAAATTGCGTGAAATAGTTTCTCAGGTCGCAAAGCAGCGAGGAGTAGCCCATGTATTCGATTCCAATTCACTGACCTATTCAACAAATGACATTACAGAATTGATTATACAAAAATTGAACAAACGAGCTAAATAGCGCGTATATATCTAATAGCCTCAGATCCATTGGTGTCGTACACTCATTACCCTGGGATGCACTGAAAATGGAATATAATGAATTATCTCCCCAGCAGTCTTCCTGGGTTGAGCATATATTAGCAAGATGGCATAGTGAAGTCAAATCGAGATTGTGGCATGTTGCACCGGAGATCCTTACTCATGACGGACCTGCCTCTCTAGCAGCGCAATCCACATTAACCTCTTTCTCCATCTGGTTGAATGAGCTTTTAGAGGTTCAGAACGCGGCTGATCATTCTGAACAATCACCTCCAACAATAAATAAAAAAAGACTACACAAAGACACTATTGCTGCAGACCGCAATGATCATAATGAACTTATGCATGCTGTTCCGCTGCGTAATAAGCCTTTTATTCCGGAAGATATTAAGCCGATTGCACAGTTCTGGGTGGATCTGCCTGTTGTCTGGGCTGACCTAAGACTGATGTGGAACTTATTATATGCTGCGATGCAGGGCGCCGAAAAAGAACATGGAACACTCCATCCCAATCTAGATATGACCGAAAACTGGCTAAACAACCTTACGTTAACTGCTGCAGATTTGCGCGTGGAGCATCTGGAACATCAACTGGCAATGCACGGCGAAGAGTCTCTCTTTAATCAGCACCTTGCGGGCAGATTCCTATCGAATGCGTCGCACGAAATCCGCACTCCGTTGACGGCGGTGCTCGGATTTGCGGAACTGCTGATAGAAGATACCTATGGCCCAATGACGGAGGATCAGAAAACAGCGGTCGGCCATATCGAAAACTCCGCACAAAATCTGCTTGAAATTATCAACAACCTTCTGGATTTACTGCACATCAGAGCAGGAAAACTTGAACTGCGATACCGTACTCTCGATGCCTCGCTTCTGCTTGGAGATATCTATAAAATACTGCTGCCCTTAGCGCACCGCAAACAGGTCGATTTTACCATTGAGCTGTCGGATGATCTGGGACACATCGAAACCGATGAGAACATTTTCAGACACACTGTCTACCATCTGCTAGCCAGTACGCTGCGCGCCACGCCCTCTCAAGGCAAGGTACACCTATCGGCATCAAGAAGTTCTGAAAAGATGCAAATCATTACGCACGATACTGCGCTGCATCTGCCTCACGAAGCGCTGCTCAACATGACGGAACCTTTTCCATTGATCGAAAACTCGCCTACACGGGGATACGAAGGGTGGGAGGTAGGATTGCCACTGGTATTAAGATACCTGGAGATTCAAAACGGCACCATGGATATAAAGAGTCAGCCTGAAGGAGGCACACATTTCTATATATCATTGCCATTAGTTCGCCCCCAGGTAAAAAATGAGAATGGCGCACGTGATGGAATGCATTAGCAATTTTAGAAGGCACTTCCCTGTTCAAAGGAGAAGTTTCAATTTCGTGCACGAGAGAATAATAGAACCATTTACAAAAATCGCAGTTGTTTAATCCAGGCCTTCCTCCGCAAATTCAATCGCGCTTACCAGCGCCTTTGCTTTATTCACACACTCTTGATATTCGTTCGCAGGAATAGAATCCGCTACCAATCCACCCCCGGACTGCAGATAGGCCGTCTGTCCATCCACCAGCATAGTACGGATAGTTATAGCCATATCCATATCTCCTGAATAGCTAAAATATCCCAGACATCCCGCATAAAATCCCCGGCGAGTTGGCTCCTGCTCATCGATAATTTCCATAGCGCGAACTTTTGGGGCACCTGAAACGGTGCCGTGCGGAAAACAAGCACGCAAAACATCGAAAATATCCTGATCTGGCCTTAGCGTACCGGTAACATCTGAAACGATGTGCATCACATGTGAATAACGTTCTATCACCATGAGTTCATTTACTTTGACGCTTCCATATGCACAGACCCTTCCGAGATCGTTACGGCTGAGATCCACCAGCATGATATGTTCAGCACACTCTTTCTCATCTGCGAGCAGCTCTTTTTCCAGACGAATATCTTCATCCGGATCTGCAGACCGGGGGCGAGTTCCGGCAATCGGGCGCAAACGTACCGTTCCCTGCTCGTAACTCACTAAAATTTCGGGGGATGTCCCTATGATTTTTCTGCCGCCACAGTTCAAATAGTACATGTAAGGAGAAGGATTTACGGAGCGAAGCGCGCGATAGATGTCAAATGGAGGTGCAGTAAACTCGACCTTGAAACGCTGAGCAAGTACTATCTGAAATGCATCGCCGGCAAGGATATAATCACGGCATTTCTCAACGCCAGCCTCATATTCACTTCTTGGAAAGAGTGATTCAACTTTCACAGGACTTGAACTTACCGGTTTGTTAGCTGTCGATTCAGGCTGGACCGGAGATTTCAGTTTCGAAACAATGGTT
>JBBRDM010000114.1:0-17896 GCA_038203935.1 Chthonomonadales bacterium
CCAATCGCTTTCCCGAGAAGGCGAACTGAATCGGCGACATCAGGAACTGTTTTAGGCTCGATTGAGATTACAATGAGGCCAGCCTTTTCAATGCTCTCTATAGCCCGTTGATTGATACTGCCGACCGCAACAATAAGATCCGGACTGGCCGTCTCAACCTTTTCCAGATCGATCTGGCCGCCGGCTCCAGAGACATGCGGTTTCTTCATAGCTTCTGGAGGATAATCGCACGCGGTGGTATCTGCAGCCACTCTATCACCTGCCCCCAGAGCATAGAGCAGCTCGGTATTACTCGGCGCAAGCGATACAATTCGTTTCGGTTCTGATTTTATCGTAATGGATTTGCCGCGAGAATCCGTTAGGATAACCGGAAATCCATCCATCGATTTAACCGAAGCGGGAGGCTGTTCCTGCGCCGATTTCTGGGGCTGACTGCAACCGGATATTATCAAAACGATTATTGGCAGTATTGATCTAGTGCGCGGCCCGAATTTGTTGGAGATCAAGAGTAGCCTCCATCAGCCTCTTCAATCTCCGGCTTTGGCGGGTTCCGAGGTATATAATGGTCGGATTTCTTGCGTCGGTCTTCCACTTTAGGAGTAGGAGTGACCTGTGCCAGATCAAGAAGAGTTTTAACTTCATCGGGACGCAGTTTTCTCCAGGTGCCTGGCGCCAGCCCTTTCAGCCGAAGGCTGCCATAAGCTACCCTGTGGAGCTCTCTTACCGGATGGCCCACCTCTTCCAGCATCCTGCGTACCTGCCGATTTCTGCCCTCATAGAGCGTGATTTCGATGATGGTGCACATTGTCGCATTATCGAACTCGACATATTTCAGTTTGGCAGGAGCAGTGCGGCCTTCCGGCAGATCGATTCCTTCCGTCAGCTTTATAGCTGTCAGCCTGTCGATGAATCCTCTGGCTCTTACCCGATAGATTTTAGGTACATGGTATCGAGGATGCGTGAGTCGGTTCGCGAAGTCGCCGTCATTGGTGAGAAGCAGCAGTCCGGAGCTGTCGGCATCCAGTCTGCCCACAGGGTAGACACGGACATCCACCTGTTCGAGAAGATCGAGAACGGTTTTACCTGCGTGGGGGTCAGATACAGTGCTCACATACCCAACTGGTTTGTGCAGCATGATATAAACGGGCTTTTTGGTTTGGGGCTGGCCGATAGGCTCGCCATCGAAAAGAATTTCATCTGTATCCGGGTCGACCCGAGTACCTAATTCTTTAACAATTTTGCCGTTGACGGATACCCGCCCGGCGGTGATGAATACTTCACAGGCGCGTCGTGATGCGACTCCAGCAGCTGCGAGCGCTTTTTGCAAACGAGGTAGATTGGAATTCGGTTCTTGTAGCATAACCTAAGGATACCAGACACACCGCAATAATAGAAAGGGTTATTCCAAACCAGCCAGAAGATTCTGTGCGTTTGAGCAGCTGGCTGACTTTTGTTTGCGCCACTGGCGCAGTAGCTATAAGCGCAGTGAAGCAGACATTCTTACCGTTCACTCTGGCTACGAAACTGCCGACTTCTTCACCGGCTTTGACAGGGGCCGTTAAATTTTTCCAGAGTAGTTTTTTTTCAATCGCAGGATTTTCACCCGCTCGGCTCACAATATCGAGTGGATTTTTAACCGTTACAGGAACAGTTGGCTGAACTCCATCCTTCACAGGGCAGTCTCCCACGTTATCGCCGGGAGATACCACCGGATGCTGCTCAAAATGATGAAATCCGTAGTTCATCAAGCTGGCAGTCTCCTGAACATAGTTCGGGCTGTGCAGCACGACCGATATCAGCCGCCACTTTCCCCAGGTCGCCGATCCAACATAACAGTGACCTGCAGGAATGGTGTATCCCGTTTTTATGCCGTCTGCACCAGGGAAATGTCCCAGAAAATGTGAATGATTTCGCAGGGTGCGGTCATCTTTATCAATCGATCGGTCGATACGGCAGCGCTGCGTTCGCACCACCTCTTCGATTCGTGGATTTTGCATTGCCGCCCTTGCTATCAAAGCGAGATCTCGGGCGGTGGTATAGTGCAAAGGATTATGAAGGCCGTGGCTGTTTGTGAAATGAGTATGCGCGGCTCCCAATTCGGCAGCACGGGTATTCATTTCCATCGCAAAATTCTGTTCTGTACCTGCTACATGCTCGGCAGCGGCAACACAAGCGTCATTTGCGGATCGCATCAGCATAGCTCGAAGCAGATCGTGCGCGGACAGTCTCTCTCCGGGTTTCAGATGCACAGAACTCTCTCTGGTTTCCGAGGCCGTTTTGCTCGCAGTGACGATTCCATTATCAGGAACATGCTCGCAGAAGAGAAGCGCCGTCATAATTTTTGTGGTGCTGGCCATAGGGCGCGGCAGGTCCGCATTATGCTCGTAGAGTACCTGTCCGCTTACCGCATCGATGAGAATCGCCCCGTAAGCCTGAATCGGAGGGCCATTGGTGGTAGTCATCTTTTTAGGAACTGGTCGTGTTTCCTTCTCATCGTTAACAGCGGACTCTTCGGATAACAACGGCTGCTGTCGCAAAGGATGATTTACATGGCGGGATGGCGAGGAGTAACACAAGGCATAGGAAACACCCATGATTGCGATGAGAGTGGTGTATGATATAACGCGTAATCTTGGCTGTCTCCGTTTGAGACCGGAACGTATTTGTGGTGCATAGCGAGGTTGTATGGCGAGGAGCCTCCTGATGTTAAGATGATGCCCTAACAATATCATCGGGATTGAGTGGCTATTGTAGCAGGTTTTTTTTCGCTTGACAAGGCTGTTTCCGATTCCTGGCCCGGTATTCAGAAGCATCAAAGCCATTTATAACGGTTAAATTAAAAAACAATTGGTTTCATCACGATTGGCCTGATTGAATCCAGGTCTTGAGAATCTATTGCTTATCGAAAATTGATCAACTGACCTAAAATCATTAATTCTGCAAATAGAGATCTGCGATTACCGGACAGTGATCGGCGCCTTCTTCGTTTCCCGCCCAGCATTTATCTGCCTGGAGATATTTATTGAACAGTATATGGTCAATTCTAATAAAAGAGTGCTGCGGCTTCAGGAATCTGCCATAAGTATAGCCATAACCATTCCCTGAGACATCGAAAGCATCTTTCATATTGAGATCAATGAGGCTTCTGCAAGTCAATCCCTGCACCGGAGAATTAAAGTCGCCTGCGGCAATCACAGGTCCTTCCTCCGTACCTATCTGTTCGGTCAGCTGCTGGCTTTCCATCAGCCGCTCTGCCACATTATGCTCCCATTCACTGATGCCGTCGTCGAGTTTATGCCGGATGGAACTCAGGCCGTTTCTTGGTGAAAGGAGGTGGATACAGTAGACTGTTACCACCTTTTCCCCGATAGTTATTTCGCATCGCATCGCATGGTAGGGGACTTTGCGCGGGATGCGGTTGCACAGGCTGACATCAGATATTGGATAGCGGCTCGCTACTTCGAACTGATCAATTCGGGAAACATTCCAGCCTGCCAGAAGCGGATCAAGAGTATTTTTAAGCTGATGCGACATCTCCTGGAAGATCATAATATCTGGCTTATCTGCCTTTATTTCCTCTGCGATGGCGTCCTGATCGCGCGCTCCCATTTTCAAATTATAAGTCATCACGCGCAGATGTTTGCCGCAGGCATTTCCACTCTTATGCAGCCTCAACCCCATCACAGGTCCGCCCACCCATCCGATGCAGATAAGCGGAAGCCATACCCAGGTTCTGCACTTAAAAAAAGCGATCAGCAGAAGCGCCGCGCCAGGCAGTCCCCATATCCACTGCGGAAGAAAAAGATTAAAACTGCTCCACCACCACCGCTCTGGGCCCAGCACATTGCCAGCAGTGATCAGCGAAAGTACAATGACGTAGGGAATACTTAATAACACCAGAAAAAAAGGAATTTTTTTCTTGCGCCGTTTGTGATTAACTCTATTTTCCCGTGCGGGTACGATATTTTTCTCTGTCAAGTATTTTGCTCGAAGTAATAATTGATTCAGCCGGCCTGCATTACGGCATCTGTCATTTTCGCCACTCTGCTCATCTCTTTCACATCATGCACCCGGATTAGGGATGCTCCATTCATGATAGAAATTGCTACCGTAGCCGCTGTTCCTTCAACGCGTTGATCCGGCGGCAAATCACCGAGCGTTTTCCCGATCATCGATTTTCTGGAGGTGCCTGAAAGCATCGGAATGCCAGGCACTATTAATTCTGGCAGCCTCCGCAGAAGCTGAAGGTTCTGTACTACACTCTTTCCAAAGCCAAACCCTGGGTCAATTACCAGGTTTTCACGGCTGATTCCAGCTTTCAAGGCTGCTTCAATTTGTGTGTCAAGAAAAATTTTCACCTCCGCAGCGATATCCTTATATTCTGGATGAGCAGGAATATTCATCGGGAGGCCGGGCATATGCATCAGGCAGACTGGAACACCGAGTTTTCCAGCAGCTTTCCTCATGTGCAAATCTGCTCGGAGTGCGCTGATATCATTAATCATAGCTGCGCCTGCTTCGACCGCCTTGATCGCTACAGACGACTTATACGTATCCACCGAAATCGGAATTTCAGGAAAATATTGAGTCAGATACTCTATTATTGGCAGAATTCGGCGAAGTTCTTCCTCGGTATCAAGAGGATCCGAGGATCGAAATGTTGCCGGGCGTGTAGATTCTCCACCAATATCCAGTATATCCGCCCCATCCTCCACCATTTTTTGAGCCTGAATCGCAGCGTTTTCCTGCGTTAAGAACCTGCCGCCATCGGAAAACGAATCAGGAGTGATATTGAGAATTCCCATCACAACTGTTCTGCGGCCTTCGCGTGCAGTCTGCAGAAGGTTCTTAAGATTTATTGCGGACGGGCGGACTTGAATAAGCGCTGATGGAAGCATAAAGGTTAATTTATGAGGGTCGTACGGCAGTTTTCAGGAACTTCCGATAGATGTGACACAACCAGCTGCTCCAGCATCTGTTCGCCAAAACGGCTCAGAGTGTACCCGCGTTCTCGGGCAGCTTCTGCGGAACTCTGACAAAGCTTGGTACGAAACACCAGGTCTTCGTGGGATAGTATTCCAATCTGATTGATTTGAACACAATCGAGTACTTCCAGGGCATTTGCAGCTTCGACGCCTTGCTCGCTCACGGGGTCGATGTTCATACATTCGCAGAATGCTGCCACTGCACGCGCAATGTCTCCTTTATGCTGATAGACAATTCCCAGGTTATACTGAACCTCTTGATTATCCGGATCTATCGTACGCAGAAAATCCAGAGAAGGCAATGCTTCCTCCACATTATCACGCTGCATATAAGTTTCCATCATGAGAATGTGCTGATTGTACTGCTCTGAAAGAGATGACCTGCCCTGCTGTTTGATAGGGTTCATTGTTGCATTCCTTCGGAATTTGGTGAGTATCTAGGCCGAGGTTCAGCGTGTTGGAGAGTTCTTATACTCTGAACTACTGCAGGAATTTTACCCTATTTCCAAGAACTGATACCTATTGAAATTTTTAAAGCAGGAAGAAATATGGCTAAAATCCGATGTCCGCACTGTGCGGCAATAAATCAGGATGTATCTGAAAAAGATAACTGTTGGCAGTGTGGAAAAATGCTGGGGGGCAAGTCGTCGTATTCTGAGGATTCGGCAAAAAGCTCCGCATCTTCTACCACAAATTTCCGGGCATCGAATATTCAGCGGCTTCAGGAGATTCAGGATGCTCCTCCTAAAAAGGGCCTGGGACCTCTGATTGCCGTCGTGATGTTCATTCTAGCGCTAATAGTAGTAGCAGTTCTTTTTTTAGTGCCTAAAAAGTAATCGTTCTAACCTTATTTCAGCCTCTCCTGATATTCTCCAGCAATCTCGGAGGAGAAACGTTGGGCTCGAGGCGCATTCGCCCTTATTAGCGATAAATAAAACGAATCCGTAGGGCAGATGCTCCTTCGTCTGCCGAGGGAATAGGTAGGCATTCGCCCTCTCTTAGCGAGGAACGAGCAGGCAGGAGAGGAGTTGTGGTGAGGTCAAATTCCCCCTTCTCCTGTTTTTGGGAGAAGGGGGCCAAGGGAGATGAGGGCAGAGTCTACTCTTCCTCTTCTTCCGCTATTGCAGCGGTTAGAATTGGCGCATCAATTCCATGGCTGCGAATGCGTGATTCGATCTCATCCATCAGCATTTCATTATCATCGAGGAACTGTCGGGCGTTTTCTCTGCCCTGTCCGAGCCGAATATCTCCGTAGGAGAAATAGGCGCCGTTCTTGCTGATAATTCCCAGATCCACGCCCATATCGATCATGCTGCCGGATCGGGATATTCCCTTGCCGAACATGATATCGAATTCTGCCTGCCGGAACGGTGGGGCGACCTTATTCTTAACTATCTTAACCTTTACACGCGCTCCCACTGCATCAGTGCCGCTCTTTACGGTCTCGGTACGCCGCACTTCCATACGAACCGAAGCGTAGTATTTAAGCGCCAGACCGCCGGAAGTTGTCTCCGGACTGCCGAACATCACCCCAATTTTCTGACGGATCTGATTGATGAAGATTGCCGCGGTATTGGTGCGATTGATACTTCCGGCAACTTTTCGAAGCGCCTGAGACATAAGCCGCGCATGCAGTCCAACATGGGAATCGCCCATATCGCCTTCCAGTTCAGCCTTGGGCACCAGAGCAGCCACCGAATCGAGCACGACCACATCAATGGCGCTGGAGCGAATCAATGCATCCATAATATCCAGGGCCTCTTCACCGGTAGTTGGCTGCGAAATGAACAGATTATCAACATCCACGCCTAATTTGCGGGCATACTCCGGATCGATGGCATGCTCCACATCCACGTAGGCACACACTCCACCCTTTTTTTGCGCCTGTGCAATCACTTGCAGGGCGATAGTCGTTTTACCAGACGATTCCGTTCCATATATCTCTGTAATTCGGCCGCGTGGAACCCCGCCCACTCCAAGCGCCATATCAAGCGCGATAGATCCTGTGGATATTGCATCCACGTTCAGGCGCATCGATTGTCCCAGCCGAACCACACTGCCCTTCCCAAACTGCTTTTCGATATTGCTCAAAGTCATATCGAGCGCTTTGATCTTTTTAGGGTCGAGCTTGCTTTCAATCTCAGTTATTACGGCCACGGTCTTAGTTTCCTTTCATACGCTCGTAAGCGCTTCTCCATGAGGACGCAGCGGCGTTCCGCCTGCCATCATCAGGGCACTGTCTAAAAATTTACAGCGAACTGATCATGCGCCGGCCTGCCTTTGAATAGGCTGGAACGCGAGTGGCCTCTGGCGTTTCTCTCCTAACCCGTCTGTTAGGGAACGGAATTCAGATCAGCAAGAGCCTGCTTACGCTCTTCCAGGTCTGAAATTTTTGCAGCAGTTTCTCTGCCAAGAATGAGATTATGATCGCGGTCACCGAGGTTTCCTGCAATAGAGCCCGCACGTGCCTTCGCTTCGAAAGCTACGGCAAGATCAAAATCACTCAATTTATTATCAATGCAGACCTGCAGGCACCGGGTGGCGTGGAATTCGGCCGGCTCCGGCCTGGCAAGCACACAGTATACTCGCGCTATCTGCCATTCACCGCGCGCCCAGTTCGTGGCATCACCTGCAATGCCCCAATGGTATCGGGAAGCATGCGCCATATGGATCATGGTGTCGATCTCTTCGCGAGAGCGATCCGGTTTTTCCAGAAGTGTCCATACTTCATTAAAACAGGAGATCGCCAGTCTTCTATGCAGTTCAGTATCAATTTCAGCTTCTACATCAATATCCATCTCATTATCTTCCACTCATGTCCTCCTTGTGAAATCCGGAAATACCAGCGAAAAAAGTAATATTATTTCATCCCTTAAGAATCAGTAATCGCAGCATATTCAGCGCCAGCTGCGACGCTCGGTGCCGTACCACCTGCCTGGAGCCGATAAAAGTTGTGTGGTCCACTTTTACACCATTGGCATCCGCAACTGCTATGTATACCAGCCCGACCGGCTTTTCTGCACTGCCGCCATCCGGGCCTGCTATTCCAGTGATACCGATGCCATATTCTGATCCAAAACGTCTGCGCGCTCCCTCTGCCAGAGCTTTTGCGACTTCCTCGCTGACCGCCCCGTGTTCTGAGATCAGCTCCTCGGGTACATAAGCAAGATCGGTTTTGGCAGCATTACTGTAGACTATCGCACCGCCCAGATAGACCGCAGAGCTACCCGGCACATCGGTAATGCGCTGCCCCAGCAGTCCGCCTGTGCAGCTTTCAGCGGTCGCAAGTGTCCGATTAAGTTTCTTGAGTTCTGCAACTACCGCAGCTTCTAGCGTGGTATCGTTTTCACCATAGACTGCCACCCCGAGCCTGGCTCGAATCAGAGCAGCGCGTTCGGCGATTAATCGCTCCGCTTCTTCAGCTGTATCGCATTTCGCAGTGACCCGCAGATGCACCTCGCCTACTTTGGCGTAGGGCGCAACTGTGGGATTAGAATCCAGCATGAGATCTTTTATCTTATCTTCCGCGGCGCTCTCGCCTACTCCGGCGACGCGCAGCATCAGAGACCGAATAGTGCCTACGTTGCCAGTCTTAGCGCGCAGATAGGGAATGACTTCATTATCAACCATCGGAATAAATTCATTGGGAGGGCCGGGAAGCGCGATGCCGACCTTACCGTCTTTTTCGATAAGCAAGCCGGGTGCCGTTCCATTGGGATTTGGCAGGGCGCGCCCATGCACAGGAACCATCGCCTGCCGCATATTGCTTTCGAGAACTGCCATGCCGCGACTGGAGAAGAATTCGCGCAGCCATGCAGCAATATTTTCATCGATTTGAAGCGTGTCGCCAAAAGATTCCGTTAGAATATCCCGCGTTATATCGTCCATGGTAGGCCCAAGGCCGCCAATAGTCAGCACAACGTCCGCTTCCTCAAGAGCCTGTTTTAGCGCCGTCAGAAGCCGATCTGGATTATCCCCCACCGTAGTGCGGCGATAGACGGCTATTCCCAGTTCAGAAAGCGCTTTGGCAAGATAAGCGGCATCTGTATCGACTATCTGGCCGAGGAGAAGTTCTGTTCCTACCGAGAGTACTTCTGCGCGTAACACTATACAAACCTCCACATATTTGTGAGTTAATTATACATCGTGAAACACAGGAATGCAAGCATTCTCACCGTAATAAAGAAAATTAAATTAAAAAGGCAGAGGCGATTATCACCTCTGCCTTTTTTGCAGCTTGAGCCGGTAAATTCCGGACTAAATATCTATCGCCGTCGATACTCTGCTGTATTGCTGCTGTCGTTGGTCTGGGTGAATCGTATGCTGTTTCCTGCCTGGTCGATGTAGAAAGTCTCTTTGCCCATGAACAGCTTACCATCTCGTATCGTACCCGTATCGTGTGTAACTTTGCCAGTTCTGCTGTTTGTAGCATCCGAATCGACATTGCCATCGCGTGATATGGTAAAGATCACATCCATTCCATATTTACGGTTATAACCGGAGTAGGTTCCCACTAGCCATTGCGGTACTCGCTCTGTCCATCTTGGATGCAGATCTGCAGGGCCAGATGAGGGCGACATTCCGGGCCGAAAGCCTTGGCGCCGATCCACATGCCGATAGTAGGCGGTATTACTGCGGTCGTTCACCTGGGAAATTTTGATGCCGTCTCTCTGTTGATCCACGTAGAAAGTCTGCTTTCCCATCACCAGTTTACCATTTCGAATTACGCCCGTATCCTCTTCGCGTTTACCAGAATTTCTGTTAACGGCGCTTGAAGTTACTACTCCGTTTCGAGAAATTTTGAATTCGACATCCATTTGATACTTTTTGTTGACACCCTCAAAATGACCCACCATCCATTCCGGAACCCGAAAGCGATTTTGAGCTGAAACGGATGTATTAAAACCTGCCATCACAAAAAAAAGACATATCCATTTGCTGAGAGCCAATTTTTTCATTTTAAGATCCCTCTGTTTCCTCAGAAACAATCGAACTTCCCTGCCGCGAAGATGCAGCCGCAACGGAGTCCCATCCGCCAAGCCGATACATCGAAATTCCACATACCGAACAGTGGCCTTTCAGATCTCTGCCTCCGCGTTTATTGCACACCTGGATTGCCGCGAGCATCGGTCGTTTCGTGCGGCAATGTACGCAGTACCCCACTACCAAATTTTCGCTATCATTTAATTTATTTCTTCTCTCTTGATTCATTTAGCGCACCCGATTCTCAGGTAGCTGAGCGGTGAAGTACGCAGGCAAAATGCCATAATTGGGGAAGGATTTGGCATAACCTACTCCTTTAGAAGTGAAATGATAGCGTTGGGAAACAATTTCAATTCCCAGATTCGCACCCGCTGCACATAATTCTAGACTATTGAATTGCTGTTTTTGTGCTTTGATACATCTAAAACAAAAATTAGGTTTCTTATTATCGAAGGCAGTAGGTATAATTCGGACGGGGAATATTAAGGTAGGCTATAGTAACACAGTCTTCTTCCAAAAGCAAGCATAAAAACGGTTATATTTTTAAAGATTTTCACAATTTCAGGAGCGTCCATTTGAAACCGATTGTACAGATTTCTCTCGATCTAACCAGTAAAGAAGAGGCCTTGGAGACCGCCGCTATCGCGATGCGGGCAGGTATAGACTGGCTGGAAGCGGGCACTCCCCTCATTCTTGCCGAAGGTCTGCACGGCGTACGCGCATTGCGATCGGCATTTCCTGATACGCCTATAGTAGCAGACTTAAAAACGATGGACGGCGGCTATCTGGAAGCCGAGATGATGGCTAAAGCAGGCGCGACGCATGTGGTGGTAATGGCACGTGCCCATCCTGCGACCATCAAACAGGTTGTTCAGGCAGGCAAAGATTATGGCGTAAAAGTCATGGGTGATAATTTAGGTTGCGAAGATATGGTTGCCGGGGCGAAAGCTCTTGAGGACCTTGGGTGCGACTATGTAATCCATCATATCGGCTACGATGAACGGCGGGATCCTGAAGTGCAAAAAATGTACAATGGCGGCATGCCTAGCCCACTCGACAAACTGCGTGAGGTTGTCCAGGCAGTCTCCATTCCCGTGCAGGCAGTCGGCGGGCTGTCTATCGAACAGGCGATTGCATGCCCCAGCTATGGTGCGCCTCTCGTGGTGCTCGGCGCTCCGCTGACAGTGGACGCAGACGCGTTCAAAACGGCATCAGGAGATCTCGAGAGCATTCTCCGAGAGATCTGCAGCCGTATCCATCAGCAGTAATATTTACAGCAAAATGGATTAGAGCGCAAATTTTTCGTATACATTTTGTCTAATTTTATTCGGTATCGCAATATGCGCTCTTCCATCGTGCTCCTCGGAAGGAATAGCGGCCCAAAAAAGTGAAATAATCTCATGTCATCATTACCGGCTATGCCAAATAAAAATACAGACCATGAGTTCAGGCAGTTTCTCAGTCGCGGCGAAGCGGCAACGCTTTTAGGGATGCTTGCGGCGATATTCAGCCTCTTTTTGCCCTGGGAACGCCATACCATGCCGGCCAGTATGATGCTGCCGATATCTGCGGTTTATGTACACGATATCAGTGTCACTTATTCGGGAATAAACACGACTGCACACTGGCCGGTGATGATATGCGGAATTGGCTGCAGTATGATGCTGCTGTGGACGCCAAATCTAAAAAACAGGCTTACTATCGGGCTTGGTCAAGGTGTACTTGCTGGAATATGCCTGATAATGTCTTTTTTACATTTTGCATTTTTACCGGGAGTTATCCTGGGATGCGTCGGGGGAATCCTCATGACCTACGGCGCTGTGGATAGATACTCAGCAGCAGAGAGCGGTAACATCGGCTAGAGCTTGGGTATAAATTTGATGCATAAAGATGTTTTTCACGATACAGTATTGAATATGCTGATTACATCCGTGAGATAGATCTCAGAACGTTTTCAGTATTATCAGGAATGGGGGGTAGGATATGAAAGCAGTCATAATGGCAGGGGGAGAAGGCACACGGCTCAGGCCGATCACTTCCCAGCGTCCAAAACCGTTGTCCCCGGCGCTGAATGTTCCCATTATGGAACACATCGTGATGCTGCTCAAACAGCATAACATCACCGAGATCATCGTTACGCTGCACTACCTGGCCGATGAGATAGAAGGCTATTTCGGAGATGGATCGGAATGGGGGGTAAAACTCATCTATTCGGTCGAAGATACTCCGCTCGGCACTGCAGGAAGTGTGAAGCAGGCAGAAGAGCATCTCAATGACGATACTTTTTTGATAATCAGCGGTGATGCGCTGACAGATATCGATCTCACCAAGGCTATCAAATATCATAAAGAGAAACAGAGCCAGGCGACTATCGTTCTCTCCCATGTTCCTAATCCTCTTGAGTTTGGCGTCGTTATAATCGATGACGAGGGACATATTCGCCGATTCCTGGAGAAGCCTTCCTGGGGTGAGGTATTCTCCGATACGGTGAATACCGGAATGTATATTCTCGAGCCCAACATTTTCAGATATATGGAGATGGGTAAGAATTACGATTGGAGCCAGGATATCTTCCCGCAGATGCTGGCCGAATCGCAGCCTATTTATGGCTATGTCATGGATAACGACTATTGGTGCGACGTGGGCAACCTGCAGCAGTACCGGGAAGCGCAGTATACCGTTCTCGATGGACAGACCAGAGTGCATATCGGCTCGAGCACCGCGGCGGTTCGTGAAGGCGGCGTGTGGGTAGACGACGGATTCGATATCGATCCCACTGCTCAAATTATTCCCCCGGTGGTTATCGGCAGAAACTGTAAGATAAAAGCGGAAGCGGTAGTTGGTCCTTATGCTGTCATCGGTGATAATGCCATAATCGAAGAGAAGGCCGTCATCCACCGCAGTATCCTGTGGGACAATGTCTATGTCGGAGTTGAATCGCGGCTGAGCGCCTGCACCGTCTGTTCGCACGCAACCATCAAACAAAACTGTGTCATTCAAGAAGGCGTAGTTATTGGGAATCGGTGCCGTATCGAGAATGACTGTACGATACGCACTCAGATCAAGCTTTGGCCGGATAAGATCATCGAAGCTGGCAGTACCGTCACCATGAGTCTTATCTGGGGGCAGAAATGGGCAGGTTCTCTTTTCCGAAATCAAGGGGTTATGGGCATTGCCAACATAGAGCTTACTCCCGATTTAGCCTGCAAACTGGGAGCCTCTTTCGGGGGATACCTGCGGCGGGGCGCAACGGTCGTCACCAGCCGTGATTCCGGCCCGGTAGCGAGAATGATGAAGCGTGCTATGATCTCCGGGCTGCTTTCGGTGGGGGTAAATGTGCTGGACATGCGTTCCAAGCCGCTTCCAATCGCGCGCCACGGAATCCTGGGTTCGCAGGCTGGCGGCGGAGTTCACATTCGCCTCGCTCCGAACGATCCCAAACTGGCGCTGATCGAATTTTTTGATGGGCAGGGGGTCTATCTTTCCAAAAATGCAGAACGCAAAGTGGAAACCATCTTCTTCCGTGAGGATTTCAGGCGGGTAGATGCAGAGCAGGTGGGCCAGCTTGAGTTTGCGGGGCGCAGCGAAGAGCAGTATGCAGAGGATTTCTACCATCACCTGGATGTCGAAAGAGTAAAAACACGCCATCTCAAGATAGTCGCCGACTTCGCGTTTGGCCGACTGGCAAGCGTCTACCCCACGATGCTTGGTCGGCTCGGGTGCGACCTGATTGCGCTGAATGCCTACCCGGATGTCTCTAAAACTCCCAAAACGCCGCTCGATCGCGCCGGGCTCCTGCCTAATCTTGCCCAGATAGTTCAAACTTTGCATGCCGATCTGGGAGTGCTGTTCGAAGCGGATGGCGAGAGAATGACCCTGGTGGATGAAAATGGAGCCGTTATCGAAGGGGATCAGCTTCTCGCGATGATGTGCGTACTCGTAGCGCGAACAAAAGTGAATGCCAAGATCGCGGTTCCTATCAACGCTCCTCGAATTATTGAGGCGCTGGCCTCTCTGCATGGCGCTTCGGTCACCCGTACAAAGACCAATGTACGCGACCTGATGGAAGTCTGCAATGTCGAAACTTCCGCAAATGAGCGTGTAGATTTTGCCGGGGACGATGCCGGCGGATTCATATTTTCTGAATTTCAGCCAAGTTTCGATGCGATGTTTGCGTTCGCGAAATTAATGGAGCTTCTGGCAACTACAGATATGGTTGTGTCTAAACTAGCTGCAGAGCTTCCCGCATCGCATGTCGCCCGTGCCTCAGTACGCTGCCCGTGGGAAGTTAAAGGCCGCGTGATGCGAGTGCTGACTCGCGAAGCGGATGCCAGCGTGGAGAAAAATGGCAACCATGTGGAACTTGTCGATGGAATTAAGTTCTTCGAAGGAAACGACTGGGCGCTGGTGCTCCCGGACGCTTCCGAGCCATTCTTCCATATATATGCCGAAAGTGATACTCCTGAAAAGGCAAATGAACTATTATGTGAATATGTGGCAAAAATTGAAAACCTAAGAGGATAATTTTTGTCGATAAACTAATATTACTGGAACTATTGCAGAAGTCAATACGTCATACATACGGATATATTATGCCCGGAGTAAACTCTCGGGCATTTTTTGATTTCCGCCTTTTTCAATTTCCACTGAGTATGTTCTAAGAACTGTTCCCCTGATGGTGAGGTATGATGCAAAAAAAACAGATTATTCCCGGCATTCTGCTCTGCGGTGTTGCCGCATTGCTGCTCCCAGCATTCCGGCAGGCCCAGGATCCTAACGTAGTCCTGTGCGCCAGCTATATGTCTTCCGACATTTTAGCGCTGAACTTGTACACTGAGGACTACGATGAGACGTTACCTAGCTGGACAAACAATGCCGATCTTTATACGAAGCTTTACCCATACCTGGCGAATCAGGCAAACACATTTGTCTGCCCGGCTACTGATCAGCAGTTCCAGTTCAATATAGCGCTAAAAGGAATAACCCAGGCATCGCTGAATTCGCGCTCTACTACCGAATACCTGAGAGATTCAGTCCCGCATCCCGACGGCCTGATCTCTATTGGATATGGCAGTGGGCATGTCTATCATGGAGGCGTGTTTGTTGGGGATACAGTAAAGCTCTGTGTGGAAAATGCCAAGTCCTATGCACTCGGCATCAAGGAGTATATACAAGATTATGATGAGATGCTGCCCATCATGAGTTCTCAGGCAAGAATAAACGACGAGATTTATCCCTATGTCAGAGACAGTAGCGTATTCTATTGCCCGATCACTCTAAAACCATATCAGCTTAATACAGGGCTTAGTGGAAAATCACTTGGCCTTTACCCTAATCCATCCGAAGTCTGGCTGCTGATGGACCCAATCCCGCATCCTGTCGATGGCCATAGAACGGTGGCTTATCTTGATTGGCATGTTGTCCGGCCGGGCTATCCAACAGCGACCGAAAGAACAGCTCAATGTATTGATAACGAGCATCAAATTGTTCTTGGTGTAATGTTGTATAGTCAGGACTATGATGGTTTTCTGCCCTATCTCTCCAACTCCCAGCAGACAGTGACGGTTTTAACCCCATATGTTAAGAATAGTAATATTTTTATATGTCCTCAGACTGGTCTCCACTATCTCTATAATTCTCGCCTTAGCGGACAATCTCTTGCCAGCATTACGCAGCCTGCCTACACCTGGGTATTGACGGATGCTGCCACTCACCCGGATGGAAAGAAAACCACAGCATATTTGAACGGTTCTGTAGTCCACCCGGGTTACGCAGCGCCTGGAATCAGTGGTGCGCCATATGCAAACAATCAGGACTGCCTTAAATCAGTAAAAATGGATTCGTTGGCCACCCTGATGTATGTACAGGATTACGATGAAACTCTGCCTCCAATGTACTCGCCGGCACAGTATGACAACCTGCTTTTGCCGTATTTGCAAAACAAATCTACAATTGCTTGCCCAATTACATTCACTCTCTATCTTCCTACTGCAAGTTTGAGCGGGATTCCACTAGCTATGATTGAAGCTCCTGCTTCAACAGTCGTTCTTCAAGATTATCGCAAGCACCCGGATCGCAGTTTTACTTATGGCTACGCTGATGGGCATGCGCACGGTCAGCCACCGCAATAATACGCAGTGAACCATTAGCCGGAGGTTGAAAACCCCCGTCTGGAAAAAGCGGACGTCTTTCAGACGGAACATACGATTTATGCCCTCATCCCCCTGCCCCCCTTCTCCCAAAAACAGGAGAAGGGGGAACTCTTGTTAAAAATTCAGCCCATGCAGGGAGCTTGCGACCGGAGATGGGCTTCGCAATTCCAGACCGGTGCTTTAGTGCCGTGTCAATACTTAGCCAGTTTCAACCCGTCATATAAGTCGGACGAAGTACCGTTGGCCGCAGACCTTACTGTCAGCCCCTTCGATGCCTGACAATCTATAGTGTTATTCTCTTTATTGGAAGGCAATTATGCAAAAGAAACAGATCATACCAGGACTACTGCTCTGCGGAATTGCAGCGCTATTACTACCTGCATTCCGTCAGGCACAGGATCCGAACGTAGTACTCTGTGTCAGCTATATGCGTTCGAATGGTATTGCGATGCTCACATATACACAGGATTGGGATGAAACATTTCCAACCTGGTCCAGTAATCCTGATCTGTACAATAAGCTCAGGCCTTACAAAACGAACTTCACTTACTCATTCGCTTGCCCGGCTACGCACAAAGTATATCAGTTCAATACCGCCTTGAAGGGTGTTAGTCTGGCATCCATAGAAGCCCCCCCATCGACTGAGTTCTCACGAGATGCCGCCACACACCCGGATGGACTGATTTCGATTGCTTATGTTGATGGGCATGTCCTGCATGGCGGCGCATCTTTAGGGGATCCAACGCAAAATTGTGTGAGCAATGTATATACACTTGCGCAAGGAATAAGACTATACACACAGGATTACGATGGAAATTTGCCGCCTTTAACCAATGCGCTGCAGACTCAATCGGCCTTATCAAACT
This sequence comes from Chthonomonadales bacterium, assembly GCA_038203935.1. Taxonomy (GTDB): domain Bacteria; phylum Armatimonadota; class Chthonomonadetes; order Chthonomonadales; family Chthonomonadaceae; genus JANXSG01. The sequence goes on from JBBRDM010000114.1 coordinate 16,987, forward strand.
ATGTACAAAATAACAGCATCTTTACCTGCCCTGTCACGGGATATAGCTATCAATACAATAGCTCTCTCAGTGGGACAAATTTAGCACAATATTCTGACATAGCAAACATCTGGCTGCTCCAGGATGGAACTTCTCATCCAAATGATAACATCAGCACCACAGCTTTTTTAGATTTCCATGTATTTCGAAAGGACTGGCCGAACTATCAAACCAGCAATAAAACTCAGTTATGCGTAGGCTATCAATCATCGGATGCACAAGCTATTTTGTTATACGCCCAGGATTTCGACGAAATCCTTCCCAATATGAATAACGCAAATCAAACGATATCACTACTGCATTCTTACTTAAGATTCGATTCAAAGTTTATCTGCCCCGAGACAAATATTCAATTTCTCTTCAATAGTTCCTTGAGCAATAGGTCGCTAGCCACCTTTGGCAATTTGAATCACTATTGGTTAATGTCGGATGCTGCGGGTCATCCTGATGGACAGAAAACCATCTCTTACCTAAGTGGAGCAACAGTCCATCCAGGATATAATCAACTTGTTGTAAACGATGCAGATTGCCTCAGATTCTTGAGGCAGACACTGAGGGCAACACTGTTGTATACACAGGATTACGATGAAGTACTGCCGCCGATGCATTCGACGAATGAATTCGATGCTGCAATCTCCTCCTACATGGTCAGTCCGGATTTTGTATTCTGCCCGATAACTCAGCAGCCTTTCGCACCGATTCCAGGATTAAGCAGCATGTCAGTCTCTTCCATACAATCTCCTCAAGAGACCATCATTCTGCATGATTCGCGTCCTCACCCAGACTACAAAAGCAATGTAGGATATCTTGATGGGCATGCAAGTAAGACATCTATCCCGAGAAGCGATCCGGGTGGTCCTAGGAGATCTGC
>JBBRDM010000115.1:0-17709 GCA_038203935.1 Chthonomonadales bacterium
CGATACGGTGGATATAACTTTCCACATCCCAGGGAATATCGTAGTTGATTACATGGGTAATCTGGTCGATATCAAGTCCTCTCGCAGCCACGTCCGTCGCAATGAGAAGATCAACCTGGCCAGCTCTGAACCGATTCATAACACGATCTCTTGAAGCCTGGTTCATTTCGCCATGCAGCGTTTCTGCCTCAAATCCCCTCGATTGAAGCGCCTCACCCAGATCGTCCACTTCTCGGCGAGTTCTGCAGAAAAGTATGGCGCTTCCCGGTGATTCCATATCAAGAATTCTCGCGAGCGCTTCTACTTTTTGTGATGGAATGACTTCGTAGTATTTTTGAGTAATTTGATCAACAGTTCTGCGCTTACTTTCGATCGTTACTCGCTGAGCATTTTTCAGATAAGTGCGCGCAAGCGCCGCAATTCGCGGAGGCATAGTTGCAGAGAAAAGGGCCGTCTGACGTTCGGCTGGTGCGGATTTTAGGATTTCTTCGACATCCTCAAGAAATCCCATATTCAGCATTTCGTCCGCTTCATCCAGGACAACCATCTGAATTTGTGAGAGGTTCAAAGTGCCACGTCGAAGGTGATCCAGTACGCGGCCAGGAGTTCCGACTACGATTTGCGGTCCATTCATTAACGATCTAAACTGTCTGTCGATAGGCTGGCCGCCGTACACAGGCACAATTTTCAGTCGGCTGTACTTACTCAGGTTATGCATTTCCTGTGCGACCTGAATACATAGCTCACGAGTGGGGAGCAGAATAATCGCCTGCGTGTGCTGTTTAGAAGAATCCAACAGTTCGGCCATTGGAAGCGCGAATGCTGCAGTTTTACCCGTACCTGTCTGTGCCTGACCAATGAGATCGCTGCGCTTTAGCAGAATTGGGATAGACTGCTCCTGAATTGGTGTAGGTGATTCGAAGCCGGCTTCGACAACCGCTCGCATTACAGCGTCACTTAATCCAAGGGCTCGGAATGGCGCGGCGATGGCTGCTGGTTCTTCTTCTGCTACCGCTGGAACCTCGATCACTTTAGGTGCAGGTGTTTCGATCGCTTTGGGCGCAGGTGTTTCGGACACTTCAGGTGCTTTTGCACTGATTTCAACCTTGTCGGTAGTCTTCGATTTGATTGCTTTTGCAGGCGGCGAGGTCTCAGCAGCGCCTTCTAAAGCGATGGCGGTTTCCCTCTCTACGGTTTTGGCTTTACTAGTAGTTTTCTTCTTTGCGATCACAGGTACGCCTTCTGCCTCTTGTGGCTGCGCGGCGGTCGCGCCAATATTGAGGCTTTCAGCCCCATCTTTAATCGATTCGGGTGGGCTCATTAAAACTAAATATCTCCTTGATTGTTTCCGATTACCATTATACCTTAATATTGCTCTTCTCGCGCGGAGAGAGGTTGAGTTCTCAGTCGAAGTCTCAGTTGGCAATCGAAACACTTAAGAGCGTAATACTAAAGAATATCCCATTTTAAAAATATTGAGGGCCGCTTTAGATCAATAATAATTCCGACTTGAGAAAAGTGTTTCAGGACAAAACCCTGTATTATACTGTATTAAACCAGTCCCTATACCTGGCAGTATAATTACAGATCCATGTTGCTGCTATGGCCCGGGAAGAGTTTTGAAGCCGGATCAACATGAGTTTTTGCACCATTCACAGCCACACAAATCTCTCCGACTCCGGTTGCAATTAGTTTTAATTTCCCCGGGTAGATACATATATCTCCCGCCGCGTAAACACCGGGCAGATTCGTTTCCATGAAATTATTGACTGCGATATCTTCTTTTCCTTCGAGTTTCAGCCCCCAGTTACGTATCGGCCCGATATCCGCTTTGAAGCCAAGGTTCAGCAGCACGGCGTCGATTTCTATAGCTCTTTCTTCTTTAGTCTTATTATTATATAAAGTTGCTGTTCGAACAAAAGTATCGCCTTCCGTCTTTGCAAGTTCATGCCACAGCATAACATCTACTCGAGATCTATTCAGCAGCCAATCGATAGAATCTTCATGTGCTCGAAAAACATCCCTCCGGTGTATGAGCGTGATATTTTTTGCGAGCGGCTCCAAATTCATTGCCCAATCGAGGGCTGAATCGCCTCCTCCAACTATTAATAGACGCTTGCCGGCAAACTGTTCCTTATCTCGCACAAAATAGTGTACACCCGCTTCTTCAAATTCTTCCAGGCCGGGAGCTTGCAGCTTAGTCGGAGTAAAAGCCCCCGCTCCAGTTGCAATAACGAGTGTTTTAGTACGATGCACTCCCCTCTGGGTCGTCAGTGTGATAGTTCCGTCTGATTCATGCTTCAGTTCGAGTATTTTTTCTTCGAGACAGATGGCAGGCTTGAAACGCGTTCCCTGATCCGCCATCCCTTTTGCCAGGTCACGAGCAAGTATTTTAGGGAAGCCAGGCATATCGAAAACATATTTTTCGGGGTAAAGCGCCGTTAATTGTCCGCCTAATTCTGCTAGACTGTCGATGATTTTTGTTTTCATCTGCCGCAGACCGGCATAGAAAGCTCCGAAGAGTCCTACCGGGCCTGCTCCTATGATGGTGATATCGAAAAGTTCAATTTCATCCAAGATTTAATCTCCTGAGAGTGAATTAATTTCAGTAGAATGCTATTGTATCATATTTCCCAGGCAGATACTTAGCATTTTACCGGCTTCCTGTTGTATACTGTTTTCCTGTAAGAATAAGTTCTGATTCCGAGCCGCTGAGATGTGTATATGAGAAATCAAAAGCGTGTTATCATCTGCATTATAATGCTTTTTATACTGACTGTTGTGTACGCAGCAGTTGAGGAGAAAATACCAATGGGCAGCGGCGTACTCTTGCCGGTAGGTTCTTATGCTCCAGATTTTTCCGCAGCAACGAGCGACGGAGAGATGATAAATCTGAAGGAAATCTGCAAATCTGGACCGGTTGTTCTCGTTTTTTACCCCATGGATGAAACCCCGGGATGCACCGCTCAACTCTGTGCAATTAGAGATAACTGGAGTGCCCTGCAAGCCGCTGGAATGAGAGTATTCGGTGTTAATCCTGCTGATAAAGCACGGCATGCACATTTCAAGCAGAAACAGCATCTGCCATTTCCACTGCTTGTAGACAGTGGTAAGAAAATCGCCTCTGATTACGGATGCAAAGGATTTTTCGGGATTATACAACGTTCTGTTTATGTGATAGGAACCGATGGGAAGATTCTGTTCGCTAAGCGGGGCGCTCCTTCGCCTGCAGAGATGCTGCAATCATTAAAGTGAGGATGCATGGTTTTAGATTTTGATGCGATTATTTCGAAATTCCCGTTTCAGAAAATACTTATCGTCGGAGATGTAATGCTGGATACTTACATCTGGGGCGATGTCCGCAGAATATCTCCTGAGGCTCCCGTGCCGATTGTAGAAGCTCGCAGCCGAACGCATGCTCCCGGGGGAGCCGCCAATGTCGCTTCTAATGTAGCGGCGCTTGGTGGTTCGGCGAATCTTTCCGGAGTGGTCGGAGCCGATGAAGCAGCGGATAATTTCCGTGCCGTTTTAACAGAAAATGGTGTCTCGGCAGAGGGTCTTCAGGCAGACAGCGGTCGGCCAACCACCTCAAAAATGCGAATAATAGCGCATTCCCAGCAGATTGCTCGCGTGGATCAAGAATCGAAATTGCCTCTATCCGAAGAGTTGGAACGGGATATAATGGCCTGGTTCGAACTGCATCTTCCGGAAGCAGGTGCATGTATCCTGTCGGATTATGATAAAGGTGTCGTTTCGAACAGTCTGGCACAAAAGATTATCTGCAAAGCCCGAGAGTGGGAGAAACCCGTTATAGTGGACCCGAAAGGCTCAGATTTTTCGAAATATAGAGGGGCCAGTGTCATTACACCAAATCTGGCAGAAGCAGAACGGGCAGCCAGGCACGAAATACACACAGATACTGATATTCTGGAGGTCAGCGCCTCACTATTAAATTCGACTGGTATTGAGCGCCTGCTTCTTACACGTGGAGCGCAGGGAATGTCGCTTTTCAGTAATACCGAAGAGCCTTTCCATCTTCCAACAGTTGCTAAAAATGTTTACGATGTTACCGGGGCTGGTGACACGGTAGTGAGTACGCTCGCGCTGGCGCTTGCTGCAGGCGCAGACATACAAACTGCTGCAAAACTCGCGAATTTATGCGCTGGGATTGTGGTGGGAAAATTGGGAACCGCACGTGTTTTTCTTGAAGAATTGCGACTGGAACTTCATGGCTGAAAGTAAAATTCCTACATCAGAATCATCGCTGCAAAAAGTTATAAGCAGGCTTCGTGCAGTCACTTCAGGCACGCAGTACGATGGAAAGCTATATCTCGTAGGCGGACTGCTGCGAGATATGTTTTTGAATCTGCCAGCAGCCAACGATCTTGATCTGGTATTGGAAGGCGATGCCGTTAAACTGGCAATGTTTCTCCACGATCTGGGATGCTCAGCGCACTACCCGGTACTATATCCTCGTTTTGGCACTGCCATGGTGCATATTCGTTCGGATAGTTCGGATGAAATTGGATTTCCAGTGGAGCTTGTTTCTGCGCGGGCAGAGAGCTACATTCCGGATTCGCGCAAGCCGGACGTAATACAAGGTTCTCTGCATGACGACGCTTTTCGGCGTGATTTTACCATTAACACGCTGCTTGAAAATCTTCACACAGGGGAAAAACTCGATATTACCGGCAGAGCATACAGCGATCTCCAGGCTGGCTTGATACGAACTCCCAAGGAGCCGCGTATCACTTTTTTTGATGATCCCCTGAGAATGCTGCGCGCCGTCCGGTTTGCAGCCAAGCTGGGATTTGTTATTGAAAAAGAAACCTGGAATGCAGTTATCGAGGAAGCCCAACGCCTGAAACCTCCCGCGATTGCTCATGAGCGAATTCGTGATGAATTTATCAAAATTATGCTGCTGCCGGGATCGCAAATCAGAATTGGGATGGAACTGCTCAGAACGTCGGGCCTGCTGGATCAGTTCCTTCCTGAGATGCTGCCCATGGTGGGTTGTTTACAGGGAAGCTGGCATCTGTACGATGTCTGGAACCACACTCTTACCGCTATGGAAAATCTGCCGGAAGATGCTTCTTTGGAACTGCGCCTAGGGCTGCTCTGGCACGATGTAGGAAAGCCAACTACACGGACAGTAGATGATCGTGGAGTACATTTCTATGGCCATCCAGCAGAAGGAGCACGTATTGCTCGTACAATGATGAATCATCTTCGGTTTAAAAACGAGGAGATTCGTGATGTTTCTGCTCTGGTAGAGAAACACATGCGGTTAGGCGAGTATAAGTCACAATGGGCGGATCCACCAGTGAAACGCCTGATACGAGATGCCGGCGACTATTTGAACGATCTGTTCGAGCTTGCCAGGTGTGACATAGCCGCCTCGAATATAGAGGAAGGCATGATAGCTGATTTATCGGGTCTGCGCAGCCGTATCGATTCTCTGAATGAGACATCAAACATAGCCCAGATCGAAAGTCCACTGGACGGCAGCGAAATAATGGAAATTCTGGGAGTTCAGCCAGGGCCGCACCTTAGAGAGGCTAAAGAGTTTCTTACGAACGAAATTATCGAAGGCAGGCTTACAGAAGGTGATAAATCGCAGGCTGAAATACTGATATTAGAGTGGTGGAATAGTCAAAACAAATTTTAAGTTATTTGTGGGTCCTATATTCATAAACCACGGTTTGGTACAATCCACCAGTATGTAGAGTCAATATTTCGAAAAAAAATTACTGATTTACCAAATATTAACAGCTCGATGAAGCGTCGAAAAATGCTGTAAGGATTTTTCTTTCAGAATTGCATACACTATCATCGAACTGTTATATTTTAGCTATTATTGGAACTACTAGAATGCAGTTAAGCGCGATTTTTCCCCGTAACCGCAGCAGAGGTAGGGATACTAATCCAGAACCTATGAACAGCAAGGATGAAGGTTCGGGAACGGTCGAAAATTTGACTCCGCTCGGTGAGTAGTTGGGATAAGATCCTGTATCTCCCACATAGTTTTCGGCTGTGAAAAAAGGATTTCCGTTCACATTGGATTGTGTACCATCTGAAACCCCATAGTCCACTCCGATAGGATTCGAAGGATCGTTCAAATTGCCATTGCTCCACACGTTTACTAATCCCTGACCGCCACCCTGCAGATCCAGAGTTAACATAAGACCATAGATATCGAGCTGGCCGCCGAAAAAAGGATAGAATGCAGGGTCGCAAACTACGGGAGAATCACCGTTGGGATAGATGATATTATCGTACGAGGCTGGTGGAAATGGAGTGCCGACGGCGTCCACGCTATCATGGTTAGAGTTTTTAGGTACGGAGGTGTAGGTTTTACTCGGCAATATCCCGGAAATTGTACCCGAAATTCCATCCGTCGAATCGGAATAGGTACCGCTCGCTCCTGTCACGACGAAAACGGTATCCCCAAAACCACTAAGCGTCACGAAATCCCCCGTAAGGGAACCATTTGCGCTGATACCCGGGCCGGAAATTGAGAAGGGTATGATACTTGGCAATGCATGCGCCTGTCCGCTCAATACGGTTCCCATTAATCCGAAAAATGCGATGCTGTGTAATTTCCCTTGTACTTTAATCATCAGAAATGTCTCCTTTGTCTCATCTGAACTTTTCCTTCCGTCTACAAACTGTGCGTTCCCTGTCCACACCTTCACGCAGCAGATACAATAAGCCTTACTGCTAAGAGCAATCATACGTGAATTGAACGATCCTGTCAAGATTTATTACTTCTGCTGAAGTGTCGGTGAAATGATTTATTCGCAGTACTTACAGCTGTATTAAGGTTTCAAGGGTGAAAAGAATGTTCAGCATTATAAAGAGTAGGATTAGCAGGCAATTAAATCGATATTTGCCTTTCCAGGCGTTGTAGGATCAATCCTGAATAGTTCCGTTTGCTGCAGATTCTTATTGGAGATCGACCGAGAAATTACGTCATGAGCCAGATTGATATTTAGATTTAACGAAGCTTATTATTATCTAGCGAAGCGTAAAAAGGACACCCGTCACGATTAATATAGCCCCAATGATCAGATTCGCTGATGGTTTCTCCCCGAGAACCAATACTCCCAAAGCCATCGCCAGCACAAAACTCAGTTTATCAATAGGAGCTACTTTGGAAACGGGACCAAGCTGCAGCGCCTTGAAATAGCATAACCAGGAGGCACCGGTTGCTATTCCAGATAGAATAAGAAATAGCCAGGTGCGGCTGCTTAAACCACTGATTTTTGTCTGACGCGTTGCAGCCGCGATTATGGTGGCGAAAACAAGAACCACAGCTACCCTTATCGCGACCGCAAGGTTGGAAGGAACGCCTTCAACACCTTTTTTTGCAAGGATTGCTGTCAAACCTGCAAATACTGCTGAAAGCAGCGCCCAGATTCTGAAAGAGATCATACTGCTCTTTTCTCTGCAATTTAATATGCAAGATACCAGTCCATCAGATATGCATTCTCGTGAGGACACCTTCAAATGATGTGTCTACGGTATCGTCCCCGCACAGATATCGCCACAGTTTTGAACGCTCGACATTTTCTGCGCGGCCCTCTTCGCCCTGCCATCGATGGCTGAAACTGTTTACGATGCGCGAAACTTCATCGCTTTTATAACCATCCATATTGAATAGGCCGTGCTGAGGTTCGCCTGTTCGCAATCGGAGTTTGAACATATACCGAGTCTCATTGGTATAATTTGGCTGAGCTCCATGCCAGAGCGCCTGATGAAGGAATGCGATGGTGCCCGCTTTCCCCGCCAGCTGCATCTGACCGGTGATGTTCTTGTAGCGTGCAATGCTCATATTGCTGACCCTGCGCAGATGGGAGCCAGGCAGAATGATGGTGGGCCCCATCTCTTTCGGGCAGTCGTGAGAAAAATACATCGCTTGAATATCAAATGCAAAAGGCCGCGCATCAATAATAGAATCTGAGTGCCAAAACTGGGCAGTCTTCTGATTTGCACCCACTACATGCAGCGCGGAATGATCATAAACCGGGTTTTCACCTACCAGACTCTGGAGGATACCTTTGATCTGTGGCAGTTCAAAAACCTCTTTTATGGAATCGGATACATGCCAGTAGCCCTTGCCTGCCTTCTGATCCTCATAGACTGCTCTATTCAGCTCTTCAGGAACGAGGCCGTCAAACATCAAGAATCCGTCCACAACGAAATGTGCCATCTGCTCGGCGGTCATCAGATATTTCTTTTCAACTTTAGACATTTGCCGGCACCCTTCTCTCAAGCGCAAATTCATAAGGCAGGTGACCCACCTCATGTTCCTGCCCGCGAATATAGCGGGGAAGATGGCATATCTGAAATACAAACCAGCCATTTCGCATTGCATCCAGGACAGATCGATACGGAGGTGTATCTTGATCCCCTGCCTGCATCTGCAGAGCATCCGCCGGCAATGCTCCGTCGAACATCGCCCAGGCAATAACCGAAGAATCCAGATCCGGGCTGTCTAGATGTAAAATTAATATCTGTTGTCTTAAATCGCTCACTATCACTATCCTCTCAAAAGAAGTATATTCATATTGGCTATAAAGTGTGTTGGTTCCTTCAACCAGAAGTTATCAAAAAGGTCATTCACAGATTTCTTTCGCAGGACCTTTGAAATGCAATAAACATGAGAGCGTGAAAATAGGCGGTACAATAAAACATATTTCGATCATATACTCAGTTGTTTGGAAGATTGGATTTTGTCTCTATGAGATTTGTAGTTATCACTGGCTTATCCGGGGCAGGGAAAACACTGGCACTGCACACACTCGAGGATGCGGGCTGTTATACGGTGGATAATCTGCCTCCAACACTGCTGCCTGAGCTCTTTGATTTTTGTGAGAAAGAGGGAATCTCTCGATGTGCTGTCGTATGCGATTCGAGGGGTGGAAGTAATCTTGTGGAGCTTCCTTCCGTCTTCAGCAATTTGAAATCTAAAAGCAAGAGTGTGGAAATGCTGTTTTTGGATGCTTCCAATGAGAGCCTGGTGCAGAGATATAAGGAGACACGCCGGCCTCACCCTTTACATCGAGGGGTACTCGCAGAAGCGGTACACAGCAGCATATTGGACGCAATTCAGAAGGAGAGGGAGCTGCTCCTTGAGGCACGGTCAATCGCAGATGGCATATTGGATACCAGCTCGACCGGCCCTCTCGCTTTTAGAGATACGCTGGGCGAAATGTATTCCATGGAGACCAGGCCGGTACTTCTGATTTCGATTATCTCTTTCGGTTTTAAGTACGGGATACCGATGGAAGCCGATCTTGTATTTGATGTTCGATTCCTAGCGAATCCGCACTACGTTCCTGAACTAAAGGGAAAAGATGGACGTGATCCTGAAGTTTTAGCATATGTCCAGGCAGATTCGCGAACGAAAGAACTGCAGCAGAAAATGGAGGATTTGATTCTCTTCACGCTTCCTCAATACCGCGAGGAAGGGAAAGCCTATCTCAATATCGCTATTGGCTGCACGGGAGGCAAACATCGTTCTGTAGCGCTTGCGGAGCAGCTTGCTTTACGCATAGAAGAAAAAGGATTTAAATCTCAGGTGAGGCATCGCGATTTGGAGATAAACGAAGCCTCATTGAGAAAGGCTGAGTTATACAACGGATCCTCCAACGTTTCGATGGGGGAAAAGATTCGATGAATCCTTTCAATACGGCGATGAAATGGTTATATCCCGGACTTCTAATTAAACGCTGGCTGTTTCTGGGATTTATAGGACTTTTGATTTTCTTGATAGGGATTGGGGTTACAATTCAGTCACATCCGACTGACAGTTCTCCCTTTGTTGTGCAGTTTTCTAATTGGATTATTCTGCGTACACAGCAGCTGATCAGACCTCGACTTCTGGGTCTGGCGTTGTCTGCAATTGGATCGGCAATTGGAATAGCTGCTCTGGCGCGCCTCATCCTATCACTTACCAGCGTCCTGGATCCCGAATTGGAACATGGCGACCTGGTCGACGTTATCTATGAACGCCGCCGGCTATCCAAAGGAAGAAGAATTGTGGTGATTGGCGGTGGTACGGGCCTTTCCACAATGCTCCGTGGATTGAAACGCTACTCTCATAATATCACTGCCATTGTTACCGTGACCGATGATGGCGGATCTTCTGGGAAATTACAAAAACAGCTGAATATATTGCCCCCTGGCGATATTAGAAACTGTCTGGTTGCCCTGGCAGATGCAGAACCCCAGATGACGGAGCTGTTTCAATACAGATTCCGTGACAGTGTTCAAAAGGTGAAGGCTGCGGAAATTACCAAGCTTTCCGTTCTCGATTCCTCCACGGGAATTGCGGTTGCGGAACTCGAACCTCCGCCCCAGGCCCGGCGGGAAGGAAACAGTTTCGGTGAGGGACTGCGTGACCATGCATTTGGAAATCTGCTGATTGCTGCTATGTGCGCCATCTACGATGGCGATTTCAAACGAGGAGTGCAGGAAACCAGCAGAGTTTTAAATATTCGAGGCAGGGTGCTTCCATCCACTGTATTACATGTCTCGCTGCGCGGAGAGATGGAGGACGGCACCATAATGGATGGCGAAACAGCTATTGCCAGCTCGCCGCAGCGAATAAAACGAGTAAGCTTATCTCCAGCCAATGCGGGTCCGATTGAAGATGTTTTGAAAGCGATTCAGAATGCCGATGTTATTGTACTGGGGCCAGGCAGCGTTTTTACGAGTATTATTCCAAACCTGCTCATAAAAGGAATTCCGGAAGCGCTCCATCGATCCGATGCCGTTAAAGTTTATGTTTGCAATGTGATGACGCAGCCAGGCGAGACAGACGGATTTTCTGCATTCGATCACATCCGAGCTCTGGAAAATCATGCGCGCCAGCGTGTGTTCGATTATGTGTTAGTGAATACTGGAGAGCCCAATCAGGAACTGTTATCCAAATATGAAAAAACCGGCTCAGAATTAGTGGAGCCGGATATCGATAGGATAAAAAAAGAAGGATACCGGCCGATCCGGGGTAATTTTATAAATCAGACGGATGTTGTTCGCCACGATTCAACAAGACTGGCGGAAGCGATAATGAGCTTGATTAGGAAGAAGCGCTAGCCGCCGCAATCTGAATGAAGTTCAAAATATCCTCCGATTTTTCCTGTTCAATCAATCGCCTCAACAGTTGTGCATTCTGTTCAAATTTCGTGAGAATATCTATTAACGCAGTGCGAGTATCAATAAATATATCTCTCCATAGTTCGGGATCGGAAGCTGCAACTCGCATAATGTCTTTGTAACTTCCGGCGCTCAGCTGCTTCGCGAGCTTAGGATCACTCGCATCTGCCACTGTTTTAGCAAACGAGAAGGATAAGAGGTGCGGGAGGTGGCTCACGAGGGCGACGAGGCTGTCATGATCTGAAGCGTTAAGTCGAATGGGCCGGGAGCCAAGTGCTGCAGCGAACTGAATCATGCGTGCTATTTCAGGTTCACTACGGTCGTTATCTCTTTCGCTTCCCACCACAGCCCATGCTGCATTTACGAACAGATCGCTTCGGGCCGCATCGATTCCGCTGAGTTCAGAACCCGCCATAGGATGGCTGCCAACAAATCGGAAGCCAAATAGGCGATCACCTTCAAGCATAATAGACTGTTTGGTGCTGCCCATATCTGTTATCAATGCATTCTTGGTCGTAAAAGGCTGAATGCTCCTCAGAACGGCAGGAATAGAGCCCACTGGTACGCAGATTACTATGAGGTCAGCACTAGCAAGATCAGAATAGTTTAAACTCCAGGAAGAGACAGCTTTTCTTTCGACGGCCCGATTAAGACTTTCCTCGTTTCTTCCAAATCCAATCACCGAGTCTGCAAGGCCGCGCTCCAGCACGGCCATACCCAGAGATCCCCCCATTAATCCAACGCCGATGATGGCAATTTGATTAAATATTTTTGTGCTTTTTGAAAGGGAGGGGACAGACGCAGGCTCAAAGTCCGAATCTACAAAACCGCTGTTCACAGTGATTTTCCAACCGCCTCAGCAATAGGTTTGATGTCTTTCATAAGCTGCCCGAACTGCTCAAAAGTGAGCGACTGTGCACCGTCTTTTACAGACTTCTCAGGATTCGGATGAGTCTCCAGAATCAAGCCATCTGCGCCGGTCGCAACTGCTCCTCTGCTGACAGCATTTACCAGGCTCCTTCGCCCGGTGGCATGTGATGGATCGGCGAAAATAGGCAGGTGAGACAGCTCTTTGACAGCAGGAATCGCATTGATATCGAAAGTATTTCGTGTATAAGTTTCGAACGTGCGAATGCCGCGCTCGCAGAGTATGATCTCGTAGTTCCCCTGGCTGGCGATATATTCGGCTGCCTGCAGCCACTCTTCGATGGTGCTGGCCCAGCCTCGCTTGAGCATGACTGGTTTGCGAGCCGCACCTACTTCGCGCAGGAGCGAGTAGTTCGCCATATTTCGGGTGCCGATCTGGAATATGTCGGCGTATTTTCCCACAAGCTCAACATCGCGCGTATCCATAACTTCTGTGATAATGGGAAGACCCGTTCTATCTCTCGCTTCTGCCAACAGTTTCAGGCCGGCTTCACCCATACCGTGAAAAGAATAAGGAGAGGTACTCGGCTTGAACGCGCCACCGCGCAGAATGTGTCCTCCAGCAGATTTCACGAAATCCGCCGTGTCGAAAAGCATTTCTGGCGATTCCACAGTGCACGGACCGGCCATGACACAGAGCGCGCCGCCGCCGATCTGCACTCCGCGAACATTGATAACCGTTCCTTCCGGCTTGAACGCTTTTCCTACCAGCTTATAGGGTTTCAGAATCGGAATGACACGCTCTACATAGGGAAGCGCTTCAAACTGCTCTACCAGACTGCTTTTATCCTGCTCGATCGCGCCGATAACGCCAACAATCGTACGCTCCACTCCCTCCGAGAGGTGAATTCCATACCCACGGCTTTTAAGATCAGCAGTTAGCTCATCACGCTGAGCCAAAGTAGCGGCAGGGTCAAGAATGATAATCACGAGGCCATTTCTCCTAACTTTCGACGGAACTAAATTACGCTGGATGAACTTTTATTATAGCACGGGGAACAATTAGTTCGTTATAAATACAGTATTACAAAATTTTTTGAAATATTAAATGCAATTACGATCACTATTTGATGCAATTAGCGGTATATTATAAAAGGTATTAAACCGACGAAGTTTTGTGCCAAAGGATGTCTGGAGTCGTACAGTGTTGTCGCAGCCCAAAAAATCGGTTTTGGCTTTTTTTCCTCCAATAATCGCGCTGTGTGCAGTTTTTTTGGAGCCTTATTTGACGCCCTTGGTAAAAGGGCGTGAATCTGTGCTGCCCATGGTCATCTGCCTTTTGCTTTCCTCTCTGCTGCATCCTCGAATTCGTACCATGCTGGTCAGCATCCTATGTTACGGAGTTTCTTTTTTAGCGCTGCGAGATGTTATGTTTTTCCGAAACCAGCATCTTCCCCCGAATATGGATTATGATTTTGTAGAGCAGATTCGTCCGGTGGGTCTTATTATCGTTGCGATATTAGCTGCTATTGCTGCCATTGCTGAGACAGTCAAACCAGGCACAATCTGGGCGCGCCGCTGCTATTTTGGAGCCGCATCGCTCTATTTTACTGGCTACGGGTTAATTACGTATAGTTGGCATGGATCCTGGCAGTCTATTGTGCTGATTGTTACTGGAATTACTGCGCTGGTAGGCTGTATCTACGCACACCGAATTGTTGCGATTGAATACGAATCGGAAGATGAACCATTTCAGGATGACGTTGAGGTTCAGCTTGCTTTGCAGGCAGCCCATGCACGTTCGTTGAAAAATAAAGAGTGGAGTGATAATCTAAATCCAACGGAAACATCTTCCATCGGACACTAGAATATCATTTCTCACTGCTGCCCTCCCATAGCTCCCACCGTTCGCAATTAATGCCCTCCCTGCCCATAAAAAACCCTACTTCGTTTGTAATAGGATCAACCACCATCGCGATTTGCCAATCTGCATTGAATATTTCGGTCTGCGTTTCCATATCGATCGAGGAGAGAAATACTCCCATGCCAGGATGAGAATGATACGATCCCAATATTGTCTGGTCGTGCGGTAAATGCTGGATGAGTGGGATTATTTCTTCCCATGTCGAGGTGGTATAGCTCAAAGTGGAACTGGTTTCCAATCCAGCGTGTGCTTCGAATGCGTCATGAATAGTCAGAAGGAATCGCGAAGCCTGTTCATCCAGGAAAGCTTTGCCTATAAGCAGGCCTCCTTTTTCTACGCTGATGTCGGATTTAAGGTGCAATTGAATACGCTCGAAAACGCTTTTGTCGATCAGCACGAACGGTTCTTTCTCAGCAATTTCAATATTTTTTGGCAGGTGGTGCAAGTCGCAGAAATCCGCAGTTTTTATTGGCTGAGGAAGGTACGCTTCGTTCAGATCTTCCCATTCTATTTCGGTCTGGGAGGTGTGCCTAGTTGCTTTGGGGACGGCAGAAATAGGGGATGCAAGGCGTGTAAAATATGCTGTTTCAGGAATGTCGAGGGGAGATTCGTCTATCAGCACAGGCTGAGAGAACTGTTTCGGCTTACGCTTACCTATCGCAGCCCGGCAGACCAGTGCTGCAGCGCTAATACAAACGCAAAGAACTGAGATGCCTGTATTAGAAATCACATCTCTGCCTTTCCTTAATTGGGATCGGAGATATCAAGCCATTCCTGAGGAACTTCTAATTCTTGAGGATCCTCTTCCGTTACGGGTACCATTCCGAAAGTCTGATAGTCTGTGGGAAGTAATATCAAATTGTTTTTCGACCAGTACACCGCTTCTTCATTTGCTGGATCATGAACATTTAGAAATCGCCGGTCATACTGGATCAAAGCGCCGAGCCGAAGCAGAAAATCTTCCAGATATTCACTGGTTTTCCAGCTCCCCATGCACACTTCCATATTTTTATACACATGGGGGTGGAATAGGGGAGTCCGCATGGATACACGCGGCGGAGAGGTAGGAATTGGATATTTTGCCGGAAGCACTATCTTAACTCGATGCCAATCGCGATAAATCGGTTTGCCATTATCGAGCCGCTCAATACTTCGGCATCGGTATACAATTTCGTACTCCTCCGCCGGGCGTCCTTTTGTAGTTTCGATTATGATTGTGCCATTGCTGCCCTTAGAGAGCGCGGCTGCGCCTTCATAATCTGCCTGAAGCCTGAGTTGTCTGGCATTGAGCATTTAAGCGTCCGATTCATCCATGTGTCGGCATTGGCTGGAGAACAAGTGTATCTCCATCCTGAACATTTTCAATCGAAAGCGACTCATCCGGATGCAGCTGCCGCCCCGTGTTCATATTGGCGATCTGATAGTTTACTCCGAAACCTAATGACCAGCGTTTACGGCTTGTCTTGACAATATCAGAAATCTGCATTTTGCGAGGCAGCGTCACTCGTGCTTTCCGAGTACGATCGGCAGTTTGAAGCACAAGTGTAACAGACTGTTTTACCAGCATAGCTTTGTCCTTCTCTCATTCTCGTCGGGCAGCAGAGGCATGTCTATAGTGTATATGCCGAGAATTCAAATTGCCTTATAAACACGAGACAGTTTACACTGCGAATCGCAATTACCACATAAATTTGCACCCGTTTAATCTACTAAAGATATTCAGCATATTTGATCCTGGATAGTATTCACAAATTCATTTCAACGCAGAAGTTTGCAGCGAGGCTGCATCTTTATAGTCTTATTACGGATCGGATAACGTCACCAGTTTCCATTTCGTGGAATGCAGCTTCAACATCATTAAGGGTGATCTCTCGTGTGACCATTCCGTCGAGATTAAGCTGTCCATTCAAATAGTATTGCGCGAGCAGTGGGAAATCGTGCGATGGGAGTGTATCGCCCGCATGGCATACGCGCAGACCGGCTTTGTTCCAATATACTCCGGTAGACATATCGCCGAGATTTAAATTCACGCTGTCCTGGGCAGCGGGGAATCCGATGGTGGTTGCGGTGCCATTGTACGAGAGCATCTTCACTGCCTGCTCGATGCAGGCGGGAATGCCTGTAGCCTCATACGAAAACTCTACACCACCATCCCATCCATCTTCTGTCAGCGCGCGTACTGCTGCTACCGGGTCGCCATCTTTTGCATTCACCACATGGGTAGCGCCATACTGTTTGGCCCAGGTAAGTTTCGTCGGATTAACATCGACCGCTATAATCATGCTGGCATGGGCGAGTCGGGCCCCCTGGATCACGCTCAATCCCACTCCTCCACAGCCGATAACCGCAACCCGTGCTCCTGGCCAGACCTGTGTAGTGTTCGAAGTTGCCCCGACGCCGGTGACGACCCCGCAGGCGATGAGGCAGGCTTTTTCGAGCGGCATCTCTTTCGGCATCTTGATGGCAGCTTTGCTGTGAACCACAGTATGGGTGCTAAATGTGCCGCAGCGCAGCACCTGTGAGCAGAGCGCACCGTCTTTCTTACGCCGGATGCGCTGTTTGGGTTTGAGTGCCGCATAACAATGCCGGGGATCCCCTCTGCGACAAGCCGGACACTGTTCGCATGGCGCTCGGTACGCAATGACAACAGGATCTCCCTTCTGCAGATGAGTCACCCCTTCGCCAACCTGTTCCACCCAGCCCGAGCCTTCATGCCCTAACACGATTGGGAAAGGCATACCATTGCCTTTGAGATTTTTTATGGTCAGGTCGGTATGGCAGACACCACTGGCGGCCAGCTGAATCATTACTTCGCCAGGACCGGGTGATTCTATCTCTATGTCCTCAATAATTGCGGGAGCGCCAGGCTCCACCAGAAGGGCCGCTCGGCCTAAAATACTCGACATGACTGTCTCCTTCGGATGTTATATGAATTTTCGGATTGTCGTGCAAAACTATGGTGTCCGTTCGCAAACAGTAATGGAGATTCCTTCCTCGGTGGAATACGAGGAAGGCTTAGTTACCTCGTAATGATCATTATGGTCGGATTTTATCGGGCTTCAGTTTTACCGATGTTCCTGCCTTTTTCATCGAAGTTCTGTGTCCAGTATAGCGTGACTACTCCGGCTGCATCCTTCACTTCCACTCTCGTATGTCCAGCTATATAGGTGTAGACTCGCTGGAATCCATTGGCGTCGATATGGGCAGCGACTTTATTTTCATTATACAGAATATATGCTGAGGCTGTGCCCTTGCCAGTCGGACTTGGAACGGTGATCTGATTTAGCAAGGGCTTCTTTCCTTCGCCTGTATAGTCGAAACCGTATCGCAGATCGAGGGGACCATTATCTTCTGCCCCTCTTATTATGGAGACGAATAAAAGTGACGGCGATTCTGTTTTGATGCCTGGAGGAGGACCGAAGGCATAGTTTATATAACGATCGTGGGCATCGGTTACGGCAGCCAGATAGCCTTTCGCATCATAAGAGTATGTCAGTATCGCTTCGCCTGTCATCACATCTGTGATAGATTTCAGCTCACGTTTGTCCGTCCAGTTGAACTTCATATTTTCGATCTGAGAAAGTGCATAGACCTCATCGTTGAACGGTAAAAACGTCCAGGTTGTGAAACCCTTCCACATGACCGTGATCGACTGCCACACATTCACGTTCAATGATGGTACCCCTTTTACATCGATCGGAGCGCCATTGGCTGCACGGAATGATCCTGTAGGAATGTCCTTAGCATCTAGAATG
>JBBRDM010000116.1:0-17654 GCA_038203935.1 Chthonomonadales bacterium
CTGGTACTCAGACTGCTCATACTGGCTTTCAGCTGATCGTCCTTGTTTTTGATATATCTGGGCCAGAGTAAAATTTGCGGTGCCATCCATAATTCTCGGATCAATAGAAAGCGCTTTTAGAAGCTGCTCTTCTGCCTCCTCCGGCCTATTAAGATCGTTTAGAACTATTCCTGCCCGCGCCCTGGCTTCCGCACTCCTGGGAGCTACACTAATCGCCTCCAAATAGAGATTGAGAGTAGCCTCCAGATTTTCCTTGCTCCGGCCTTGATTCAACTGCCACTCAGCCAGATGGAGTATTGGTTCTGGAGCTGATGGGGCGAGTTCACGGGCGATTTTAGCATTTTGAACCAGCAGTTCGTGATTACCTGAATCGAGTGCAATACTGCATAAAAGCTCTGCCTCTGCATACCCTACATTGGAACCAGCAAGTTTTTTATATCGCACTGCTTCCGCAAGCGACTCTTTCAGCATATTCTGACCAAGATACAGCTCGGCATGTTTATGTGCGAAGTAGGGTTTTTGCGGCCACTTCAACACGGCATCCTTCATAATTTTCATGGAAACTTCTGCGTCCTGACGCAGATAGGCGCTGTTGAAAATAGCAGCATGCAGTTCAGAGGAGTCCTCTCCGGCTGCTTTCGGCAGTATATTTTGCCATATCGACTCAGCCAGCCATGGATCACCGCTATAAAAGGCAGCATATCCGCGAGAAATCTCTGCAGCAATAGGCTGGTTCAGGGCATGCGATAATTTGACCTGGGCTTCCCAGAATGCGGGGTCTTTCTGCAGTTCTGAAGGAATTTTTCGAAGTATGTCGGAGGCTTCGTGTGTCTCTCCTTTTTCAATCATTAACTCTGCTGCATTGATGAGTGCAATCGGAGGTGGATTTGATAATAAGATCGCCTTCTGGAACGACAGGTATGCACCCTGCTTGTCGCCGACCGCCAGTTCAGCATTGCCCAAAAGTGTCGTGTTCCAGGCATCCTGGGGATTCAGTCTGCAAGATTTTGAAAGCGCTTTAATGGCGTTTTTATAGCTGCCTTGAAGCGAATTGGCAAAACCGATCACGGCTAAATTTTCCGGATCGTTATCAGATTTAGGAATTAAAATGGCGGCTTTGGCGAAATCATTTGCCATCAGCAGTGTGCGTGATGCCTCTATTTTTTCATCATTGGAGAGCATGTCAGGACTGCTTAAAAGTGGGAAAAGCGCTTGCCCCGCCCTGTTAAAGTCACCTATATCGAGATAGGCTCGACTTAACTGCAGACGAAACTCAGGAGAGGAGCTGAAGCTTGATTTATCAGCGGCCAGAACTTGCGATGCGAGTTCCGCTTCGCCAACGGAACGAAGAAGGTTCTGCAGAAAGAATAAATCCTCTTCCTTTAATGGACCGAGCTTTCCCGCGATTTCTGCCTGCTGAATTGCAGAATGTGTATTGCCAGCCGCCGCATATATCGGAACCAGGCTAAGACGCGGAGAAGGGTCATTAGGATTTTTCGCAATGCTATTTACTAGCTGTTTTTCCGGGCTGAGTACTGCGGGCACGGAGGTGGGAGGAGCGTGGGAGCACGAAATAGTTGAATAGGGAAGGAGGATAAGTCCAAAAGCAATAAACCTGCGATAACATGCGTTCATACCTGTAATCTTACAGTAATGGAGTGGAATTGTCAATCAGTATACTTCAGAAACCACTCTTGAACAGGTTCAAAATGCTCTTGATGGTGCTGGAATGATCCAATCAAAACTTCTGAAAGCGGATAATTTCCCAGCCAGGAATATCGACCTGTAATAAACAGATCCTTCTCGGGAACTGCTTCTGCCAGCTCGAGGAATAGCAGATAACCCTCTTTCCAATCCCGGAATACGTTCGCCCAGCTATGATCGAGGTAAGTATCGTAAATCCAGTCGTTTATGCGTTCTAAATCTGTTTTCGATTCGGGGTCAAGGCTTTGAGGCCATCGGTGAAACTCGGGTTCTCTTTCAAGCAGCGCCGCTTGCAATCTTGCTATCGAAAGCGCCTGCCATGCGGTAAGATGCGCGACGATATCTTTCACGGTTCTATTAAAGCGGAAATTCGGAGCGACAATCTGTTCTTCACTCAGATTTGCTAGTAACTGTCCCCAGCGGTGGAACTCTTCCGTGAGTGATGCCAGTAACTGCTGTTTTTCATCCATGTTGATTCTCCAGGTTAAAACCGCTCAAATCTTTCCACGTCCATCACGAAACAGACTGCGCCTCCAACCTGCACTTTGACCGGGCTAGGCATAAAAGTTCCGACGGGCGCCGCATCCGGCGGGAGTACATTGACGAACTGTTCCCTGGCTTTACAGCTGTCTTTGATGACCTGAACCAGGCGCTCAACATCTTTTGATTCCACACCAATCAGCAAAGTTACATTACCTTCGCGCAAGAATCCGCCTGTACTGCCGATCTTGGTAAATTTATAGCCATTTCTGAGTAGTGTTTCCGTGATTTTATTCTTATCTCTATCATGGATGACTGTTACGACCAGTTTCATCTTTAGCCTCTTTTCTAATGATCACGGAGATATTTACAATGGCTTGAAAAGCTTTTGAAAAACTTACACGTGTCTAAGTACTCAAATGATAGCACACTCGAGCAGAGATAAATATAATTCTGTTTTCAGATTTCTATGCGGGATGATCAAATTGCGAGACTATTCAGCGAGCAAATGTCGTACGCGCTCCAATATCACATCATGAATTTCATTGGGTGGGCGATCAGCATCAATCGTACAAATACGATCTGGATCCTGCCGACATTCTTCTAAAAAGCCCTGTCGCACGAGTGTATGGAAACTCAGATCTTCCATTTCCATTCTCGTGATTACATGCTGTCGGGAGATACCTAGAGAGGGATCTATGTCCAGCAAAAAAGTCCTATCTGGAAAGACGCCGGAAACAGCAAATCGGTTCAAAGAATATACGGTATCACGCCCAAGCCCGCGCGCGACCCCCTGGTATGCGACACTCGAATCTATGAATCTGTCACAAATTACTATCTCGCCGCGCGATAGAGCCGGTCTGATCACCTCTTCTACATTCTGTGCTCGTGCAGCAAGAAATAACAGCAGCTCTGTACGAGGACACATCTCCTTACCAAGAAGGAGCGCCCTGATTTCTTCAGAAACCGCATCGCCACCTGGTTCGCGGGTCAGCGTGACAGAGTGGCCTTCTTGTTCTAAAGCGAGGCGAAGCAGGGAAATTTGAGTAGATTTCCCTGCTCCTTCACCACCCTCAAACGTAATGAACTTTCCTCTCATGCTTCGGTGGGCAGGATACGCACCCGCCTGTTCGGCTCTACGCCGACACTTTCAGAGAAAAGATCGTGACGCTCCACGAGCTGATGCTGCGATCTGCGGGTGTACGAATTTGCTGGCGCCAGCTCTACTGCTTCGCGGGTTTGCTTCACCATGCTGATCGCATCCTGAGCCTCCTGCAATGCCGTTTCCATGAGCACTTCTTTATCCTCGCCTATCGGAGCCAGGCGAAAGACTTCCCGAATGCTGGTAGCTATCTGCGCATAGGTATTGCTCCGCACGACATAGATAGGCATGCGTTTTTGCGCTGCTTCGCGCATCTTATTAGGTTCGCGCTTGTAGGTAGCTTTCAGTGCGATTACGACGTCTGCATCACTGAGATCGCGAGCGATGTATGCAGGGACACGGCTCTCTGCAATGGCTCTGTCCAGTCGGCTTCGGCTCACGCCATAAGGGAATATTCGGACTGTCGAAGGCAGCGGGCGAGTAGTATTTACCGGCAGAGCCTGATCTGGATCGTCGTTCGAACTATTTTTGCCTCTCACAGCAGGAGTTGTGCCGGATGTGTCCGCGATTCCTCCGTAATGCTCCTCTGTTAGATCTCTGGAGCGGTAGGGCCTTGGTTCATGCGGCGACACCTCTCTCGCCGCTCCTTCACGGCTGTTAGACTTGCCTCTTCCATTTCCCGATGGTTCTCGGTTAGGAAGTTCACGAATTCCCCCAATGTCGTCTGCTTTCTGAATTACTTCGATCTCCCCATGTTCATTTCTGATACGAATTTCCGGGCGAGGCGGCGCACCTCGAAGCATTCGATCTACCGTATGCTGCACATCCAGATGAATTGCCAGCTTATCGACTTCCATGATTTCCACGATAACATCGAAAGTCGGCGGCGCTTTGCGCTCAAGCACGGTTTTCTGAGTTCCTCGCCGTTTCGCTTCATCGTCGGAAAGTGTCACGGCATGAATGCCTCCAACAAGATCAGAGAGGGTAGGATTCATCATTAGGTTTTCGAGGCTGTTTCCGTGTGCTGTTCCCACAAGCTGTACACCGCGTTCCGCAATGGTGCGGGCAGCAAATGCATCCTGCTCTGTACCGATCTCATCAATAACGATGACTTCGGGCATGTGGTTTTCTACGGCCTCGATCATCACACTGTGCTGCTGGTCCGGCTCGGCTACCTGCATACGGCGTGCGCGGCCTATGGCAGGATGAGGGATATCGCCGTCACCCGCAATCTCGTTGCTGGTATCCACGATCACGACACGCTTTTTCAATTCCTCTGACAGTACTCTGGCCACTTCTCGAAGTTTGGTGGTTTTTCCTCGCCCGGGTCGCCCAAGCATCAGGATACTTTTTCCGCTCTCCACCACATCCTGAATAATATCGATAGTGCCGTAGACAGCCCGTCCAATTCTGCAGGTTAGCCCAACGATGTCGCCCTGTCGATTGCGAATTGCGGATATACGGTGCAGCGTCCGTTCCATGCCTGCACGGTTATCTTTACCAAAAGAACCTACTCTGCTCACTACAAAATTTAAATCCTCTTTCGAAACCGGAACTACGCCTAATTCAAGTACATGCTCTGTAAATCGCGCTTCAGGAATGCGTCCCAAATCCATAATGATTTCCAGCAGATCTTCCAGACTGGGTTCGATTTCGAGACGCTGCCGAAGTGAAGGGGGCAGAACTTCTAAAAGCTGGCCAAGGTTGTCGGTAATTCTCTGCTGATGGGCAGAGAGCGGCTTTTCCATCAGTTCACTAAGTTCCTGGCTGTATAACACACCGTCTTCGCCCGGTTCTTGTGAAAAAAGGGATAGCCTGGAGTTCATGTTTTGATTGCTCATATAGCGGTATTTTCACTCTTTCTGAGCTGCTGATCGTCGGGCTGGCAGCGAAGTGGTGATCTACTATCCGGCTTTCGGCCTCAGATAGTGGGTACGAGAAGTTGACGATTCGTACCTTGGGAAGGACTGCAGGACGGTCTCTGCCTGCGTCTCTGTAAATGTGATGCCCGTGTTGTCTGACAGGCAGCCACGACCGTAAGTTGCACCTCCTATATAATAGCGAAAAACATCCATTTTTACAAGTGCATTTTCAAGGTTCATAATTTCATCTTTTGAATTTTAAAAGCGTGTACTTTCACTTCTTTATACCGATTGTTTCCGGCTGTTTACGCCATTTTTGAAAATATTTTCTGATGGTATAATTGCAGCATGGAAATGTTTCAATTGAGGTATTTTCTTTCTGCGGCCCGTCTGCTTCATTTTACGCGAGCTGCGGAAGAGAATCTTATTTCGCAGCCATCTCTGTCACAGCAGATAGCAAACCTGGAAACAGAGCTCACAACGGCTCTTTTTTACAGGGAGGGCAAATCGGTACGGCTCACCCCGGCAGGTGAAGAACTGATGATACATGCTGCACGCATATTAGAGGAAGAGGCGCTTGCTCGCCGTGCTGTACAGGAAGTTATTGGATTGAAACGAGGCCGACTCACGATCTGGACGCTGCCTACACCGGGACAGCACCTGCTGCCGCCAATTCTCGCTGCATTTCGAAGTGCATACCCCAATATAGATGTTTTTCTTCGCGAACAGGTTCCTGCAAATGCAGTCGCGGAAGCAGTCCAGCAAGCGCGGGCAGATATTGGAATAGTGCACCTGCCATATCAAAACGAAGGGCTGAGTGAGAGAATTTTACTGGAAGAGGATCTGGCGCTGGTAGTGCCGAAAACGCATCCCTTCGCAAACAGATATGAGATTGACTTGAAAGAGGCGGCTGGTGAGGATTTCATCTGGGCTCCCGAAGGATCGACTGCCGAACATCCGTTGTATGCGGCCTGCCTTGCAGCAGGATTTGCTCCGCATATAGTCTGTGTCAGCGGCAGTGCGATGGGGATGCAGGCTCTCGTCTCTGCCGGACTGGGAATAGCTCTCCTGCCACGCATGGCCATTCATCCTCCTCCTGGTGTGAGTACCGTAGAGCTTGCTCCGCCCAGGCCACGGCGTACTCTGGCAGCAATTTGGAGGGAGGATAGTTTGTCGAAGGCTGCTGCAGCTTTCCTTAAGCTGCTGGAAACTTCGGAAATTTATCAGCCATAATCGAATACCTGATTCATTATTGAAACCAGATCGTGATAGGCAATAGTTTGCATCGCACTTTTTGAGTATATTCTTACTAACCTTCACATTCCCAAACGGCGCAGCTTTGTAAGGCAAAAGGTAATCAAAGGCAGTCGAGCGAAACTCAAAATAAAGTGATACAGGTGGAATTGAACCTTATTTATACCGAGTTATTGATCAAAATCTTTCCAATAACCAGGTTTATAGTTGACTTTTGAATTCAGCTACTGCTATAATCTTTAGCAGAAGAGCAGCGTAGCTTTCCACATTTTTGTTAACCTCAGTATTTAGGTTTGGCACGATGAAGTTGCCAGACTTTCAGCGGCGTTCTTTGCCCGGGCTTCCGAATCACCCTGCAGGCAAAGGCGTTTTTTATTGTCTGTTGATACCCATTACGTTCGTTTAAGGAGAGATTTCCCCATGTCCCAAAAGACAACGCTCAAACCGAAAGATGTCATCGATTTAGTAAAAGAGACCGAGGCTAAAGTAGTCGATATTCGTTTCACGGACCTTATCGGCCAGGTGCAGCACTTCTCTATTCCAGCCGGTAATCTGGATATGGATAAGTTTGAAGATGGGCTTGCATTCGATGGTTCCTCAATTCGCGGTTTCAAGGCAATCAATGAATCGGATATGCTGCTAATTCCCGATCCGAATACCGCCTATATCGATCCATTTACCGATGTCACCACTCTGAATATCACTTGTGATATCGAAGATCCGATCACTCGTGAAGTCTATAATCGTGATCCACGTCAGGTTGCAAAAAAAACGGAAGCCTATCTGAAGAGCACTGGAATTGCCGACATCGCCTACTTTGGCCCGGAAGCGGAATTCTATATCTTTAACGACATTCGCTTCGACACCACCCCGCACTCGAGCTACTACTACGTGGATAGCGACGAGGGAATCTGGAACTCCGGGCGCGACGAAAAGCCGAACCTGGGTTACAAGATCGGCTACAAAAGAGGATACTATCCGACACCTCCAACCGACAGCCTTCAAGACCTGCGCACCGAAATGATGCTGAACCTGATCGATGTTGGCATCGATGTGGAAATGCAGCACCATGAGGTCGGCACTGCAGGACAGTCTGAAATCGACTTCAAATTCGGCCCGCTGCTGCAGACTGCAGACGACCTTCAGAAATTCAAATATGTTATCAAGAACACGGCCGTCCAGAACGGCTATACCTGCACCTTTATGCCGAAGCCGCTCTTCCAGGACAACGGCTCTGGAATGCATGTACACCAGTCACTGTGGAAGGGTGGCGAGCCGCTTTTCTACGATGAAAAAGGTTATGGCGGCCTCTCCGAGATGGCGGTTCACTATATCGGCGGTATCCTGAAGCATGCCCCTGCACTGCTGGCGATCTGCGCTCCGACCACCAACTCCTATCGACGGTTGGTTCCTGGCTACGAAGCGCCGATCAACCTGATCTACTCTGCACGCAACCGATCTGCATGCGTTCGTATTCCGATGGTCAGCAAATCGCCGAAGGCCAAGCGTATCGAGTTCCGCGCCCCAGATCCTTCAGCGAACCCATATCTCGCATTCTCCGCTCTGCTTCTTGCGGGACTGGACGGCATCCAGAACCGGATTCAGCCTCCCGCCCCGATCGATAAGGACCTCTACGAGATGGAGCCGGCTGAGCGCAAGGGCATTCAGCAGACTCCAGGCAGCCTGGAAGAGTCGCTTGCGGCGCTCCAGGCAGATCATGAATTCCTGCTGAAAGGTGGAGTATTCACAAAAGACTTGATCGATACCTATATCGATTACAAGACTGTGAATGAGTTCAAACAGATCGCCCTCCGCCCGCACCCGTACGAGTTCTCCCTCTACTTCGACATCTAGAGATTTATACTAGTTGCTTTGAAAAAGCCCCTCATTATTTTACGATGAGGGGCTTTATTTTAGTACTTCGGGTATGTCCGTTTGTATTGTGTATGTCCTCCACGAGTCAGAGAACACCCACTGCTAACCGAAGGCAGGTGCAACGGTGAAGAAAGGTCTCAAGGAAGCCGGATCCACAGCCACGATTTGACGAACAGACATTCGATATAAGTCGTACCGCGAACGATGAATTGGCTAACCATAGAGAAATCTGCTGTTACCCTTTTCGGCTGTACGTAAATCGAACAAGTTTGGTGCGTAAGAACGAGTCCTTATCCCGGCAGATCTGAAGGAATTTAGGGTTATCCCTGACAAACCGACTCCCGATGGCGGTAAACAAATTCCTGATACGTCTCCCGCCGTTGCTCAGGATGCACCAAATCCAGACAAACCAATTCCTTCGACGCTGCCTCCACCTAAAGATAAGAATCTTCCTGAAGGCCAAAGAAACAGAGATACTTTCTTCGCGAACCCAACCGACGATCTGGGAACTCTGGTTGACAATGCCCGAAGTTTGGAAACTTCAACGGGGAATCCAAAAGTTGCGTATGGTGTGGTGGATGCTTCTACAGCAGCGGCAATTCGTACTGCTGCAGGGATTGATGCTGAAGGGTTTTGAGGGTAGTAGACTCGGAATCAATTCGGCACATGTTAAAACATGAAGCAGAAATGCGCACAGGGCAACTTCCCATAACGAAGGAAGATATTCAGAGGATTCCAGACATTGTGGCCAATCCAGATAAGATTGACTCTTCTGGAAAGAATTAAAGAGGCCTGGATACAATACGCTATCAGAAGCGTGTAACCGAGCTTGTCATCTATCTGGAGGAGGCACGTACAAAGCGGAATCAACTGGCAGCCACCACGATGTTCAAATACCCAGCGTGAGGAGATGGAGCGGATTCCAAACAAGCCAGTAATTCCCTTTCGGGAACCCCCTCTCCTACGTCCAAGACGTCTTCAGGCGTGCCGCTCCAGGACAATATTGTACCACAGCCGGAAACAGATAGCCAGAGCAATCTGGCAACTGAAGCACCTGCGCCTTCCAAACTTGATGCCGCCGAGCATGCAGCCCAGGACAGAATCGCTGTGCGTAAGAACCAGTACAAAACCAGCCTAGGATCGACGGGCGGTAAAGCTGCGTCTGACGCTATCGAGAACCTGCAGGACCTCACGATCATCGGGGCGGTTCGGCTCGCTAAGGGCGCGATATCGTTTGGAGAGTTTTCAAAAGACTTCGTTTCACGCCTCAGAGGGCAGTTAAGCGATGCCTTCGCCTATAAAACTAAAACTAATTTACAGACAATTTACGACGCTGCGAAAGCGCACCACGACGATACCCTTACCAAGCATTACGGGCTTCCTAAACTCACTTCTGGAGAAAACGCAAATGCTGTATCCGAGGAGCCACAAGCGAATCCTGTTCAAATCGCAGGACAAGAAAAATCGCAGAATTTCCCACTTAGATTTACTTTACACTGAAGCATCACCAGGAGTGACGGCCGTCTTCACGAAGTAATGCACAGCCGTGTGATGTAAGATGAGCCAGTAAATCTCGTCTTTTCATACCGCAATCGTGAGTTCTTCAAATTCGCTGCCGACAGCTTCCAGAGCATCAGCACGATTTAGGTCGATTGCTTCGCTTAAAGTTTTCCGGAGAGACGATAACAGTTTCTCCTGCGACGATTCCTGGCAATTGACGCCATGAACATCCTCTATCCAGCCAATCCACCAATTCGCATCTCGCTTTATTACGGCAGTATAGTTCAAATTCATATGTCATTTCCTCATGGGTCCTATTATAATCTGAAAATAGACTCTCACATCTCGGGATGTTAAAAACTATTGCAGTGATATATGAAATATGCCGTACTGCACAATGCACTCGATTAGGTTAGTCAACTTTTTACTGATTATACCAGACAGGTGTCTGGCCACGTTCCCCTACAGAAATTCCACATCTTCAGTCTCCAGATTAACGCCAGTAGAAACGTAAGGGGGATTTTGGATTTTGCCATGAAAAATATACCTCGCAATAGTTTAAAAGTGAGAGGGTATCGATGAGCTGATTTCCTCTCAGGGTTTCAATACGGTAATCATAATAGGATACGGTATACACTGTCAACATATATTTTCATGCGGAGGAAGAGGATTTAACAAAGGAGGAACCAAGCACCATCGATATATTTGCAGGCTGCACTTGGTTTTTGATCAGCAGCATATCATAAATGTTAGCAGTCTTGAAATCCATGGTTAACTGATTTCCATAAAGCATGTTAGTCAGCTAACCATAATTGTGAGTTAATCGAGATACGGATTGTCGTTCTAGCGGAATAGTTGAGCGGCCAGGATTAGTGATATGCACACGCCGTCCACAACCAAATGACGATCAGAATTCTATTTTAGTACGTCCTTTGTATCCGGCCTAAGGTACGGCTTCTCAAAGAAATTGGAAACTGTTGCATTGAACAAAGTCGGGTTTTCCTGAAGAATAAAATGCGTGGATCCGGGAAAGATGCAAAGGTGGGCATGAGGCAGATTTTCGAAAATCTGTACCGTGTGTTCCGTTCGGATGGCGTCCTTGTCACCAGCCATGACCAGCGTTGGTGACATTATCTTTCGCAAATCTGTCAGCGGGATATTGGGCTGTTTCCCCATAAGATTGCACAACTGCTTTGTCACCTCCCATGGTTGGCTCTTATCCCTTTTTGCAATCATTGAATCTGCTTCATGGTCCATTCCTCTAATCCATTCCCGCACCCAATCGTAAAGCCCGGCAGGAACCAGATTAGCGCCCAGTATTGCAAGTTTTGAAACCTTATCCGGATGATGTATCGCGAGCAGCAAGCCGATAATGCCTCCATCGCTCCACCCCAAGACAAAAACAGATTTCAGGCTCCTCTGCTCCAATAAAGCATTGAGGTCTTCCGCCATCTGCTCGAACGTCAGCCGTCCCTTCCCCATTTCGCTCTTGCCTTGCCCTCGGCTATCGGCGCCGATGACCTGGTAACGGGCTGAAAAATAGGTGATCTGATTTTTCATGTCGGCGATACTTCCTCCATTGCCATGGATCACCAAAAGGGGCTGACTACCACTGCCATAGGTTTCTACATACATCTTAATGCCGTTAATCGATATGTATGTGCCCGCAGCAGCGTTCTGCCCGTAATTGATATCTGGTTTTGCGGCGGGAGGCTGTTGAGCTGCGGCGCATACGACATATAGGAACAGCCAGACAATGAGCGGCGCTCTGAGGATGTGGGGGACACCTACATTGTGCGGGCGAAATCTGATTTGTGACATTGATAGATTCCTTTCAATGCGTTGATGGCTCAAAAGCAAGATTAACGATTATCTGGTTGTCAGTGTATCTTGATGCGGCTATCGTTCAACATATCTATGAAAAATACCTTGAAAATGCTCGCTACCCAACCTTTTTTGAGAAAAGACTGACCTAACAGATGTTCCCGGAATAATCGCGCTACAAGGCGATTTAAACATCTCTTCCTGTATATGCGAACAAATACACTTAAAAGTCACCCGGTACGTCGGGCGCTTAAAATTGCTGGTACGGTTACGGCTTTGTGATTCTACCAGATAGGTGTCTGACCGCGTTCTTCATACTTGCCACGCTACTCAAGTGCTAACTGTTCTTCTTATAGATGGTTTCCTTGCGGCCACCAATCGTATGATTGACTATTACCTCATCTCGAATCCGCTCCATATTGCATCATCAATCATAATACATTTCTGAATACTGCTTTTACGTTCATTCATTTGTGATATAATTAACGGTGATACCAGAACAGATGAATGGGAAATGGTAAATAGAACACTTTATATGGGAATGATAAAGTAAAATGATGTGAATATTTTATGCGATTAGGCTGGCATCCTCAAGCAACCGTGTTAATGCTATTGGATACTTTTGGACTTCTATGTTAACTCTTTAATTCCGAAACGCAGCTCGCTTTCTTTTAACTTCTACGGGACTATTCCACGAATAATTATTCAGAGTTATGTGTTACCAGAACTAATTCCACTGGCTCGGGCGCGACAGTACCCATATATTTCTGCATTTGGAATCATACACTTCGTGCTCTTAAATCCATCAAAAGAGTCTGTGTGGTCAAACTATATTTAACTTTTGAAGCCTGCCACTTTTAGCAAGGCGAATGAGGGATTGACGATGTGAGAAACGTGCGAGGATTTTCGCAAATCCTAGTCTCAACCCATAGTTGGGCGAGCGAAATGACAATTGTAGGAGAGCCATTGTGAGCAGAGCATTCAAATACGGCGTGTTTGGAGTTGGACGCATTGGCAAGGTACATGCGAACATAGTTCGAGAACAGGGACATCAGATCGTTGCTATCGGAGACGAAATTCAAAAAGCTGTTGCAGAAGCTCAAAAAGAACTTGGCTTAGCTGATGCAGTCTTATTCAGCGACCCGGCTGCAATGGCCCAAGATATGGCCGGTCTAATTGATGCAGTGATCATTGCCTCGCATACTAAGAACCATGCGAAAGACGCAATGCCATTCGTTAAAGCGCATATTCCTGTTTATTTAGAAAAGCCTCTGACTGACGATTTACGAGAATCGTTTGACTTTGTTGAATCCATTGGGCAATACCCACATCAAATTCAAATAGGATTGCAGCGTAGGCATGATCCGGCTCTTTTATATACCAAAAAACTGATTAATTCTGGCATAGTGGGCGAAATCCGTGAGATCCGATGTGTTCTACGAGATCAATTTTCACCACCTCCAACCTACAGCAGCAGAGGATTGATCATAGATATGGGTATTCATGTCGCCGACGAGGCGATCTTCCTTATGGATGAATTTCCAAGCACGGTATGGGCTAGCGTGCATCACACACGGGAATACAATAGTCCTATCGATGAAGGCGGCGATACGGCCTTCGTAACATTTACTACGCCTTCGGGCATAATGGGGCGCCTTGATCTCAGCCGCACACACTCTTCTGGTTATAACAATGAAACCTATATCATTGGCACCAAAGGCACCATCCATACAGGCCGTTTTGCAGGATACCCCGGCCCCATCCATGTAGAGATATGGCAGCAGGAGGGTAAACTGCATCCTGAATCCAAAACCTTCGAAATGACTCATCTAAAAGGGGAATATCCTGAATTTCTGCCTCGTTTCGATATCGCCTATCGAAATGCACATCAACAGTTTCGTAATGACGTTGAAGAGGGCAAAGCCTTTGCAGTGACCCAAAACGAGGTATTAGATGCTCAGGTCATCGTTGAGGCAGCGCACCGCTCTGCCCAGCGAGGCGGTATGCGCTTTCAATTGGAACGACACCGTGATTTGCAAAGATACCGGGCAGCATGCATAGCCAATGGACTGCTGGATAATTAGCAGGCTGTTGGCAGTTCCCCTGCGATTTTCCACATTTGTCCGTTGAAATGATTGTAGTGGCTCTCAATTACCAAGAAATATTGTCCGGTTTTGAAATATACCTAGGGGATGAACATAAAAACACAGATGTAACACATGGCAGCTATCCAAGTATAGACTAGCGAGATTTTTTGGCAGTGAAGAGAATCTGGCATTTGTGCACAACTCGTTTTGCAGGTCGGATGGAGGAAACATGTTTTGCGCTTCCGATGCTAATTCCCGCAAGTGAAGGATATCTCAAGGCTTGGCTCGCTTAACATTTTTCGATTTCTTAGAAATGTTGAGGGCGACCGCTTCGAGAACGAGGGCTTTAAAGGCCGTCTCGTCCACTTCTTCGCCTTCGGAAATATCGATCGCCCGTCGCACATTTCCTTCGAGGCTCGAGTTAAATAGGTGGGCAGGATCCAGCAGAGACGCTCCTTTCGCGAAGGTAAGCTTCACGACTTTCTTGTAGGATTCGCCAGTGCAGATTATACCGTCGTGTGACCATATCGGAGTACCCATCCACTTCCACTCTTCCAACACCTCCGGATCTGCTTCCGTGATGAGCCTGCGCATTCTGGCAAGAGTTTCACCGCGCCAGTCTCCGAGTTCAGCAATCCTATTCGAGATAAGCTCCGAAGCCGACTGGCCTGTGCTTTCGTCCGATTTATTCATTTATTCTCCTATCAATTAGAAAATATCTTCATTTTGTGCACCATATAGGAGCGACAAGTTTGTGTTGAGTGTCCGATTAGTAGTTTTATTTCACCCTGAAAAGTAAGCATCCAAGTCAAAATTGCTTATCTATTTTCGATTCAACATGCTGTTTGAGGAATCGGCCTGTATGGCTTGCCGGGCACGCCATCACCGACTCCGGCGTGCCGGCAGCGATCACCTCTCCACCGCGATGCCCTCCTTCAGGCCCCAGATCGATGATATGGTCCGCACAGTAGATGACGTCGAGATGGTGTTCAATGATCAGTACCGTGTGGCCCGCCTCGGCCAGGCGGTCGATGCAGTGCATCAGGCGTTCAATATCGTGCAGATGCAGGCCGGTGGTAGGTTCATCCAGAATATAGAGTATATCACCACCACGCTTGATTTTGCTCAATTCACTCGCCAGCTTGATGCGCTGCGCTTCGCCGCCAGAGAGTGTTGTGGAGGACTGACCCAGGGTAAGGTATCCAAGCCCCAGCTCGTCTAGAAGGCGCAATTTGCGTCCGATGGCGGGCTGATCGGCAAAGTAAGAGACGCTTTCTTCGATAGACATATCGAGTACTTCAGCAATGTCCTTGCCGCAATACTGAATATCCAGGGTCTCCGAATTGAACCGCTGCCCTTTACACGATTCGCAGACGGACTCGACGTCGGGCATGAAACCGAGCTGAGTGGTGACCGTGCCATTTCCGCCGCACTCCTCACATCGGCCGCCTTTGACATTGAAACTGAAACGCGAAGAGGTGTAGCCCCGCGCAATAGCCTCTTCGGTAGAAGCGAAGAGATCTCGGATTGCATCGAAGAAGCCAATATAGGTGGCAGGATTGGAGCGCGAGGTACGTCCTATGGGAGACTGGTCGATGGCGATGACAGCCCGAAGATGTTCGATGCCTTCGATGGAATCGTGCGCTCCGCTGAGCGTTCGGCTATCGACAAAACGGCTATACAGCTCCTGGTAAAGGATGTCGTTGATGAGCGTGCTTTTCCCGGAACCTGAGGCGCCTGTGACACAGGTAATAGCGCCCAGCGGAATAGAAACTGTGACATTTCTCAGGTTGTTCTCAGTCGCACCTCGCACCGTGAGAAACTTACCGCTGCCTTTACGCCTTGCTTCCGGCGCACGAATGCCGAGCCGGCCGCTCAGATATTGTCCTGTGAGCGAGTTTTCGCAGGCCTCGATGTCTGTGACGACTCCCTGGGCCACCACCTCGCCTCCGTGTACGCCAGCGAATGGGCCGATCTCTATCACATGATCTGCTGCACGAATCGTATCCTCATCATGCTCTATCACCAGAACTGTATTTCCCAGATCGCGCAGCCTCCTCAGAGTGCCGATCATCTTTTCATTATCCTTAGGATGCAGTCCGATGCTGGGTTCATCCAGTACGTAAAGCATTCCCATGAGGCCAGAGCCGATTTGAGTCGAAAGTCGTATTCGTTGTGCTTCGCCGCCGGACAGTGTACCTGAATTGCGGTTGAAGTTCAGATAGTCCAGTCCAATCCCTAGCAGCAGATCCAGCCGGTTGACAATTTCGGATAAAATCTGGCTTCCCGCGTCTTTGTTTCGCCCTATCCATGCTGGAATCTGAGACAGGTAGTCTCTCAAATCGCCAAAATTCATCTCGCCGACCTGATGCAGGTTCTTACCAGCGACGATTACCAGAAGGCGCTGTGCACGGAGACGTGAACCCTGGCAGTCGGGACACCGGTTTTCCACCATGACCTTTTGCAGATAGGCTTCCATGTTGGAGTGTGCGGTTTGGCTCTCACGATAGCGTCGATACTGTCTTTCGATGCGGTTGACAAGCCCATCCCACCGAAATTCGTGGCCGATATACTTAGGGTTGAACTTGCTGCCGGGCGGAGCTTCAATCTTGATACGGTCGGGCAGCCCGTAGTAGAGAATGGTGACAATATCTGGAGGCAGTTCATCAAAGGGGGTATCGAGACTGAAGTTCCGAAGCTTTGATATGCTGTACATGGCGGCTCCATCCCAGGTGTCGCGACTGAATCGAAACGCTTCTGGAACGAAACATCCTGCTGAGATACTGCGGCGCGGATCGGGTACCAGTAGCCTCGGATGTACCTGGCGGTATATGCCTAATCCCACGCATGTTCGACAGGCGGCAGTGGGATTATTGAACATGAAATCTGCACTTCCGGGCGCGGCGAGAACATATCCATGATTGGGACAGCCAAGATCCTCGAGCAGACTCCTCGTGCCGTCCGAACCAATATTAAAAATTCGGAGAAATCTTTCCCCAATCTGAACCGCGTTTTCGATCGCTGCCAGCAGTGATTTTTCTGCCTGGCGCCGCACAACCAGGCGGTCGACAACAGCTTCATAGACTGCGTCTGTCGGGAGGCTCTCTTCAAGCTCTGGAGCATTTTCTGTTCCAGCTTTCTCCACTTTGGATGAAGAGATATCGCTAAGATCGGTAAGCACGCCATCGACAGTGATGTGGCGAACTCCTTTTTTGCGCACGTCGGTATAAAGATAGTTCTCATCCTCCCCATAAAAGGGAAAAATCGGCACCTGAAGTTCAACTACGGTACCTTCGGGAAGTGCGAGGATTCGTTCGGCGATCTGGCGTACACTTCGGATAGGGATCTGCTCCTGGCATCGAGGGCAGCAGGCTTCTCCTATT
This sequence comes from Chthonomonadales bacterium, assembly GCA_038203935.1. GTDB lineage: Bacteria > Armatimonadota > Chthonomonadetes > Chthonomonadales > Chthonomonadaceae > JANXSG01. The sequence continues at coordinate 17,072 of JBBRDM010000116.1, forward strand.
GTGGAAAACAGTAAGTTGAGATAGCTGGCAATATCCGTTAGTGTGCCGACAGTGGAGCGAGGACTTCGGCCTATGGTCTTCTGTTCAATGGAAATAACGGGCGAGAGGCCGTACACAAAGTCGACATCGGGGCGGGCAACCTGCTCGACGAACCTCTTGGAAAAGCTGGAGAGGCTCTCCATATAACGTCGCTGGCCTTCTGCGTAGACTGTGTCGAAAGCAAGAGAGGACTGTCCCGAACCGCTCACTCCGGTAATGATGACGAGCTGATCACGCGGTATTTCCAGAGAGATGTTTTTTAGGTTGTGCTCCCGTGCCCCAACTATCTGAATAGTGCTTCTCACCTATGTTCTCCATGATTATTCTATAATCGTGTGGGCTTGAAGCCCTATCAGAAGAGACGCGGCACTAAAGTACCGGTCTGGATTTGCGAAGCCCATTTAACACACCGGGTTGAAACCCATGTCTGGATTTGCGAAGCCCATCTCCAGTCGCAAGCTCCCTGCATGAGCTAGCCATCGATTTGAATCACTATCCGAAGGACGGCATTCCGTCTGAAAGACGACCGTTTTTTCCAGACGGG
>JBBRDM010000117.1:0-17298 GCA_038203935.1 Chthonomonadales bacterium
CCACTCAGTTTGCGATACGCCAGCCTGAAATTGGGCTCTTCGAGCCAGTGCTGACAATTGGCGCGGAGGAGATGAACCGTGCAGACAGGAGCCGCGAGCATCCGTTATTTCGGATCGGGGGGGTATGTGGAAAGACCGGGCAGGCGGCAGCGGAGGCGAAACTGCTTTCTGATCTGGGTTATCACGCCGGCCTGCTAAGCCTCGCCGCACTGAAGGATGCCGATGAAACGGAGCTGCTGCAGCACTGCAGGCATGTTTCGGAAATTATTCCGCTGATCGGCTTTTATCTGCAGCCTGCAGTAGGCGGCAGGGTACTCTCCTATAGTTTTTGGAGACGGTTCGCGGAAATTCAGAATGTGGCTGCCATCAAAATTGCCCCTTTCAATCGGTACTACACGATTGATGTGATGCGCGCAGTGGCTGAATCGGGCAGGACGGATATTGCCATATATACCGGAAACGATGACAGCATCGTTATGGATCTTCTCACACCTTATCGATTCCAGGTGAATGGCGAATTTGTGGAGCGGCGGATCGTTGGCGGTCTGCTCGGGCACTGGTCAGTTTGGACTCAGCGCGCTTCAGAATTCCTGCAGCAAAGCCATGCGCTGATACAATCTGGTTCTGGGCTATCCGATGAATGGCTCCGGCGCTCAATAGAAGTTACGGATTCTAATGCCGCATTTTTCGATGCAGCCCATGGATTTGCAGGCTGCATCGCCGGTCTGCACGAGGTTCTGCGCAGGCAGGGTCTGCTCGAAGGCATATGGTGTCTGGATCCTGATGAATCTCTCAGCCCTGGGCAGTCTGAAGAGATCGATCGAGTCTATCATTCTTACCCGCATCTCCATGATGATGAATTTGTGGCGCAGCATCGCGATTCATGGCTTTCCTAACCTTACTCAGCGCTGAGCAATGCATTCTGATCACTTTGTTCGTTATTGAACTGGCTCCCTGCTGAACACGGGTATGTCTATCCGGCGCAAGGTGTGAGGCCGCGTGGAGTGCGCTGTCATGCTCGACCCGATGAAAAAATTGAACCAGGGCGCTCATTTAATGACCGATGGTTCGGAGATGGAGGCAGAGCAGCGGTCAGATTCGTTCATTCAAACTGTTCGCTGGCGGCCGGTTCTCACGCTGGGCATTGGGCTCACAGCCTTTGATGCCGTGTGGATTACGTCACTTGAGATAATGAGAAATCAGGGTTATGCCAGCCTTGTCTCACTCTATTATAACGTCATATTCACGCTCGCAGTGGTTCTCGTGGTGAACAGCCTGGTAAGCAGATGGAGTGCCGCGAGAGCGCTTAATCGAGCGGAGCTTCTAGTGCTGTTTATGATGATGTCCACGGGCACGTCATTCGCAATGCTCACAGAATATCTGATGGCAGAGCTCGCTTTTCCTTACTATTTTAAATCACTTGATCCACGCTGGAGCACTCAGCTGCTTCCCCACCTTTCACCGTGGTTCACAGTGTCCGACCCTGCAGCAATCAAAAACTATTATCAAGGCCATGCTAACCTCTACACCTGGAAATCAATTCAGCCATGGATAGCTCCCTGCCTGGGCTGGGGAATATTTGTGATGGCGCTGGCGGTGACGGGAATATGCCTTTCTGCACTATTTTACTACTCCTGGCGCCATGAAGAGCGGATGCCTTTCCCCCTGGTTCAGATTCCACTGATGATGACAGAGCCGAAAGCGCCGTTCTACAGGAGTCCGTTATTCTGGACTGCATTTGCGATTGCCGGTGGAATCAATGTGATGAACGCCATCAATCATGTCTACCCATCTATTCCGGGAATTCCAGTAAAACGGATGCTTTTTGATATGCCGGGGTTACCTTCGCCCTGGTCGGCGCTGAACCCATTCTACTATTCCTGGAATCCGTTCCTCATTGGTATGGAGTTTTTTCTGCCGGTAGACCTGCTGTTTTCGATATTTTTTTTCTACTGGGCGGGGAGAATGCAGGGAGTATTGCTGCAGTACTATGGAAGCGAGCTTCCCAGCACTGCAGAAATGGTCGCACCCTATGGGAGGGAACAGGCATTCGGTGCGCTCATGGTTATCCTGTTTTTTTCGTTATGGACTGGCAGACGCCGATTGCGTGAAGCCTGGAGCAGATATAAATCTTTTCTGCCCATGAAACAGATTGCGGGTATTGCGCTGACAGGCATGGCTGTGATGATCGGCATGCTCTATGCAGCCGGTATGCCGCTTTATATTTCCTTTATGTTTATCTCGATATACTTTTGCATCGTAGTGGGGTTTTCCAGGATACGAGCGCAGTATGGAGCGCCCAGCGCCGGCCTCCTGCTGGGCGCTCCCGGCCCAATCCTGTACAGTCTTTTCGGCAAAGATGTTCTCGGCAGTTCTGGATTGAGCAGCTTAACCTGGACACACTGGATGGGGCGTGAATATGCCGGCAATCCTATGCCAGGCACCATGGAAAGCTTTGCTCTGGCAGACCAAAGGATGAGTAAACGCGTATTTCCAATTTTCATTCTTGCGGGTGCGCTGATAGGCTATCTGGCGACATGGGGAACAGCGCTGGTTACAGGCTACCATCTTGGTATGGGAACCGCGCATGTTTCCACCACCCAGTTCTATTTTGGCAATGAACCTTACGAGATATTTTCATCGCGCCTCTCAGATGCTATTAAAGGGACCCACTTCGACTCCCTGGGCGCGATTGGACTAGGAGGGGTACTTACGCTGCTGCTGCAGATTGCGCGTACTCGTTTCATGGGCTTCCCGCTGCATCCGGTTGGCTACGCTCTCGCAAGCTCCTATACCTCCAGTTTTTTGTGGTCTACCGCCCTGGTGACATGGCTGTTTAAAATGATACTTCTGCGCTATTCCGGACTGAAAGGATATCACAAGGCTACTCCTTTTTTTCTGGGGCTGCTGCTGGGAGAGTTCATAATAGGAAGCCTCATCAGCTTGATTGGAATTCTTACCAGTACCGATATGTACGTTTTCTGGCCTTATTAATAGATGAAACCTTACCAAATGCAGCAAAACCGTTTTGAAGAGAATGCAGAGGCTGCGCCCCAGCCGGAACCAAAAGCAGACCCGATGCGCATGCGGGTAGTCTTCCTGATTTTCGTAACTCAGGCGGCGCTGATATGGTGGGTCACCGACAGCGAGATTTCCAGGCATGTCTTTCTAATCTGCTACTCGCTTATGATGCCGACCGTACTCTATCTTACTTTGGCCCGTCTGTTTCGGCGCTGGCTGCCACTCACAAGAAAAGAGCTCCTGCTTGGCTATATTGCGCTCACCGCAACGATACCAATTGTGGGATTTGGAGGGATAAGATTCCTGCTTCCCGGAATGGGATATCTCTCGTATTTCTCTGAAAGCCAGCCTGAATGGCTAAAATACCTGACGCATTTGAGCGGACTGCCGGTACTGCACGATCCCAATGCCATCCGGGCCTTCTTTAGAGGCGGCGTCTCTGTACCGTGGACAGCCTGGACGGTTCCGATCCTTTTCTGGAGCGTCTACTTGATGCTGCTGGTCGGAGTGTGGCTTGGACTTGCAGCGGTGCTGCATCGCATATGGATTCATCAGGAGCGGCTTACATTCCCAATCACGGTGCTTCCGCTGCAGATTACCGATCCAGAGGACGATGTTTTGCGCAGGCCGGTATTCTGGGGTGGATTTTGCATTCCCCTGATACTGCAAAGTCTCCTGGTAATCCACGACTGGTACCCTTATGTACCGTGTTTTGAGCTAAAAGCGCTGGATATTCGCCCGATGATTTTCCCATCGGGCCCCTGGAGTTCACTGCCAGATCTCTATATCGGGTTCTATCCTATGGCGATCGGACTGGCGTTTTTTGTGCCGAGTGAGGTCAGTTTCAGCTGCCTTTTTTTCTGGGTCACGACAAGGCTGTCTTATGTCGGGGGCGCCATGGCGGGAATTGATGCGGCTGGAACTGGCGGCGCCCGGTTTCCTTTTCCTCTCGAACAGGCGGCGGGCGCGTGGATTGCATTCGCGGGGCTGGCAATATGGGGAGCGCGATTCCATTGGGCAGGGCTGGCAAAATCCTTGACCAGGGGAGATCGGAGCACCATTTTGCGGCTCGGCCTTTCGGCTGTCGTCTGCGGGCTTCTCTGTGCAGTCATGATGTCGATAGTCGGAGTTCCATTCTGGCTGGCGCTTGGTATCGTAGCTGTCTATGTCGCCTTTGTTTTGGCTGGCGCCAGGGTTCGCGCCGAAGCGGGAGGGATGTGGACATTTGCGCCAATTACATGGACTCCGTATCACGTAGTGCACGCACTTTCCGGCTCCGCCGCGATTTCGCAGCGCGGGCTGGTGGCGGCAGGCACTTTCGATCTGATTCATGTCGATATACGCGGCCAGTCTCTCCCCTATTTGATGGAGGGATTGAAAATTGCCGAGTCAGTGGGCATTCGCTGGCGCACAGTGCTTCTCTGGGTGGGAATTGCGAGTGTTTCTGCGCTCGCGCTTGGATGGTGGCATGGCCTGAGCGTCTACTACGCGCTCGGCGGGGCAACTCCTAAAGTGGAAGGCTATCCTTTATATAAAGCGCAGGTTGCCATGCAGCAGATGAACACGCTGGCCAATACGAAATCTCAGTGGGACTTCGGCGGAATTCTTGCGATGCTCTTCGGGGGAGTGATGGTGATAGCGCTTTCTCTGCTTCGTATGAATTTCATCGCTTTCCCGCTGCACCCGGTGGGATACGTTCTCTGCAACACATTTAGTATGAGCTCATTCTTTATTCCTTTTCTTATTGCCTGGATAGCGAAAGTAAGTGTGCAGCGAGTAGGCGGAAGCAAGGGCTACCAGAAGGCGCTGCCTTTTTTCCTGGGACTTGTTTTGGGAGACATTCTGACCCAGGCGGGCTGGACAATTTTTGGCAGTATATTTCATGTGCCTATTTATCAATTTTTGACTTAAAGGATCTTATCCACTATGGATCATAAGATATTTCCTCTCGGGATCTGTGTCTTCCCGGCTCCGCCAAAGAACTGGGCGAGGACGGTCAGCTATCCAGATTATATTCATGAGATACTGTCGCATGCGGGTGTCTGCTATCAGACTATTGCGCTGGCTGATCTCTCGAAGAGCCTGCCGGAATTAAAACTACTGCTTACTGTAGGCGAATATGCACTCTCGGAAGCGGCAAAAACAGAGCTTGCTGACTGGGTCGAATCAGGAGGAGCTTGGATCAGCATAGCAGGAACCTCCGGCCTCGCCAACCTTTTTGGTGTAGAAGCAGAAGCTCCGGCCTCCACAAGCTGGGGCGGAGGGATGGGGACGCTGGGCGAGGGCTATCTCAAAACAGAAGCCGATCATCCGATACTCCAGGGTTTATCGTTCCCGCTCCACTATTTCAGCGGCACGCCTATCCACCTGACAGATGGATTATTGCTCGCCTCGGTACTGGATGCACATCAGCGGCCTTCCAACCGGGCAGGACTGGTGGAAAAATCGAACGGGCAGGGCAGATGCCTGCTTATCGCTCCAGATATCACCGGCAGCGTGGTTAGAATCCAGCAGGGACTGAGTGTAACTCGCGATGGAGTTCCTGCAGGTGACGGCACCGCTCCCGTAGCAGATGAGGTGCTTAAAAGTGGTGATGGGGGTGTGCTGGACTGGATTTTTGATCGTCAGCCGCTGGATGGCGCGCCGAGGTTCACTGCATTTCTCGAACCAATCGCAGATCAGCTTCGCGAAATAGTGCTTAAGTCGCTTTTCTATATGGCTCAAAAACAGAATATGGTGCTCCCAATTCTATGGATGTATCCGAATGTAACTCCTGCGATAGGCCATCTTTCTCACGATACCGATGCAAACGATCCGGAACTGGGGGCGCTTCTCCTCAAAACTCTTCGCGAGGCGGAGGTGAAGACCACCTGGTGTGTTATCCTTCCTGGCTATGACGAATCTTTGATGTCGGATATTCGATCATCGGGATGTGAGCTCGCGACCCACTATGATGCGCTGGATTTTCCATGGAGCGAGGCAGAGTTCGATCGTCAGTGGCAGCAGCTATGCGTCATGTTCGGTGAGGAGAAGCCTGTATCAAATAAGAATCACTATCTGCGATGGGAAGGCGACACGGAATTCTTCGCCTGGTGTGAGCGCCATGGTATCCAGATCGATCAATCCAAAGGCGCCTCCAAAACGGGAGAAGCAGGATTTAACTTCGGCACCTGCCATACCTATTTCCCAGTGACATTTCAGGGAGAAACACTGGACGTACTGGAGATGGTGACTTCTACTCAGGACTTGAATATTTTTGCTCCGGAAGCGATTGCTAAACCTTTGTTAAATGCGGCGCTGCGGCATCATGGAATTTTTCATCTTCTGTTTCATCCTGCCCATATTGATAAAACAGGAGTTGCCGAATCTCTCAAGGAGGCCGTCGCAGCTGGCAGAGCAGAAGGCTTAGAGTGGTGGACAGCCCGTCAGATCAACGATTGGGAGCGTGCTCGGCGGCAAGTCCGTTGGCTCGATTGCACCGCTTCGAAGGACAAAACTGAAGTGAAACTGGCTGTGGGAAACGCAATGTGCGGTGCAACTTTGCTCTGGCTTCTCCCGGATTCAGAACAGTCCGCTGGGGAAGATGGCACCGTTGTTTTCTGGGGATATCGCTTCCAGGTATCCACATTCAATGCAGAAGCCGGTGCAGAATACACATTCGAATTTAAGAAAGCAGGACATTAGTTTTATGATGAGCGCTCTGCTATGCATGCTCGCTTTGTCGTCGGGGTCTGGATCCATAGCAAAATCTAAAAAAGCCATTCCTGCATTTGAAAAAGTCGGCGCTTTCAATGGACGCGGTGGCGATAACAGCGGAATGATAGGGCCTGGGCCTGGCGGGACTCAGCGATTTTACGTCTGCTATACCTACATCAAAGATCTGGATCTTGTCGCCTACGATCTGCAAAACGGTACACATAAAATCTGGAAAAATGATCAGGGCGGCGCCTGGGCGATGGAACTGGGGAACGATAATCGTCTCTACCTCGGCACCTATTTCAACGGGCATGTGCTCCGGCTGGATCCCGAGACAGATAAGCTGGACGATCTGGGACAGGCTATTCCCGGCGAAGAATATATCTGGGATTTCTCACGCGGATCAGATGGCATGATCTACGGGGCAACCTATCCTGGTGCGAAGCTGCTGCAGGTCGATCCTGGTTCTGGGAAGATGGCAGACCTCGGCCGCATGGATTCCCATGAAAACTATAACCGTAGGCTCTGCGCAGCGCCCGATGGCTGGGTATACTGCGGAATCGGCTCGGAACACGGCAATATAACGGCCTACAATATTGCCACAAAAGAACTTCGCAGCCTGATACCAGATGCGGAGAGAAAACCAGGTTTTGGGCTTGTAATTCTTGGCGATGACGGATATGCTTATGGTCGATTTTTAGATAAGTCCTACCGGCTTCGAGATGGCGCTGCAACACCAATCGCGGATTTGCCGCCTGTAAAATCTCGAACACTTTTGAAGGACGGCACGCAGGCGCACATTGCACACCTGTACCCCGGGAGAGAGCTGCCTCTTTTCCGAATTGCAGCTGGGCCGGACAGCATCATCTATGGCAGCACAATTATTCCAGAATACCTTTTTAAATATGATCCGGCCAGCGGTCAGCGGGAGACTATGGGGCTGATCCCGGGTGCAGAAGCCTATTCTATGGAAGCCGCGCACGATAAACTCTTCATAGCTTCCTATACGGCAGCAACCCTGCAGATATATGATCCGAAAAAGCCGTTCGATCCCGGCACGAAGCTGACCAATAATCCGCGGTTCTTCGGAGGCATGGCGCCTAATCAGGACCGGCCGTACGATATGGCAGTCGGTGCAGATGGAAAAGTCTACATGGCCTGTGTACCGTCCTATGGAAATTTTGGAGGCGCAATAGCGTGGTATGATCCTGCTGCAGACAAGGTGGAGTATATTTCGTCGCCAATTAAAGATCAGGCAATTGCCAGTGTCTGCGCCCTTCCAAATGGAATGATGCTATTTGGTACATCCACAGAAGGCGGGCCAGGAACGGAGCCGCGTACCAAAGAGGCAGTTCTATTTCTGTGGGATCCTAAAACTCGACAGACAGTATGGTCGATAGTTCCATTGCCCGGAGTCTCTATTTTGCAAAATCTTACTTTAGGCGGAGACGGGCTATTGTATGGCGGAACAGACGATAGAATGTTTGTTTTAGACCCGACGCACCATGATAAAATTTTCGACTGTCCCATTAAATCCGAGGGAAGAATTGTGCGTGCCGGACTGCTCACATTGAAAGATGGGCGTGCAGCAGCCATCACAACGAATGGGGCGTGTCTATTGAAATTCTCGCGTGGAAAGCTGAACCTAAAATATTTCGGCACTTCGGGTATCAAGCTTGATTCGGGAAAAGCAGTCGTAGGCGAATGGTTGTATGCTGTCTCTCAGACGGATCTTTTTCGCTGCAGAATTCCAAAGAAATAGGTTGGATTGTTGATTCACTGAACTAATTAGTAACGATTTTCTATCCTGTTAAGAGGGATGGAATCAGTCAGTAATAGTATTTTTGAAGCGGTGCACCCATCTAATCTTATCGAGGTACTACTTATGCTCTCTGCAATTCTAATGTTATCCGTTCTATTTCAGTCCGCCATTCAACAAGGCGCTCAGCAAAAGCAGCTGCTGAATGCTGCGCGACTGCCAGGAGTTATGGCAGTCACAGATACGGAGAGCAGAGATCGCTGGGGGATCGACGGCTACCACGCCTCCTGCCTTATAGATGGATTAATTCCCACAGTACAGGAACAGGCCTGGGCTTCGGATAACTGGGAAGTGACTCACTCCGCTGCCCTTGTTTTTCCGGTGGAAGTAAAAGTAAATAAAATTACTCTGCACTGGTGGAAAAAACTCACCCCGAGGCATGGGATGATTGAAGGCTGGAAAGGTGGAAACTGGGTCGCGCTCAAATCGCTCTCAACTATCCATGATTCTGAGTTTACAACAGTGTCATTTGCCCAATCCATCGTATCGGCAATTCGCTTCGTTCAGCCGATTGTTGGTGCAAACCCGAAAGCGGATCGCAGGCTATGGATAAGCGAGATGGAAGTATTCGGAGCACCGACGACAACTGCTGTCGAAACAAAAAAACTCGCGGAGCTATTGAACAATACCAATCTCGCCCTTAGAGCGAAAGAGAATGCCGCCCGCGAGAAACCGCAGTTCGATCTGGTGATGAAGTACCCTAAAACTCGAGGATTTATGGGGATTATCAATGCGGAAGATCACAAACGAGGTCTGGCGAATCTGGCTTCACGCCCCTGGGCAAAAATAATTGCAGTTAAGATAATTAAAGATGCGGACTGGTGGGTGGTTCAGAATGACGCTTATCTGCGCAGCCTGGTACCCGAGGGAAATCCCCGTGCGCTCTGCCCTCAGTTTGAAAAGGGATGTCCAATACACGGCGGCGCACGGATGAGTTTCGATACGACTCTGGAAACTCCTTACCGCTGGCGATGTAAAAAAGGTGGGGAGTGGTGGTATGACGGCGCTGTGGTAAAGAATCCAACCACCGGGGCGGATGTTACCGTGCATGATAATGGACATGGCTGGCTCGCTCCCGCAGGGTTTCCCGAAGCCGGGCGAATCTACTATTTTGTGGCTGCTTATCGGTACTATCTGCTCGGTAAACTCTTTCTTTCCCCTTACGAACCGGATAGCGGCGCTTCAAAATATGAGGGCGGTACTCCCATCGTTCAAATAAGCCTGGCGTATGCGCTCACAGGAGATAAGAGATATGCGCATAAAGCGGGAGTGCTTCTCTCACGCCTGGCAGATCTCTATCCCCACTATGACGGCGGCGCAGAAGGGCCCAGTCAAAGGCAGGATGGCCCGATCGGAGAAACTTTCGAACGGTTTCTGATTCAAAATGTGATTCTTGCCTGTGATCTCGTGTGGGATGAGCTGGATGCGCCGACCAGAAAACATATCCAGCGAGAACTGCTCGGGGCGTTTTATATCTACGTGCATCGTCTGATGCCCTATTTTGATGGTGATTCCCTGATGTACGAAATGACAGGGCTGGCAGGGCTCGCTGGAATACTCGGTAATCCGGAGCTGGCTCAGGAAGCGCTGGAGAGTGATACCGGGTTAAGAGTGCTGCTTACCAACTCGTGGTTCCGCGATGGAAAGTTTATCTACGACAGCGCGGGATATAATGTAGGAAATGCTCAGACCGGGCTGCTTACTGCAGAATGGCTGCAGGGACTCTCCTTCCCCCCGAAATATCCCAAACCGCTGGATCTGTACAATCAGCCGGATTACCGTATGAGCGCGCTTTTTGATTTCATACAGAACATCGATTGTGATGGCCGCCCTCCCCAGATCGGAGATATTAACGGCGCGCGTTCGAAAGTAATACGTACTACTCCACCCTATTCCCGTGATGATGAACGTGCCTTGATTCGAGTTCCATCCGCATACGACTATTATAGTTCTCGACTTCAGGCGGCTTCCGGCGGTGATCTCGAAAGTTACCGTCAGTATCAGACCGACGACTGGTGGCTGATATTCCATGCGGGCGCGGCTCTGCCCAAAACAGATCAATTTCCAAAACCGCCCGTGCCAAAAAGTCATCTGTTTCCGGATAGCGGCATCGCGCTTCTTCGAGCAGGCACAGATCCTGAAACTCGGCAGCATGTCTCGCTCACCTTCTCCAAAGGAAACTATGCTCATGGCCATCGAGACAAATTAGCTATTAATCTGCAGCGGTACGGCTATGATATGACTGCGGATCTCGGCTACCCTACCACCTGGACTGATATTAAATATCCCGGATGGGAGACGCATGCCGCCAGCCATAATACAGTGATGCTGAACGAAAGTGACCAGAGTGGCAGCTTCGTCGGGGAGATGAACTATTTTGCCGCCCTCCCAATGGTAGACGTCGTAGAAGCTTCCGCCGAAAAAGCGGCCTACCCCGATTCGAAACTATACCGCCGGACGGTCGCTCAAGTTCGAGATAATAAAGGCGAGCCGCTCTATGTATTTGATGCTTTCCGTACGGCTGGGGCCAAAATACGCGACTACCATTTCCATGCGCTAGGAAAGCCTGAGGAGATGTCTGTACAACTGGATGGAAAGAATCCAGAGTGGCCGGCGCCTCAAAAAGGTTCACTCGCTGGTGAGAACATCGCTCCTATGACTCAGGGTGGTTACGGATTTCTGTTCGATGTTAAGAAAGTAAAATCCGACGGCGGTTTGCTGGCGCAGTGGAGAACGCGACTGGGGAGCTCTCAGGGCGACAGCTATCTCATGACGAAGCAGCCCTTTGAAAATTTTAAGGTCGAATTCACAATGACCCGCACTGGAAAAGTGAGTGGAACTCAAGATCGTGCCTTCTTCGTCTACGGGGCGGACTCCTTTATCCCATCCAATCGCAATACTATCGCTATCAGTAATACGTCCCTTCCAGTCGGTACACCAATGCACATGGTAATCGAGGTGCGCGGAGATACCTTCAAAGTTACTCAAGACGGACATGTTACACGAGCGGGTGCCGATCATATTGGGAAGCCGGTAAAAAATGGGTACATCGGATTTTTACACTACTATAACTATGGCTATGAATATCGTGATTTTAAAGTGACTTCGGATTTGGGGCAGGTTCTGCTAAACGAGGATTTCAGCCATCCCCTCAATCCTGAAATTTGGAGCGTGGGACAAAACTATGCGGCAGCAAATGGCGTACTCACCGCATCCGACGGTGATTCGCTGGGCGTTTCTCTCCGACTGCTTCCTTCTTCCGGACGAGAATACATACAGGCTAAAGCAGAAGGGTATGGGGTACGCGGGACGGCTCCCCTGGAAGGCCATCTCATTGTTCGCGATAGTCCAGCAAATCCTGCTCAGGGTAATACCTTTGCCGGAGTAATGGAAACATTTCGTGATAATCCAGTTGTCAAATCGATTGAACCAATTGCTCTGTCTCCATCGGCGGATCATTCTGAAAATGGCAAAGCAGATTTGGAAGCAGTGGCACTACAGGTGGCTGCCGGTGACCGAATCGACTATATATTCAGCGCTCTGGATGCTCGCCCAAGAACTGCAGTCGTGAATGGTGCAAAAATTGCATTTAGCGGGAGATTTGGCCTGATCACAACAAGGCAGGGAAAAGTCACCTCGTTATCCTGTGTTGGCGGATCGCTCGTCTGTGATGATAAAAGAGTGGACGCGCCAGCATCGGTAAAGGGTGAGATAGTTCAGACTTTAATTCAAAGCGATATACTGACTGCAAAAATTCCATCTGGAACACCTTTACCGATATCAGGCTCACGATTAATTGTTAGAAATCCATCCTATGGCGCAGCTTCTGTATATGAAATTGTTTCTGTGAAAAAAGTAAAAGCAGATCTATGGAGCATAAAGGTCAATATGCCTTTTCTGCTGGCGCGAGGCGTTATTCAGAGTATATCGAACAAAAATAACTCCTTTGCTTCGAGGACGCCCATCATGAAGCTGAGAGTAAATCCGGGTCTTTTCGATGGTAAGTGTGTACGCTTGAAACTGAATGATGACGCGCCTGAGTATCGGCTGTCCACAGCATCGGAAGAATCATTTAAACTTAAAAAAAGCAAAGTTCTGAATTCTTTTCCTATTGGCGCGGAGTTTATCGTGCTTGATATTGGTGCGGGCGACAGCATAGAAATCGTGGGGAGCGCTTCTGCAGCATTTACCCACTCTGGAACCGTGCAGAAATGAGTTATCTCTGGTATTGGCCATCGGGAGGCTGGGATTTCGATGCCTGGAAACGCGCTCATCCCTGGAATCCGATCATCACAGAGCAATCTGGAGTTCCTGGGTTGGAATGTTTGCTCCAGATAAATGAGAATCTGGAGGACTGGAAAAGAAAACGAGAGAAACTGATTCTGGTAGTAAAAGAGATGCTGGGAGAACTGCAAGATACAAAACCTGCCTCTTCCATTCCGGAGATCCTTTCCACACAAATAATCGGATTACTCACTGCACAAAGATTGCGCTATAGACTCACAGAATCGGAATGGGGCTACGCATGGTTACTTCGCCGGGCTGATCTCAATGATAAAATACTTCCCGTTGTGATTGCTCTCCATCAGACGGTTCCACAGGGCAAGGATGAACCTGTCGGTTTAGATGGCGATTCATCATTGGCATACGGCAGAGATATCGCAGAAGCAGGTTTTGCAGTTTTTGCACCGGATGCAATAGGATTTGGTGAAAGAGCAAAAGAGCATCCCAACGCATTTTATCGTTCTGCTGACCAGTTTTTCGAAGCAAATCCAGAAGGATCGGTTATGGGCAAAATGATCTGGGATATCCAGCGTACGGTGGATACGCTTCAGAAAATACCTGGTATCGATGCGGCTAGAATCGGATGTATAGGGCATTCCCATGGCGGCTATGGGACACTATTTGCGATGATTTTTGAAGATAGAATTAAATCTGGAGTCATCAGCTGCGGTATCACTGCTTTTCGTACCGATCCCGATCCGGAGCGATGGTGGTGGAATACTGCTCTCATACCTCGTCTGGGCAGTTACGAGGGAGCGATGGATCAGACTCCTTTCGACTTTCATCATCTGGCAGCGCTGATTGCTCCTCGTCCCTTGATGATCGCCGCAGCATTAGACGATTCGATTTTTCCTAACACCGTCGAAATGCCGAGACTGATAAAACACGCCCGGGCAGTCTATCGCGCCTATGGATTACAAGAAAATTTACACTCGTGGATATTTCATGGACCGCACCGGTTCCCATCTGCTGCCCGCACAAGAGCGGTGAATCTATTCAAGAACAGTTTGATAACAAAGTCTAATATCGAGTCCACATAAAAATAGAATCAAGAATCCAGTTATAAATATTGCGCTGATTGTGCTGCTTGATAAGCATTGCTGAATTTTAATGACCTGAGATGAATTCGTTTGATCTCAATCTGAATTGAACAGGAGTATAAATAAAATTATGTCCGAACTGCGTGGAGTGCTTCCCGTCCTTCATACTCCTTATCATGAGGACTGGACAGTCGATTATGATGTATATCGGGATGAGGTCGAGTTTGCTTTTGAGGAAGGCGCTGATGGGATCGTGTTCGCTCTCGCTTCTGAACTTATTCGACTTACCACCGCGGAACGACGAACAATTTCCGAATTTCTTGTAAAAGCGGCGAAAGGCCGGGGAAGCGTTGTCATCTCGGTTGGTGCCGAGAGCACTTTTGGCGCCGTAGAAAATGCGCGGCATGCCGAATCGGTCGGTGCGACTGCACTTATGGCGACCCCTCCCCTCTGTACTGCCGCTGGTGAAAATGCGCTTACCAGTTACTATGGAGCCATTCTGGATGCGACTTCGATCACGCTGGTCGTACAGGACGCTTCCTCTTATGTGGGTTCGCCGCTCTCTACCGATTTTCAGACTGGATTGTTTGCGCGATTTGGAGATAGAGTTGCATTCAAGCCCGAAGCAGCCCCTGTTGGCCCGGTGGTAACTGCGCTCAATACACTTTCTCAGGGTAAAGTCCGAATTTACGAAGGATCGGGCGGCGCCATGCTTGCAGAGAACTATCGCAGAGGAATCACGGGTACTATGCCGGGCACCGATCTGCTGGATGCGATAGTGGTCCTGTGGCGCGCGCTGAAGGCAGGAGACGACAACATGGTCTATGCACTTTCCCCGGTAATTGGGGCCATCCAGGCGCTGGGAATTGGACTGGACGGCTACCTGACTATTGAAAAAACGCTTCTGAAACAGCGTGGGCTTTTCAAAAATACTCTCGTGCGCGGCCCGGCTGCTTTTGAATTGGATCCACCCGCCTCACTGGAACTACACCGACTTTATAAAATATTGCAGGAGAGATTGCCATGAAAGATAAGATAGCTATCGTTACAGGAGGCGCTCAGAGCATCGGATTTGCGATTGCGGAGCGGCTGGCAAAGGATGGCGCGAAATTGGTGCTGGCGGATATCGATGTGCAGGCAGGGGAGAAGGCAGCGGCTCAACTGAGAGAGAGCGGCCTTTCTGCGATCTCAATACAGACGGATATCGGTAATCATATTTCGGTAGACGCGATGGCGGCAAAAACCCTGGAAACATACGGGCAGATCGATATCCTGGTGAATAACGCCGGTATAACGGGCGGATCGGCTCCCCTGTGGGAACAGACTGACGAGAACTGGGAGAGTGTTATCCGAATCAATCTTACAGGTGTATTCTTTGCATGCCGGGCTGTGATTGGCGCAATGCGGGAGCGTAAAAGCGGCGCTATTGTCAGCGTTGCTTCTATTGCGGGCAAGGAAGGCAACCCGACCCTGGTTCCCTACTCGGTGTCGAAAGCAGGAGTGATTGCACTCACGAAAGCGCTGGCAAAAGAGGTTGCGACGGAGGGAATTCGAGTAAACGCAGTAGCTCCCGCCGTGATTGGAACGCCGATGCTCGCACAGATGTCTGCTGAGACAGTCAGCTATATGACCGCCAAGATACCGATGGGACGAGTCGGCAGGCCCGAAGAAGTGGCTGCTGTGGTTCGTTTCCTGGCTTCGGACGATGCCAGCTTCGTTACTGGACAGTGTTACGATGTGAGCGGCGGACGGGCGACTTATTGATTTCTATTCTTACTACGATTTCTGCCATCCGAGGGATTCCAGGTAGGTTTCGAAAGTAATTACAGGGCGCCAGCCCAGTACCTGCCAGGCACGATCGATGAGGGTGACCGGCCAGAACTGATTCGGTTTCAGTTCGATGTTATGCTGTTTCAGAACCTCCACTGCACCCGGCCAGTATTTTTCGACAACGGATTCGTGGTCTGTCATGGCTTTGCCAATGTCTGCCTGGGTCAGCGGGGAATCGGGCCCGATATTGATGGTGTGGTAGCCGAGGTCGGGTTTTGAAGCGGCCAGCAGGTTGGCACGGGCGACATCTGCCGGCATAATATAGCGGGAAAGGAGCAGCGGGTTCATCGGAATGACGGAATCGAACCACATATACCGGAGAGCCACAAACTCGATCTGATGCTGCCGATGATAGTAGAGCCCAACCTGTTCGCAGAGCAGTTTGTTCATAGGATAGACCCAGTTCGGATTGGGCGTCATCCACTCATCCAGCATTCCCATACCACAGGCCAGCCAGTCTCCGCCCACATGCACTTCCATAGTCGATGAGAAGACGAATCGTTTCACTCCGTGTTTCACGCAGAGTTCCAGCAGTGTCACCTGCCCGCCGACATTTACCTCGGTATACTGCGTGGGGGTATGTGTTTTTCTATTGCCGCCGTGCAGGGCCGCGGTATGAATGACAGCGTCACAGCCCTGCATCAGCTGATCCATCAGCTCTCCATCGGTGAAGCTTCCTCTGTGGATGCTGGAATCTCCTCCGTTCACAATATCCACGCACACAAAATCGATGGTATCACCCGCCTCTGCGCGTATGGCACGACCCAGGGTTCCATTCGCACCGGTCAGCAGAATTTTCTGTTTTAACTTGCTCATTGTATTTAAACTTTCTCTATTCAAAGTTGCTTAACTTGTGCCTTCATCACCCTGATCCAGATGCTCGCAAGCTCGCGGGAGTTTCAACCTTACCCCTATGTTTATGGCAGGCGACGGAGCATCTCCCCTACGGATTTCCTCGTATTTCGCAGGAGTTTCAACCTCACCCCCTGCCCCCTCTCCCAGATGCTCGCAAGCTCGCGGGAGAGGGGGCAACTATATTGCGGACATATTCGTTAATCGACCAGTTTCAAGTATCTCAACATGAGAACCCTTGTATTACCCGTAATATTTACAGAGACCGATTCACCCTCTCTCCCTTTCGAGGGAAACGAGAAAAATGGGAGAGGGGGTGAGGTCGAACTCTAAGATTTTTTATAAACCAGAGGGTTCATGGTGGAGGCAGCGATATCACCAGGCTTCGCGCCGGGAACGCACACAGCCAGATCGCTAATCCGGGCAGAGTTCATTTTCTCTTCAGGAAAGACTCGGGCTCCGTCTTCGAAATAGGAGATTGCGCTCACCTCGCGCGTATAGCTGCCGCCATTCCCGAGCGCCGTATGCAGAGTCCATCCGGCATGTACGGTCACATCGCCTGCCTGCATGGAGTCGGTGGCGAACGGAAGCCCTTTTTCCGCGATGATGCTGTCGAAGTGTTCCTGACCGCCGTCGGAGATTCCCATATTATCCAGAAAGGGAAGACGATGGGAGCCGGTCGCGAAGCTCAGCGCGCCCATTTCCGGGGTGATATCGACCAGGGGCATCCAGATGGTGCTCATCTTCTCGGTGTCG
>JBBRDM010000118.1:0-17234 GCA_038203935.1 Chthonomonadales bacterium
CTATTCGGACTAATAATTAGTGTTCAATCAGTAAAACGCATGGGGGCAATGGCTGGCATTACAGCCAATATTGCGACAAATACTGTGGACGGTTTAAACGCGCTTGGTCAGCTTGATGCATCCTTCGCAGAATTCCGATCCCAAGAATTCCAGAATGTTATTTCTACAACAGACGCAGAAAAGCAATCGACCAAACAGTTGATAGCTGACGAGCAGGCCAATATTGATAAAGCTCTTTCTGACTACGAAGCAGTCGCGGATGCTGGAGAAGATAAAAACAATCTAGCCGGATTAAAAGAATCTTGGAGTCGGTATATCGCCCTGCATGAATCCATGATGCTGTTAAGCAATAAAAACAGAGATAAAGAAGCGCTGGCTGCACTCAAAGGGCCGATGCTCACTGTTTTTTCCGATGATTTGAATGTCCGTTTGGATAAAATAAACGAATATAATCGGAAGGATGCTACAAAGCAAAAACTCGAAGCGCAGAACGCCTACAACTCCAGTAGAATCATGATAATCGGCACAGAGAGTATCGCGATAATTCTCATTTGTATTTTGAGCGCCGTAATCACACGCGGAATCACTCGCCCACTATCTCAGGTATCTCTGGCTGCAAAAGGACTAGCTGATGGTGATATTGCTCAAAATGTCGATTTGGTTCGAAATGATGAAATAGGCGACTTAGCGCTCGCTTTCCGGAATTTGATACATTATCAGACTGAGATGGCGCATACAGCTGCGGACATAGCAAACGGAAATCTTGCAGTGAAATTAGAAGCAAAATCTGATAAAGATGTATTGGGCTCAGGTTTTGTTACCATGCTGGCACGGCTTCAAGAGCTTATAGGTACGGTGACTGAAAACACTTCCTCCGTGGTTTCTATAAGCCAGCAGTTATCTGCGTCGTCTGATCAAACATCGAAGGCAACTCAAGAGATTGCCCGCTCGATGCAGGAGGTTGCGGAAGCCAGCAATCAGTCCGCGACCACCAGTCAGGAAATGGCGCGTGGGAGTGAACAGCAGGCGCGATCTGCCACCGAAGCAGCCCAGGAGATGGATCAGCTCCATACTGCGGTAAGGCAGGTTCTCGATGGCGGCCAGCAGCAGCAGATCGCAGCACAGCAGGCCAGCGAAGGAATGCAGCAGTCTTCCAAAGCGGTGGAAGAGGTCGCCAGATCATCACAGCAGATGGCCGACACTGCAAGACAGGCCACCGAAGTCGCCCAGTTGGGAAGCAAAGCCGTGGAAGAGACGGTTGCCAGTATGGAGCGAATCCAGCAGCAGGTGGAGCTATCCTCTGTGAAAGTCACCGAACTGGGCGAGATGGGCCAGTCAATCGGCGCGATTGTTGAGACTATCGACCAGATCGCGGAGCAGACCAATCTGCTCGCTCTGAACGCCGCCATTGAGGCTGCCAGAGCAGGGGAACACGGCAAGGGATTTGCGGTGGTGGCAGACGAGGTGCGCAAACTCGCGGAACGATCTACTTCTGCTACCCGTGAAGTGAGCACGCTCATCACCAGAGTCCGCCAGAGTGTCGAGGAAGCGGTACAGGCGATGAGCATCAGCAGTCAGGAAGTAGCCGAAGGCGCTGCAAGGAGCGAAGAGGCTGGCAAAGCGCTCGCCGGCATCCTGAGATCAGTGGAGACAGTGGCTGCAGAGGTGGAGAATGTTTCTGCGATTGCAGAAGAGATGGCTGCTTCAGTCCAGGAAGTCACCGCCACTGTCGATACGGTGCGGCGATCTGCTGAAGACAATCAGGAGCTGGTAGCTGCGGTTGCGCTGGGAGCGGATAAAGTTTCCGCTGCAATTGCCTCGGTGGCTTCGATCAGCCAGGAAACTGCGGCGGGAGCCGAACAGATGAGCGCTTCTGCGGAAGAGGTCTCAGCTTCCACACAAAATGTATCTGCAGCCGTTCAAGAACAGAGCGCCAGCATCGAAGAGGTGAATGCCTCTGTAATTCGATTGACGAATATGGCCGCTCAGCTTCAGAAAATTGTGGGTCAATTCAAGCTGGAAAACAATCAAAGCGTGGAAAGTGCTCACGCTGGAAAATTAGAAAGTGCATTAAAGAAAGCTGCGTGACGGCTAATAGCCCGTCAGGGAACCAGATTAAAAAACGGGTAATCAGCCCGGCGGTTGGAGAATTTAATGTTCAAGTTTTTTGGTAAATCGATCGGTTACAGACTGCTGCTCTGTTTCTGCGTTATGATAGGGCTGGGGTTGGTCAGCTATTATCAACGTCGTATCGGCGATGAAGCGCTATATAGTCAGCATGAATACGATTAACGCGAAAGCGCATCATGTCGTTATTCTCGCAAAAGATTCTGCAAGCGCTTTTCACAGTATGGGCCAGGAGTTTGTGGGCTATATATATACCGGTAAGGCCAGTTTCTGGGATAAAAAATCGAAAATCGATGCCGATTCAGATGCTGGTTTTAATGCAATTCAGGAAGAAGCAAAAAAACTTCCACACTCGGAAGCGATTCTCGAAGCCTGGACGGCAGCACAGAAACAGAACGACGATAACTGCACTCCCAATGAAGAAAAAATGGTCGAGCTTGTGAAGGCTGGCAAACTGCATGCAGCTCAAGTTATCTATGAAGAAAAATTTGCGCCGGCGACCGATCTCTATACGGATCTGATCGGGAAAGTTGGCGACGAAGCAGCCAAATATGCAAAAGAGTCTGATATTGCTTGTGCGAGCGACAGCAAACGAGCGATACTCTATGGGTGGCTGTTTCAAATTGTAATACTTATTGTCAGCATTACTCTGGCGCTCACGTTTACCCGGAGTCTGGCGCTTCGGCTGCGGAGCCTCGTTAGCACGGGCAAAGAGCTGGCGATGGGCAATGTCAGGCAGCACATCGACATAACCAGCCAGGATGAAATTGGCCAGCTTTCTAAGACTTTTGCAGATATGATTGAATATCAGAGCTCTATGGCAGATATGGCTCAGGCGGTAGCGGACGGAAATCTGCTGGGAACCATAGTGCCAAAAGCAGAGACGGATGTCATCGGGCAGGCCTTCAGCAAAATGGTTACGCATCTGCGGCTGTTCATGGGTTCCATTTCCACGAATACCACCGCACTGGGCGAGGCGAGTGCTCACTTATCTAAAGATGCCGGTGATACTGCGCAGGCATCAGAAAATGTAGCCAGCGCCTGCCGTGAAGTTCTGGATTCTGCGGAGCAATCGGCCAGTACGAGCAACGAGATCGCACAGGCGAGTGAGCAGCAGGCAGCCACTGCAATGGAAGCAACGGAAGCGATGGAACGCCTGAAAACTGCCATTCAGACGGTAAACTCCGATAGCGACGAGCAGCAGGCGACATTGCAGGATGTGAAAACTACCATGGGGCTGGCCGCGAGCGCCGTAAACGAAGTAGGGGCTGCCGCAGAGCGAATGGCTGCAATGACTGCGGATGCTGCAAAAAAATCTGTACAAAGCGGCCACGCGGTGCAGCTGGCTGCAGATAGTATGAAACGGATTCAAATTCAGCAGAATGTCTCGACAGAGAAAATTCAGCTTCTTGGCGAAAAAAGCCAGGAGATAGGCAAGATTGTAGAGACCATTGAGCAGATCGCTGAGCAGACCAATCTTCTGGCGCTCAATGCCGCAATCGAGGCAGCGAGAGCGGGAGAGAATGGAAAAGGATTTGCTGTGGTGGCGGATGAAGTGCGTAAACTTGCCGAAAGAGCTGCAAACGCAACGAAGGAGATCGGCTCACTAATTTCTGGAATACGGGATGGCGTTCAGGATGCTATTGGATCGATGGCGGTCAGTAACAAAGAAGGCCAGGATGGAGCAGCCTGCAGCCTGGAGGCAGGCAATGCGATTACTGAGATCCTTTCCTCGGTAAAATCGCTTACTGAACAGGCAGAAACAGTTGCTGATATTGCGGGTCGTCTGACGACTTCCACAAATACGGTTTCGTTATCCCTCGGCACTATGGAAGAGGTGGTTCAGGGCAGTCACATCGCCGTTGCCTCTATGGTTAAAGAAGCCGAAACAGTGGAAGGCGCTATCACCATTGTAGCCTCCACAAGTCAAGAGACCGCGGCTGGCGCTCAGGAGATGAGCGCTACAGCGGCTGGAGTTGCTCATTCGGGCCGGGAGATGATCGATTCGGTAAGCCGCCAATCTCAAGCGACGAATGAAATCGATATTTCGGCACGAAAACTGCACGAGATGGCAGAGCATTTCCTGGAAATGGTTACCCTGTTTAGATGGGATCGCCGCGCGGGCGAGTCGGAAGAGCAGAAGCTTAAATTTGCAGATCGTCGCAGCATGTCGGTGGATGAAGCCGCTCGCGTGTTGCTTCTTGGTAAATCCGGTGACAAAAAGGCTAAACCTGAAGATCTCAAGAAAGCGGCCTGACAAAAAATCCATTATGTTCGTGATTCTGTGACCATCAGAATCACGAACATAATGGATTTCAAGTTTGTTAAATCGTTCCGGCATATCAGCACTTTCGATCTTACTGATCACTTCGAGACAGATAATTTTTTAACTTACATTCGTTCGATCTGCATCAAACCCCATTCGCTTCCTAATCTATTCCACCAACTTATCAGCTATTGTCCAGCAGCGCGACGCATTTGTTACTGAATATAAGACGTTTTCGGAGGGCTGTAACCTAAAATTATGTACTGTTCGCAATCAGGCGATGCTTTTACGGAAACGGGCGGTTGAAAGTGCGAGTAATACAATGGTGAGTATAATCAGCGAAACCACGCTGGGAAGGAGGTCGGCCAGGCCTGCTCCGCGCACCACCACACCGCGCATTATCTGAATAAAATAGGTCACAGGAAAGATATTGGAGAGCAGGTAGAGCGGCCCGGGCAGTGTTTCGCGTGGGGCGATATAACCGGAAAGCAGAATAGAGGGAAGCAGAGTTAGAATCGTAAACTGCAGCGCCTGGCCCTGTGTCTGAGCAATCGTGCTGATCAGGAGGCCGATGGAAAGCGCTGCGACAACGAAGGGAAGAGATAAGAGGAGCAGCAGTAGAAAACTGCCGGCAATGCGGACATCAAAAACGATTCGACCCGCCAGCAATATAACCACGAGTTCGACAATTGCAAGTACTGCATATGGGAATAACTTCCCGAGCATCAGTCCCAGCCTGCCAACAGGGCTTACCATCAGCTGCTCCAGTGTGCCCTGCTCCTTTTCGCGCACGAGGCTGAAACTAGTGAGTGAGACGGTCACAAGCTGCATGATGACACCTACCAGCCCCGGAATCGTATAGAGCTGAGTCTTCATCTGAGGATTATACAGCACATTAATCCTGGCCTGAACCGCCTGAGATCCATCCGCTCCGGCAGGGCGCAGGAATGCGCTCCGGGCTGGAACAGCCACCTGACTATCTGAGCCGTCCAGCAGTACGCTTACAGTAGGAATATTCTTCGTGCCAAATCGTCGCGCAAAGTCCGGCGGGATAATGACCGCGACACGTGCTGAATTCTTTCGAAGCGCTTCCGCGGCATCGTCCGGAGCAGAAGTGCAGCGCACCACATCCAGATATTGAGTATTCTGCAGCGAAGCAATATAATCCCGGCTCTCCCTTGAACGATCCATATCGATTATAATCGTGCGAACATGGCGCACATCGTAATCGATGGCATATCCGAACATCAACAGCTGCCCCATTGGAATCACCAGGGCGAATACCAGCGTAGTTATATCACGGCGAATATGCAGAATCTCTTTACTGGCGATACTCCAGAATCCGTAGAGCGCAGGCATCATTGCTTTGCTAGCCTCCGAGTGATGGTGACAAATACATCTTCCAGCGAAGGCTCAATTGGCCGAATAGCCGCATCGGTAAGTCCTCCTTCTCTGAGAATAGCCAGCACCTGCGCATCCTCGGTCTGCGTGGGCATCATAAGATGAATCTCTGCTTCCACCAGAGTGGTATCCAGCGCAAACGGCTGTTTTTTTAGGAGGGAAAGCGCATTCGGCGCGCGCGAGGAGGCAATGGCGATGCGTCGAGTGCCCTCGGGCGTAACTTCCGGGAGGGCTTTCAGCTCGTTAGGGGTGCCCCGGACCATTAGTTTCGACATGTAGATATAGGCGATTTCATTGCATCGCTCTGCCTCGTCCATGTAATGTGTGGTCACGAAAAGTGTCTTGCCGGCGCTCGCGAGCTCAAATAGCAGATCCCACAATTCGCGCCTGGCCACAGGATCTATTCCCGCCGTCGGTTCATCGAGGAAGACTAAATCTGGTTCGTGTATGAGGGCTGCAGCCAATGCGAGGCGTTGTTTCCAGCCGCCGGAAAGCTGCCCGCTGGGCCGATCTAAATAGGCCTGAATTCCTACCAGACCGATGACATCGTCCATACGCTTTTTAAGCCGCTCGCCATGCAGGCCGTAGATACTTCCGAAGAAGTTCAGATTTTCGGCTGCGGTAAGATCTCGGTATAGGCTGAAAGACTGATTCATATAGCCGATAGATCGCTTTACGCCCTCGGAATCTTTTACGATATCGTGTCCATTCACGGTAGCAGATCCGGAGGTTGGCAAAAGCAGTCCACAGAGCATGCGAATGCAGGTGCTTTTACCGCTGCCATTTGGACCAAGAAAGCCGAAAATAGTCCCTTTTGGAACACTGAATGAGAGCGAATCGACAGCTGTAAAGCTTCCAAACCGCTTCGTTAGGGATTTTAGTTCGATAGCATTCATGGGCTGCTCTCTAACACTCTTAGACTCAGCAATGGAATTTAAGCAATCGATCAGGCTATGATATGCCTCAGGGTTTGAATCGCTGTTTCGTGTCCATGCTCCACGGTTTCAGGTCGTCCCCTGCTCCTGTGATCCAGTCGGGAGTCAGCACAATATGATCTATAGTGATACGATTATTGGTAAATGTCAGGTGCAGCAGGCCGTCCGTTGATTGGATGATCGCAGGATAGTGGAACTGACCTTCACCGGTGACGATGTCGCGAATATAAGGCCAGGTCTCTCCTTCGTCTTCGCTGATCGCTAATGTAAGTGGATTGCGGAGCGCCGGGTCGTTGTTCCATACCATTACAATTCTGCCATCCGCCAGTCGAACTGCATCCAGGGCTGCATGCGGGCAGGGGAACTGCATCTGTTCTGCTAAAGCCCAGTTTCTGCCATTATCCGTTGAGATGGATTTGAAAAGCGCGGGAATGTCGCCGGCAGGACGGAGAAGCGCCAGCAGAGAACCATCCGACTTTTGAATAAGCGCCGGCTGTTCCGTTTTTGGCCCGGAGACTGGCTCGGTTATATTCCATGAGTGCCCTTCGTCAGCGCTCCACCAGAAGTAGGATTTCCCATCCAGATACTCCGTTCCGAAGATCACCTCGCCGTTCTGCAGCCGGATGGGTTTGCATCGCGGGACATGGCCCCACTCGGGATCGATCATTTCGGATTCTGACCAGGTATAGCCGTTATCTTTGGAGCGTTTCATACGGAGATCACAGCTAGTCCAGCGCACACCCGGACCCGGCTTACCAGAAAGCGCTCCCTGCATGGTCCCGTAGACCAGGACCAGATCGCCGTCGTTCATCTGAAAAAGAATGCCGTTGCCTTCCGGCTTGCCGGGAGTTTCAGCAACAATGGCCAGCGGATCGAACCCATCTTTATTCTGCCTGCGCCGTGCCAGCACCCAGGCGACATCCGGCAGCGCTTCATCCTCACCAGCATAGTATCCGACAAGAATATCGCCATTAGCCAGCTCCTGAACAACAGAACAGTGGCAGCGCGGAAATCGTTCGTTGGGCTCTGCTACGACTTCCCAGAGAAGAACTGGCATGATCTCGTATCTCCTTAACTGATATTGCGACGAATGGATTGGAATTAAACGAATGCGGTGAGGACGTATTGCCGTGATATTTTGGAAAACATACAAAGCAAGGATTCCTCACAGGAATCCTTGCTGTAGATTAATTACTTGTGAGCAAGTTTAGTCAGCTCGTCAGCGGACAATTTGCGCACGCATCGGAGTCCACAGTAGTCTGTAGCAAAACAGGCGTCGGTATCGCCGGTGCGCTCACCCTGCCGGTAGGTCGCGCGGCACATATCGGCGCTCGCTTTCCAGCTTCCGCCGCGCAAAACTCGTTTTACATCTTTGCCGGAGCTTGGCGGGCCGTGGGGATCGGCAGGAGGGCTCGATTTATAGTAGTCCGGATCATAGACATCTTCGCACCACACGGAAACGTTCCCATACATATCGTAAAGGCCCCACTTATTAGGGCGTTTTTCGCCGACGGCATGCGTTTTCTGATCTGAGTTTTCCGCAAACCAGCCGTATTGGCGCAAATTATCCTTCGATCCGAAATCGTAGAGTTCTTCGCTTCCGGCGCGGGCCGCATATTCCCACTCCGCTTCGGTGGGAAGCCGGTAGCCGTCTGCAGTGTAGTCACAGACCCATTCAGTCGTTTTCTCGTCGTATGCAGGCTTCAGCCCTTCCAGCCGAGATCGTTCATTGCAGTAGAGCTTGGCATCGCGCCAGCGGATTCGTTCCACCGGCTGTTTAGGGCTGTCCTGCCAGTGCGAGGGATTTGGCAGCTGCGCTTTCTGATACATCTCATTGGTGACAGGCACTTTATCCATCAAAAAAGCGCTTACTGTAACTTTATGAGGCGGCTGCTCATCCGGATTACCCTGCTTGTTTCCCATCAGAAAATCGCCTGCGGGGATAGCCACCATAGCAATACCGGTCTTGGTTGTAATCTCAGCCGGCTTGGAATCGGTGCTTCCTGCTGTGGACGGATTTGTAGAAGGCTTCCCGCAGGCGGTGAGAATCAGGGCTGCGCCTGCCAGCAGAAGAATTTTTGGAGAGTATTGCATCTATCTACTCCCTGCCCGCACGGAACCATTTTGGCTGTTTGTTGCTGTTTCCATCCGTTGTCAGCTGTGTGTAGTCTGCGTCCGTAGCTTTCTGCATATCGATGGTTCCAGTATGTGCTGCAGAGACAGCATAGATATTCCATCCGCCTGCATACACTCCTACGATCTCGCAGGCTGCATTGAAGCTGCCTTTTTTGCTCAGGTCGCCTTCTCCTTCGGGACCTCGGCTGAAAGCTACATATTTACAGTCGGGAGACCAGTCTATGTGATAGACCTTGTTTTTTTCGTCCGTGATATGGAGGCTCCATGCGCCGACAGCAGGACTATCCGAATCGAGATCGAGCGGAGCAAGCGCCAATTCGTGGTCACCAGGTCCCCATGCAATGTGTTTATTATCCGAAGCCAGCCGCGGCCGGCAGCCAGGAATTTTGAGGTCGATGATTTTGTCCCCATGCGCCTCGATCAACAGAATGGCGTGCCCAAATCCCATTCCAGCATGCACCGTGGCAACTATCCACTTCCCATTTTTAGAGAAGTTGGGATTGTAAAGGTGTTTTAATTTAGCGCTGTTGACATGCGGGGTCGTCTTGCCTGTCTTCAAATTGTAGAAGTACATCCCATCTGTATAAAAATCCATGACGTCGAATCGCGGGTACTCCTGATGCAGAAATCCGATGGTCTTTCCATCCGGATGCCAGAACGGCTCCCGGGCGCCATCGGCAATCTTCCTGGAGTGCGTGCCATCTACATTCATTACCCAGAGGCTGCGAACGGTATCACGGCCTTCTCCCTTATCTACAGAAAAGGCAATTTTCGATCCATCAGGTGAAACCTGGGGATAGTGCTCATTGCGATCGGGTGATTTCGTGAGGTTTACTTTGTGTGAACCATCCGCATTCATCACAAAAATGTCCCAGCTTCCATTGACGTAACCTTCCCAGGCGATCTTAAATGGAAGTGATTTCAGATGACGTTTCAGAGGCGCTTCCGCGCGGTTTCCAGTCGGAACTGCTGCATGGGCAACCGTGAAGCAAGATAGCGCTGCCGCTGCTCCAACCCCGATAATAGTACGAATCAGACTTGTCTTCATGTAAAATTTCATTCCCCAGATATTCTGTCCGTCTCAAGAATATCATTAATAGATTATACGCTTAACCAATAAAATTAACGCATGGCTGATCTGAGAGCGATCAGCAGTCAGAATCTTATTGTTACCAATTATACCTTAAAAAGGAATTCGGGAGGAAACGACCATTCCACTACTCGCTGTCGACCATTCTGAAATATATGGACAGAAAAAAAGTGGTACAGCTTCGGAGGGAGTTAGAACTGATAGCAGCCTATTTTAGAATACGGATGTTGTCAACGCCTCTGTAGGTTAGTCAAATCATACCATGGGTATGTTAAGCAAAATAGTGTCCTGGAAATGATCAGCCAATTCATTTTACTGCTGAATTGGCATGCATGGTATCTACGACAGTGATGCTGCTCACTCTGTGCACCCAGCGGGAAGGCTTCTGATCATCCGGGACAATCAGTTCAATTGGGCCGATCTTGTCGGGAAGCGGCTTACCATCACTATCGAGGGCAAGCCAAACATCTCGTTTGCCATAAGCGGGAAGCAGCTCCCCGAGGCTGAAAGCAGCGGTATAGCCATCCTCAGCTCTGACTACGACAATAAATGCCAACTGATGATTTTTGATTTTTGCATCTATCAGTGGCTTCGCAGATTGAACCAGTGTTAGCAGGGACAAACACCGCGATTCGCCTTTTACTCCTTTAAGGGTGTAGGCAATTGTTTTAATGTCTTTTTCAAAATCTTTGTTCACAGATTCGACGGTCAAATCGACTGGCTTTTCAACGGCGCCTGTCAGCCGAATCGACTTCTTTTCATCATCAAATCGAGCTCCTCGAACGGATATTGTAAACCCTGAAACCAGCAGAACTACGATCGAGACAACAACAGGATGAACTCGTTTCATATCAAATCAACCCTTCCATGGCCTCGATTATGGCTCCACATTCGCCAGGAAATCCTTACTGGTAGTTCCATTCGTATCCAAATTCGAATATTTTCGGTACTTCGAGCTGCCATCGTAGCGCATACCGTTGAACCCATCCGAGTGGCGGCTGGGATAGTGCGTATGAGCTGCTGTCCCGGTTTGATCTTGATCGAGCGGGAACGGCCCCCGCATCCCTGGTATATTGGATGAGGTAGTGGAAGGTGTCGTGCTGGTGTTAGCACAGCCTGGTGTCCGCTTGTGATCCCAAACAAAGTAGACTTCTGGATTGGTAACGAATGCATCGGGCTGGCCCATCGGCCCGTTATAGATATAGCTCATCGCATATCCAACCTGCCCCTGCCTGTAATCCGGGCATCGAAAAATCTGCTGATTCTTGATGTACGGCTGCAGAAAACCTGCTTTGACTCCCTGATAGTTAGTCGGCAGCACTGCCGGTTCGGGGCCGAGCGCTGTATCATAGGGCGCCCACCATGTCTCATTTGGGCCTGTCAGCACTGTCGGGCTTGCTTTCGTGCACAACGGATCCGCCAGATTATCCGGGCAGAAACGGTAACGGGGATTGATCTCATCAAAATCGCTTCGGTACATTGCGATGGCAAGTCCCATCTGATGCTGATTGCTTATACAGGAAATAGCACGCGCTTTTTCACGCGCCTGTGCGAATACGGGAAATAGAATAGCAGCTAAAATAGCGATAATTGCGATAACAACGAGAAGCTCAATGAGTGTGAATGCTTTTGTTTTCATGGGGTATCCTTTCAAGGCAAGTACCGTAAATCATTAATTCAATGCTTAACTTAGATAAAGGCATGTATATTATACCATGAGTAATAAATACCTGCTTTAAATACATTGAGGAAAAATGAAATCAGAAAATGGTTTACAAAATCAGCTGAAGGCAATTCGCACAAGACTTGGCATGAGCCAGCAGGAACTAGCTGCTGCTGCTGGAATCGCCAGGCAGACCATCGGAGGAATTGAAGCGGAGCTCTATGCGCCTTCTGCAGTTGTGGCCCTGCGTATTGCTAAGGCATTGGGGTGCAGGGTAGAGGATATATTCTGGCTGGAAGGCTCGAACCAGGAACTGGAAGCATTTTCAGCAGAAGGCTTCGAAACGGAAACACTGCAGCGAGTCACATTGGCGAAGATAGCCGACCGCTGGGTGGCGCATCCACTGCATGGGCAGTATGCTTTTCGTACAGAAATGATTCCTGCAGATGGAGTGGGTACCTGGAATCAAACAGAGAGCACTGTCAGAGTGTCTTTACTGGATGATCCTGAAGCGCTTGCGCGCACCGTAGTAATTGCGGGATGCACGCCTTCTCTTTCACTATGGGCAAGGTCGGCTGAACGCTGGTTTCCCGGTCTTCGAGTGCAGTGGCTGCATGCCAATAGTATGCAGGCCCTGCACGCTCTAAGCCGTGGCGAGGTACATGCCGCCGGTATACATCTCTACGACACTTCTGCCGATGAGTTCAATGCACCTTTTGTACGAAAAATTCTGCCCGCGCGAAGGTCCGTATTGGTCAATCTGGGAGTCTGGAATGAAGGATTCATAGTGCAGGCGGGTAATCCCAAAAATATTGTTTCTGCTTTCGATCTAACCCGCCCAGACGTGGAGCTGATAAATCGTGAAGAAGGAGCGGGATCACGGCAGATGCTGGATGATTTAATTCAATCCGCAGGAGTCTCAAGGGAATCGATCATGGGTTATTCCGGAATAGCCCACTCGCATCAGGATGTAGCGGTCACCGTTGCCTCCGGTCTCGCAGATGTAGGTGTGAGCACAGAATCTGTAGCAATAACGTATGGGCTGGGATTCGTACCGCTTAGAAATGTGCACTACGATCTTGCGATTATCGAGGAGTATATGGAGCAGGAACCTGTTCGCCAGCTGCTGAGCACTCTCCAGCATCGGTGGGTCCGCTCGCAGTTATCTGTTCTTGGAGGATTTGATACCAGTTGTTCTGGCCAGGTTACACCTGTAGATAAGGCACTATAGTATAGATTTCATAAAATTATGCGAGGCGGAAGGAAATCAATATTGATGGATTCGGATGGAACACAAGATAAGCGGCTTACTCGAAGAGAGTATCTGGCCCGAACGAGCGCAGTCCTTGGAGGTTCTATGCTGCCAAATCATTTTCGACTGGATGGCGAGAATCAGAGTGATGAACCGAAACGAAAAATTCGTGTTGCGGTCGTATACACCGCTTTTACTTATCGATCGCATATGCATGTCCTTCTCGAAAATTTTTTAAAACCGTATCTCTTTTGCGGTAAAGTGATCGAGCCACAGATGGAAATCGTTTCCATGTGCGGCGACCAGTTTCCTGAAGGGGATATGGCACATCAGATAGCACGGGAGAATGGGATACCTATCGTTCCAACCATTAGAGAGGCGATGACTCTTGGTAGAAATCGATTGGCGGTGGATGCGGTGCTCTGTATTGGGGAACATGGGACTTATCCGACGAATGAACTCGGGCAGGTAATGTATCCGCGCAAGCGATTTTTTGATCAAATCGTATCGGTCATGAAAGAAACTGGCACAGTAGTTCCGCTCTACAGTGATAAGCACTTCTCCTATCGCTACGACTGGGCTAAAGAGATGTACGATACCGCGCACGAGATGAAAATTCCTTTCATGGCGGGCAGTTCAGTGCCCCTTGCCCAGCGGCAGCCGATGCTGAATTTGCCCCATAACTGCAATTTCGAAGAGGTGATGCTGGTGCATGGCGGCGGCCCGGATGCCTATGATTTTCATGCGCTCGAAGTGCTTCAATCGATGATGGAGAAGCGAAAAGGGGCTGAAACCGGAGTGAGCAGTGTGCAATGCTTACTGGGAGATGCCGTCTGGAAAGCAGAGGAAGCGAAACTCTGGAATCCTGATCTGGTGGAAGCGGCGCTAAGGCCGGAACTGGGTGATAAAGCGAAAGAATGGAGACAGATGTCGCCCCAGCCCTATCTTATCCTAGTACACTATAAAGATGGATTTACCGCGCCGCTAATTACTGTCCCCGGAAATCGCTGGGCTTTTGCCTGCCGGTTAAAAGGGGAATCGAAGCCGCTGGCCTGTAATTTTCAGGTAGGCCCGTGGGTAAATAGAAATCTCTTTAAAGCGCTCTCACACGCGATTCAATATATGTTCGTAACAAAAAAGACTCCCTATCCTATTGAACGAACTCTGCTCACTACCGGATTGACGGAAGCAGTGATGCAATCCAGGCATCGGAATGGCGATATTCAGCCGACTCCCCATCTTGAATTTTCCTACCATCCGCGCGATTTCACCGCATTTCGGGAAAATGGTGCATCGTGGAAAATCCTTACTGACGAGGTGCCTGAACCGAAGGGACTGGATACGTTTGGAAGTAAATTGCTGATAAAATAGAAAGATGCTGGTGCTCAGCATCGAGTGAGGGCTTAGAAATCTCGGTCTAGCTGCTGTTTCTGGTTGATGGTCATGACGGCGGAGGCAAGGTCGTGGGCAAGGGCAGAGACGGTTTTGTTCTGAGCAGTGGCGTCCGCTTCCGTAAGGACGCTGACGCCGCGTATCATTACGCGAGTTTGATCTTGATTTGGTTTTATCTCAAACGACTGCAGACGGGCATCCATCCAGGTGTTCAGTTTTTTAGCCAGCCTGTCCGCCCGCTCTTTCAGTGTCAATCCCTCGCCTGCTGTCAGGCGGCACATCACCACGCCGCGCATATGTATCTCTGCAAGTTCTGCGCCGGTCGTAGAGTCTTTGGTGGTTGTTACTGTCGCCTGCAGCGTCGGGTCGACTTCGATGAGGTTCAGCGGGATATTCAGTTCGGTAAGCAGCTCTTTAGCGGCATTGGCTCGGTCTTCACCAGGCGGGTGAGTTCGATAGATGCCCAAGTCGCCATGGGATTTGTTCCGCTCGTCCACCGCGAGCCGAAGCATGAAACTGTATAGACCAACCGGATTATAATGCGTGTGCGTCATCAGGATGAGGCCGCCATGGTCGGCATCTTTTTCAGCATCAACGCCGTACGAGTTGAGCTTGGCTACGGTATACAACTGCGTCGCCATCAAAGCCTGTGCTGTTCCCTGTGCGCCGCCTCTGCCAACTATAAGGGCTGCAAGAAGAATGGGCAGCATCTGCGCGTTGATCTTCCCCTGCTCTCTGATGAGTTTCATCATGTGGTGATGGTTGGCGTGGGTGATTTCATGGGCTAACACGCCGGCAAGTTCGTCGTCGGAACGGACGTAGTCCATAAGCCCTTTATTGACGTAGATGAAACCTCCCGGAAGTGAATATGCATTGACATCTTTATCGTCTACAATTTTAAAAGTGTAGTGAAACTGTTTGAGCACCGAGCTGCCCCAAAGCGCAGGTATGGGGACTTTGTTCGCGACATCCGCCAGTTCCTGCCCGATCCGATTCACTCTCTCCACTACTGCTGCCGTGGTGACGAGCTTTACCTGTTTATCGTTCTCTTCGGCGTTTTCTCGCCCGAGTTTGATTTCAGGGTCTTCAACGAGAGGTTTATCTGGCTTGGAGGCAGCTGGCGCTGAACCAGGCGCGGGGGGCGTCTGTCGTGAAAATGCGGGCCTTGAAATTAAAATGGAGGCGAGCAGCAAACCACCAAACAGCGCTGTATTGCACGCTGCGCTGCGGAATCGACTTATACTTCTCATCGGTTCACGGTGATTGCTAAAAAACATCTTGCTCCCTTTCATCCTATTTCTACATATCTCATATTCTTTATACTGCATGGCTCGCTGATTAGTGCCGCCAAATTACTGTGGAAGCAGATCTTCGATTTCTCCGTCTTCCCAGGTCAGTTTCGCATCCAGTATGCCTTCTGTAATCAGTATTCGGAGCGCATGCGCACCGGTCACTTCTGCAGAAGAACCGTCTTCGCGAAGCCCAAGTGATATCCATAGTCCATCAAGGGAATCGGGACGGGTGCACGTTATTTGCAGACGACGCCCAAGCGCAACAAGTTCAATAGTACACGGAAAGAGCTCAGAGTGCTGCAGAGTGCTTTCTCCAGCAACATTGCGCACGTAACGCGCCAGAGTTGCACGTACAATCTGATCTCCACCCTGTGGACCTGGAGCTTCTATCGAGAGTGAAAAGCTTTCAATCTCTTCCTGCGGCACGGCAGTCTGATTCAGAAAAACGTGGTAAGTGAACGGGGACAGGCTCGATACAACTATCTGTACCAGGCCTCCGCCGAGTATCTGCGCACGGTCGGCGCCGGATGGCCGAACTGTTTGAGGAGGCGGCGGTGGAGTATTTCTTTTTCCGAACACATCTTCTCCTTACATGACGTCAGGATGGACCTTATGTTACAAAAGTAATCTGCATTTGAAAATGAGTGGCGCTGATAGATGGTAGAGATAAGCAGGAATTTGATATAACGACATAATCTGATTATGTATATATTACCCCACCTCTGCCTATGCTTTCATACCCGATTTTAAGATTTCATCTATCCGTCCAATGATTCGGATTTCACTCCTGCTCCGTAGCGTGTGTGGCAGTTCTGTTCTCTGCCGACGAGAATAAAGAATTCTATTCACTCGGTGCTGTCAAATATAACCAGTAACAGTAAGCAAGTCCAGTGTATAATTATTTGCAGAGCATTGACGATTACTCCGATCAAAGGAGACGCAATTATGTCGATACGCCAACCGCGCTATAGTAAAGATGAAGCAGCCCAGCGAGGCGAAGCAATCTATGATCTAGATATACTTCCACAAGTAGAAGCAAACCATCGAGGTAAATACGTTGCCATTGATATTGAAACAGGATCCTGGGAAATGGATGCGGATGAAATTATTGCAGGAGACCGCCTCGTTGATCGTATTCCGGATGCACAAACCTGGATGACGCGGATCGGTTACGGCTACATACGTCGGTTCGGTGCAGGACGTTCACGGAGAACTGCATGATCCAGGGCATTGTCAACTCCGACCGCGAACCTATTGTACAAATCGTGGCGCGAAATTTAAACAACGAAGATTATGCAGTTGATGTTGTGGTGGACACAGGCTTTACCGGCTGGCTCACTCTGTCACCACACATAATTAACCCAAGTTGCTACCTATTGTAATATAGCATATGCCAGCACGGTTAGCACGATCTTGAGTTCTAAACCTACTCGTGTGACTGCAAGGGATGCAGCCTGCGGTTAAATCTGCTTTTAGAGAGCATGTCTGGGATATAGCCGTGTTCTTTTAGGAACTTCCGGCTTGTTTCCTGATTGCCAGGAAAGAAAGCAGCAGCAACTATTGCCGTAGTCATGACTTCTGCGGTACTCACACGGGCTTGTGGATCGTCCTGATATCCATAAGCTGAAATAAAATCTGCACAAATGCAGTAGATTGTGATAATATTTTCTTGCATAGCAG
>JBBRDM010000119.1:0-17211 GCA_038203935.1 Chthonomonadales bacterium
GTACTGTCCAGCTTGGCGGCACCACGATGAATGTAGAGGAACTCCTGAATTTGGAGGTTGGCCACATAGTTACCCTCGATCAGAATCAGAATGATGAGGTCGATATACTTGTCGGCAACCATGCTAAATTTCAGGGCAGGCCCGGTATACGCGGAAAAAAACTTGCGGTTCATGTGAACCGAATCTGCCCCATGACCGATTCCTCCGAATCTGTCTCGTCACACAATCGTTTCAATCCTTAACCAACAATTCATCCGCGATGCACGCCTGATAAGCCGGATGAAGCTTGCATACTCAACCTTATCGGAGGATTTACATGCCCGAACTGACTCAAAATGAGATTGCCGCGTTTAGTGATCTTATCAAAAGACTTATTCCAAACCTTGCTCTCTCGATCACAGAAAAAATATCTCAAGAGGTTCAGCTAGACCTGGCTGATTTGCAGTCGATGCCGGTTCAAACTCTTCTGACAAATACCGACAACGTGCTCAATACGGTCTACAGCCTCAGCCAGCCTGTATCCGTTGAGAGCATGTATTATGTATCTGAAGATTCAGCGAATAAACTTATTCATCTCCTGGAAGGCACGGAGATAACGGACGAACCTCTCGTACTGACCGATGCGCAGCTGGAGCTTCTCTCTTCGGTGATGTCCAGCCTCGCTGGCGGATTTTGCGTGGCAATCAATAATATGGGTGGAGAGGCGGCAGAAGTCGAGACATGCACGACCAGCTTCGGTCCCATGACGCTCCCTCCCGTATTTGCCATGGAAGGCCTCGCCCTTGAAGCCCAGATGACGATGACCATTGGAGATGATATTCAGTTTGGTATCACTCTCCTGTTTACTCCGGAATACGCGCGCGCGCTGATTCCTGAAAGTGATGATTCTGGAGATGCTGCCAGCGACGACTTCAGCGGCATTCTAAACGAAGACGAACTATCTGCCATGCTTGGCGAAATAGGCGGCAGCCCCAATATCGACCATGATCCTGAATCTTCCTCGCCTTCCTCAGGAGGGGGCGCATTTGGGAATATGTCCTCTGGCGGTCATGAAGGCTTCATGCCTCGCGGGATGGAGTTGATTCTGGATATCCCTCTGGATGTAACCGTAGAACTGGGCCGCGTCCGCATGATCATTAAAGATGTCCTTGAGTTATCTTCCGGATCGATCATTGAGCTGGACCGGGTAGCTGGGGAGCCGGTGGACCTGCTTGTGAACGGCCGTCTCATCGCAAAGGGCGAAGTAGTCGTCATCGAAGATAATTTTGGTATTCGCATCACCGAGATCTTGAGTCCCTCAGATCGCGTTTTAGGTTTAGGTAAAGGACGCTAAAAAATGCTCCGCTGCTCCTCGTTAAGTTCCTCTTTTTCTTCTGGAAGATGCAAATTAAATACTTTCACTTCCAAAATTCCTCGCGCCTGCTTCGTACTCAGCTTAGTCTCGCTGATGTCCACGATGCCAGGGATAGGCTTTGCGCAACAGGCATCAAATCCTACGGACCTAAAGAGTGCGCTTGGAATTTCAGGGGATACCTCTTCTCCTGCTGCTGCTTCAAAACAGTCCGTATCTTCACCGATTGCCCACTCCAAACATGCCAAATCCCATGCTCCTGAGGGCTGGCGTGAAAAGTGGCTTAAAAAGTGGAGGGCCGATCATGAAAACGCCGCGAAAAAAAAGCCTGAAGTTTCAGCGGCGCCCCACGTTGCCCATCCAGCAAAGGGTTCAAACATCGGCTCTCCACTCTCCGAGAAGAAAAAGCTTACTTTAAAATCTGCGAAAACTAAAAAGCATGAGCCTGCTAAAACCCTTTTAGCATCCCATAAACAAAAATCACATTCCGCAGAGCATAGCCATGTAAAAGAGCACAGTCGAACTAAAGAGATAGTTCATGCGGCTACGCTGAAGCCGAAACATCATAAAACAGAATTAGTTCATGTCGACACAGACAAGCCTGCAGCCAAACTGCATCACGCATCTTTGAGCAAAAAGAAAAAGAGGCATCCAAAATCTGAGATTCCTGCAGCGGTGGCTGCCGCAGCGCCGCCGGTATCCGTCTACGGCCAAACGAAACCTGATGGATTCACAGCAGCGCCGCCTCCCAAAGATCATACTCAGAATAGCCCTCTTGGCGCGGTGAATGATTCCGGAAAGCTGATGTTTCTGCTGATTCCGACCCTCGCTGTCCTGGTGGGAGTACTGCATCTCCTGAGGAAATATATGGAGAAAAGCGGCCGGTTAGGGCGCTCACCAAGTTCAGCCGGCAGCGGTTTAGCCGGTTTATCACAGTGGAAATATCCTAAACCACAAAAATTGGGTCTGGTAAAATCGTTCCTGTCCGGTCTGCAAAAAACCACAAGCATTAAAAAAACTGGAAGTATTCACGTCATTGAATCGATACCTATCGGCAATACTCATCTGCATCTGGTAGAAGTTCGGGGAAGAACACTGCTTTTAGGGGCAAACACTTCTGGAATTAATTTGCTGACGGAGCTCGAAGATGGTGAGCTGGACGAGATACAAGATAGTTTTCATGCACAGCTCCATGCTGCTGCCGCCGATCTGGATGTACTGGATCTTACAGACGCCGAAACGCCGCTGCAGTCCATGGTATCCACGCTGGAAGATGTGATGCGGGAGACTCGGGAAGCGGTTACTGGCCGTACTCGAAGGCTTCGCACGGTGCGGGAAGATGAGGAATATATTGGTTAGAAAACCCGCTGTTATAAACTATATGAACCGAGTTAAAGTCAGAGCTTGCAGCACATTAAATGGTGTGATTCGAGACCGAAGCTTCTGGATGATGCTGGTATTCACTGTGGCCACTGCCTTATGCCTCACATTAAAGGCAAGAGCTCAGGGGACTGGCACTATGATCATGCCGAAACTGTCCCTCGGAGTAGATACCGCCAAGAACCCGAAGGATGTCGCCGTCACACTTCAGATTCTATTCCTGATGACGATCCTGACGCTCGCTCCATCGATTTTGATCATGATGACCGCATTTACGCGTCTGATTATCGTTTTTTCTATTCTTCGATCAGCGATGGGCACACCTCAAATTCCACCGAACCAGGTGCTTGTTGGATTGGCGCTCTTCCTGACGTTTTTCGTGATGCAGCCTGTATTCGCGAAGATTAATGAAGAAGCCCTTGCGCCATATATGGCGAATAAGATAACTCTGCCCGTGGCGCTGGACAAAGCGGAAAAACCACTGCGGGGGTTTATGATACGCCAGACGTATACCAGCGATCTTACTTTTTTTATCAATATTTCCAAATCACCCAAGCCGTTCACAAGTGATGATGTTGGACTGCTCACGCTTATCCCTGCATTTCTCACCAGCGAACTAAAAACAGCGTTTATAATTGGATTCTACATTTACCTGCCATTTTTAATTATTGACATGGTAGTAGCTTCGACGCTGATGAGTATGGGTATGATGATGCTTCCGCCCATAGTTGTTTCACTGCCGGCTAAGCTGCTCTTGTTTGTGCTTGCAAACGGATGGACTCTTTTGATAGGCTCTCTTGCCAAAGGCTTCAGGTAGCGAGCTCTTTGCCAGAGATTTTCCATTTTAATTCCCCATCCCCATCCGCTGTGTCTCCCCAGTGATCTCTATTTAGTGCGATACACGCGAGGCAGGCTGTCGTCATTATTGCGCAGCTTCCAGTCAGTCTGCCCAGCAGCTCCTCCATACCCGGATTATGGCCGCAGAAAAGTACACACATCGCAGAATCCGGTATATGGTGCACTTTATCCATTATCTGGTCTGCGGTTGCTCCATAGAGATCGTTACAGTAGATCAGTTGGCCCTCAAAATGCCCGGACTCCATCACTGCGATAATCGTCTGACGAGTTCTTAGAGCACTGGAGCAAAATATGGTATCGGGCAGCACTCCCCGTTTTTCAAGCTCTTTTCCCACGAAGGGCGCTTCTTTATTTCCCCTATCAGTGAGCGGCCGGTCAAAGTCCGAAATTCTTGGATCGTCCCAATCTGATTTAGCATGTCGCAGCAGTAAAAGATGTCTCATAACCTACCTCCCAATCAAAGGGAAACCATGTTTAGTTATTTTTATCTTAAACATGCCTCGCAAAACCACATGATCCTACGCAGAAAAGTATCATCCCTGTACTATAGACGTTATAACAATCATAATCGGGTAAATGCATGATAAAACATAACAATATGCGATAGATATCAAAGATATAATCTTGACAACGGATTAATTATGTGATAACATGCATGAAACCGGTTTCAGAAACCGGTTTCAGTGGCCAAAAAACATTGCTGTAAGAATATATGAAAGGTTTTTTCAGAAAACCATGTCTATACGTGAAGTAGCAAAACGTGCCGGTGTCTCCAGAGCAACCGTTTCCAGAGTATTAAATAACGGGACAGAAGGCCTAGTCGCGCTTCACACACGTGATCGAGTACGACAGATCGCAGACGAGCTTGGATATCACCCCAGCGCGGTAGCTCGCGGCCTGGCAGGCAAGCCAATGAATACCATTGGGGTAGTTCTGGCGTACGATCTTCCCTCGGTAACTTCCGACCCTTACCTTGGGCCGGTGCTGGATGGCATTCTGCACATCGATAAAAAGCTGCATCAAAAGACCGTAATATTTACTGAAGATAACTGGGTGGATGCACTTCGAAACGTTCCCACTTATTGTGATGGGCACTGCGACGGATTGATTGTGATCGTTCCCCTTATCGACAGCGAGATTGTGCAGGCGCTGAAAAAGAACGGAAGGCCATTTCTGATTTTGGGCGACAGCCGCGAAGATCCCGATCTCACCACAGTCGACGTGGATAATGCTGCGGCAGCATGTGATATCGTGCACTGCCTGATTGAAAATGGCCACAAACGTATTGCAGCGCTTTGCGGAAATGATGCCTTTACCAGCAGCGCTCAGAGGCTGCAGGGATATAGAACAGCGCTTGAGCAAAACTGCATCTCACCTGACGAAAAATTAATCCTGCCGGGACAGTATTGGGAATGGTCTGGTTATGAAAATACCCAGAAACTTCTAAAACTGCCGAAGAATCTGCTGCCGACTGCACTTTTCTGTGAAGATGACAGGATAGCGCATGGAGCTCTGCGCGCACTGGCAGAGGCCCATATTCAAGTGCCAGAATCAATCTCTATCGTTGGAATCAGCGACTATGCAGAATCTTCACTTTCTAATCCACCGCTGACAACCATGAAGCTGCCCAACCGATTAGTTGGGGAGCGTGCCGTAGAGACGCTTTACGCTCAAATTCACAATAATCTTGCCCCGGGCAAGAAGATTTTACTGGAGGGTGAGAGAGTGGTTCGAGGCTCTGTTTCAGCCCCTCCCTCATCTTGAAAGGAAATGGATATTTATAGATTATCAAATTGCGAAATAAAAATTGAATTTACGTTAACACCTATTTCATCATTTAATTTTAATCAAAATTTCGTTCAGAGGAGAAAGAAAATGAAATCTAATCGAGGATTTACACTCATCGAACTGCTAGTCGTCATCGCAATCATTGCGATTCTTGCTGCAATTCTTTTCCCGGTATTCGCCCAGGCGCGAGCCTCGGCACGTAAAGTAGTCTGCCTCTCCAATATGAAACAAATCAGTTTGGCCGAAATGATGTATTTTCAGGATTACGACGAAGCCGGAAGTCCCGACCGCGCATTCATTGATGGTACTGCCTGGTTCTCGGGCAAAGAGATCATCTGGAAAGACCTAATCGTTCCCTACATCAAAAATGGCGGCCGCCCCTACAATAACGGCGAAACCTATAAGACAGCCGGTAATGGCGGAGTTTTCCAGTGCCTTGAGAACACAGCTACCTGGTCGGCACAACCGGCGGTCTACTGGGGAAATGCAGGTCCCGCCGAACCAGGCGATGAGACAACGCGATATGCTCGAGGATATGCACTGAATAACCATGCTGGACATAATGAAGCGAATAAAGAAGGCGCGTTCTGGCCGGAAATAACACCTGGCCCAAGTGTCAGCCCGGGTGGTTCATTGGCCCTGTTGTCTCAGCCCGCCAACACCATCATGATCGCTGAGACTCGGATGTTCTATCCATCGATCTGGTGGCAGACAATGGGATACCAGTGTACTCCTGATGGTATCCCAGCTGGTGGTCAGCCGACGGGATGTATTTCGGGACACCACAGTGGTATGACCAACTTCGCCTTCTTCGATGGTCACGTAAAGACTACCCGTCTTCAGACTTCTGTGACCACCGATCTGTGGGATGCATTCGGAGCTACTACGGATTGGGGAGGCGGATACACCGGCGCGCAGTCTCAGAAAGATGTGCTGAACAGTATCAACGGAATTACAGAGTGGACAACCGGTATTTAGCCGCATGCAATAGTATATGGCCGCTTCTGCATAGTGAATGAGTGCGGAAAGCGGCCCGTTTTGCCAAGACTTTCAGGAGGTATCTATACTATGAGCGTTTCAACCGGCAAAACCGCATCGCGTCAGCAAGTACCGGTATTCGTGGTGGTGATTATGGTCATCGCGCTGATTGGATTCGTTGCATGGCGCGGCTGGGCAGCCTTGGCCGGGCCAGCAGCAGGTAAACTCCCACCTCCACCTGTACAGGAAATCAATTTCATAAATGGGAAAGCAATGGAGTGTAAGGGAGATTTTACCAAACTTAATGCGGATGATCAGGCGAAAGTGCAGTCTATTTCCCGTGGATTTGGGCCAGCGTCTATGGCATCAACTTACCGCAGATTGTCAAAACCTAAAGAGTAATTTTCTGATACCACGGTCCTGCTTAAGTCACAGATAGAAATAATTTTCTCCTTTCTGAGCAGAAGCAGATGTTTGCTTATTGTGCAGAAGGCGGCTTTTATTATTTATACTGTAAATCGCCATTAAATTTTAATTGCGTTTTCAAATACATAACTATTTATCCAATTCGGGCAACATCTAGTGAATATTTCCGCATAATCTCTATCATCTGCTTCGTTGAAAGTACCGATTGCGAAGCGTATGGAGGCTGCAACCACGGCATATCCTGTTGTAAATGCTTCAACTATCCTCGTACCTGCGGAAATGTTTACAGGGAATTCTGGAGCCTGAATTTGGCGGGAGGCCTCCCAGACGGCTACTCGAGTGCCCGGCAATGTATGGGAGACTTTTTTGAATTATTTCACGTCCCATTTATAGCTGCGATGCTAATCATACGATAACTATAACCTTACCCTAAATCTTATGGGGAAGGGGTGCAAGCTGAGCGTTACCTATGTTGAAACAGTTTTACTTGACAACGTTTATTGCCGGTGCAATACTTCTGATTCATTCTATTTCTTACGGTCAGACGCCGTCATCTGAATATAGAGAATGGGGTTTATCGACTCTGAAACAGATTCGGGCCGATTTCTGGATCGAAGATCGTGGAATGTATGCTGACGAAATAAGCATCGGTCAGTCTAAGCAAGGCAGACCTGCCTTTATGTGGGGATGCGGAGTGCAGCTCTCTGCGTTAAGTGCTGCTGCACAACTGGATAGGCATATGTACGCCCCGCAGGTAGCTCAGTATGTAAAATCGCTGGATAGTTACTGGATGAACGCAGATGGTATTTCCGGTTACGATGTTCTGCCTGGCCCTAAAACCCCGGATCGCTACTACGATGATAATGCCTGGATGACACTTTCATTCATTGAAGCATATGAAAACCTTGGCGATCCCGGCTATCTGCGCCGTGCGATAGATACTTTTAAGTTTGTGATGAGTGGCGAAGATGATCTTCTCGGAGGCGGTATTTACTGGCATGAACAGGAGAAAAAGAGCAAAAACACCTGCGTTAATGCGCCAGCCGCAGTCGCGGCTTTAAAACTGAACCAGATTACGCATGAAAAGAAATATCTCGATATCGGCAAAAGGCTTTATACCTGGACGAATATGCACCTGCAGGATACCGACGGGCTATTTTTCGATAAGGAGGATCTTGATGGAAAGATTGATAAGACAAAATGGTCTTACAACTCCGCCCTTATGATCCAGGCAAATCTGCAGCTTTATGCCATTGAGAAAGGAATAAGTTATCTGGCTGAGGCAGAGCGTATTGGAAAATCAGCGGAGAAAAAGTGGATCCATGCAGATACCGGCGCATTAAACGATATCGGGGCGTTCGCACATCTGCTCACGGAAGCATTCCTTGCTCTCTACAAGGAGGACCAAGATGTGCACTGGTTACGCTTAGTCGGTACAGCATTAAAATATCTGCATAATATTGGCAGAGATCCGAACGGTTATTACTCGGAAAACTGGTCTTCCCCACAGCCTAATAAGCTGGATAAAACCAAGCTTCTCAGCCAGGCCAGCGCTGCTCGGGCATTTCTTAGAGCATCTCGCTATTTCGCCGTTATAAAATAAAGCCCCCTCACCTTATTATAGGATCGGAGGCTCATTTTTTATAATCTCACGACTACTGCAGCGCGATATTTCCCTCTTCACCTGTGCGAATCCGGATCACATCCGAAACTGGAATCAGGAAGATTTTACCATCCCCAATTTCCCCGGTGCGAGCTGACTCAGCAATTACATTCGCCACATGCGAAGCTTCGCTGTCTATCACGACAATTTCAATTTTCACTTTTTGAATCAGGTTGACGGTATATTCTGCACCGCGGTAGTGCTGCGTAAAGCCTTTCTGTTTGCCAGCGCCTCGCACTTCGGTGATTGTCATCCCCTGCACTCCGATATCTGAGAGTGCCGTCTTTACGTCTTCCAGTTTTTGAGGCCTGATCAGGGCCTGTACCATAATCATACTAATTAGCTCCTTCGGTCATACTACAGTCGCGCTCGATAAGTCTGGTTCATTTTTGCAGTTGGTGAAGAGTGAAGCTGGCAGAAAGAATACTTTCTGCCAGCCCCAGCAACAGAATGATTATACACCCACTTTACTAGGAACATGCTCTGTATGCTCAATCATGGAAGATGAAGAGCTGCCTCCGCCGGCTCCATGAGGTGTAGCCGATGCAGTAAGCACAAATTCCGGATAGGCAGGAATACCGTGCTCGTGCAGATCGAGGCCTTCCAGTTCTCCCTCTCTCGAGACACGAAGAGTACCGGTGGCTTTCACCAGAAGCATTAAGATCATGGCTATCACAAATGTGGCCACAGTGATGATTCCGTTGCCAAGGATTTGAGCTTTTAACACAGTCATTCCACCACCATAGAATAGTCCTTTAAGCGGTGCAGAGTTGTCCGGAGCGATTGGACCGGTTAACCCGAACTGCCCGCTGGCAAACAATCCAAGTGATAGGGTACCCCATATACCGCAGAAACCATGAACAGGAACTGCTCCGATCGGGTCGTCAATTCGTAGATATTCCAGCAGATAAACACCATACACAACAACCACTCCCGCAACGCCTCCGAGCACAATCGCCCCGGTTGGAGTAACCCAGTAGCAAGGACATGTGATTGCGACAAGTCCTGCAAGAAATCCATTAACGGTAAAACCGAGATCCCATTTCTTCGCAGCGGGGTATGCTACTATCATAGCAATAAGTCCGCCTGCACATGCTGCCAGCGTAGTATTTGCTGCGACACGACCGCAACCCTGGAAATCCATCGCCGAAAGCGTACTTCCAGGATTAAATCCATACCAACCAAACCAGAGAATCAACCCACCCGAAGCAGCTATTACAAGGTCATGCGGCAGCATTGGGCCTCCGCCATCTCGTTTGAATTTTCTGCCGATGCGAGGCCCTAGAACTATGGAACCTGCGAGTGCTATAAATCCGCCAATGGTATGAACGACAGTAGAGCCTGCAAAATCATGAAAACTCGTTTTCATGCTTGGAAGAAATTTTCCATCCGCTCCCATGGTATTAAGGAAT
The DNA here is from genome assembly GCA_038203935.1 of Chthonomonadales bacterium. Classification (GTDB taxonomy): domain Bacteria; phylum Armatimonadota; class Chthonomonadetes; order Chthonomonadales; family Chthonomonadaceae; genus JANXSG01. The sequence goes on from JBBRDM010000119.1 coordinate 9,857, forward strand.
CCATCCGGGCCCCATGCCCAGTGTCCAACTATCGGATAGATAAAACCAGAAACTCCAACGCTATAAATCAGGTCGCCGATAAAACCAGTTCGCCCTATCATCGCGCCCGAAGTTATCGTGGAGCAGGTGTCAGCAAAAGCAAACTGGAAGAGCCAGAATGCCAGAAAAGCTACGCCTGAAGTTTCATAAGTAGCAGGTGCATTATTCAGGAAGAACCAGGTATGCGCAGTGCCGTCCCCAGAACCGATCCACCCATTACCATGACCGAACATAAATGCAAAACCAAATGCCCAGAATAGAATTCCGCAGAGGCAGGTATCGACGATACACTCCATTAGAACATTAACGGTCTCACGGGAGCGGCAGAAGCCTGCTTCCAGCATGGTGAAACCAACCTGCATACAGAAAACAAGAAATGCGCCTAGAAGAGTCCAGAAGGTATTGATGGGATTGACGATATCATTCCCTTTTAGTACAGGATCATCGGCATGAGCTGCTCCGCCAGAAAAAACCGCGTAGATCCCGATAACAGCAAAGATAAGTGCGAGAGCGGTGAACTTGCCCAGCGCGATTGTCCCGAAATATTTACGCCATTCGGGCTGACCCATTCTCTCCCTTAGTCGAGCAAACTTATTAACAGATTGGCATTGTGTTGCTTGCATTGTGCCCATTCCTCCTTCAAATTTGACCTGGATCTGCGTAGATTAACAGATCGTATCGATGTTAAATGTCGGCTGCAGCACTGCCGCCAACAATCAGAGGTGGGCTAAAACCGCACACTCTGCCAAAGGAGTTTGGAAAGTAAAACTTTCCGGGCAACAACTCTGTTGCATTCAAAGGATATCCACTGCGCTGCGGATGAATGATGAGAAAATTCCCTGATGGATGCAGCTGCATCCATCAAGTACAAAAACGCTCATTAGAACTTATAAGCCTGCCCGAAGAATAGTGTATCCTGGTCGAATACAGTTCGGTTGTTGCCTACGAACAGGGAATGATTTGAATGATCGTGGCGGAACTCCAGCCGGGATACTAGATGGCTGTGCAGCGCAGCATACTCGAGCGTAAACGTTGCACTGTTCATTTTGGTGTAGCCTGCGCCGAATCGCAGACCCTTCACAGGACCTGAGCCTGGCATATCTTCGAACTGCTCCACTCGCACCGCGGTTGCGATAGACGGAGTGAACTGGTAACGGGCATAGGCAGCCACTCCCAGCCAGTTACCGGATGTATGGACTCCGAGTACATCACCGGCAGCGCTAGCGTAGTCCACTTCACCTGCCAGTTTCAGCTTATCCGTTGCCTGAAACACACCCAGGTACTCAACAAGATTGGTGGTGATATTGCCGCCGCCATTTCGAGGCGCCAGCCCTACCCCGTATGCGCCTGTTCCTTCAGAACCACCCATAAATCCAAAGGTATGGGTCCATTTCGGTCCGGGTTTCCACGTCAGCTGGGCAATCAGGCTTTTTGCTCCGTTATCATCCGTAGAGTTGTTCCAGCCGTTGACCAGCTCACCCAGGATAGTCAGGTTATTGCTCAGCGGAACACTTGCCCGAATACCGGTGTGGTACAACGGAATGGCATAAGTGAAGACGAAACCACGCGAGTAGTTGTCGTTTGCCGGGCTTTCAATAACCTCTATTCCAAACGGAGTTACGAACTTACCAAAATCGACCGTTATATCTCGGCCCCACACGTGCGGTGCATAGGTGAGATAGAGCTGCTGAATACCTTCAAATCCGGCTCGGGCACCTGGCTCTGTGGCATAGACTACCGGGGGAGTATCACCCGCAGTTATCGTTGCTGTTATGCCCAGGGGAAATCCTTTGCCCGCCACTCGTGTAAAATTGAGTTCAGCAAGGCTCAAACCAAACTGATTGTGATAATCGAATGCGCGCCCGGCATTCTGTGCGCCGGTAATTCCCCCAAGAGTTGTACCGATTGTAAAATTGGGGCTTGGATGCTGAAAATTTATGCCGTAATACCAGTCGATGAGTCCGGAAAATGATATATCTCCCGGCTTGGGGCCTGCAGGAGCGGCAGGGGCAGCGGGAGCTGTCTGCGCAGCAGGAGCAGCGGGAGCGGCAGCCTGTGCGAATACGGATGGGAGATTGCTCAGCGCAGCAGCGAGAGCGAATGGTATCACGCTTAGGCGTGAATGGATCATGTTGAAATGTCCTCCTTGGGTATTTTGGTGGTGCTTGGCTGGAATAATAAGAAATTACCGCTTTGCCATAAAGAGTAGCAGGCATGCGGATTGCACAGAAAGTTTCCCAAGACAGACTCGATCTGATTGTAATCAATCAATCTGTAAAAAGAGTAACTATCGGCGGGGAAAAAAGAATGCGCACAACATCAACGTTGCAGAAAACTATGTGGTTAGTCTCATCAAGTGCGGCATCGCAAATGAAAAGGAGGAAAATTAGACGAGGCTATCGTGGCTGTGAAATAGAATAGCATTGTTGTCTAATTGTCTGCACATATTACCATAGACTGAATAATATTACCACCCCTCAAATAAAAATTTTGGAGCATTGAACTCAAAACGCAGGAAAAAAACTAGTATTATTTTTGATTTTCACAAAAACAAGGTTATAATATCACCAACCTCAACGCGCACGCCGACCTACCAACCGGTTCATTAAGAATTGTGCTGTGATCTCGTTTCTTGACAGCGGAAATACCGTCGATCGAAAAAAGGAGAATTCCATGCAAGTCTTTACCACTCTATCCCTTTTGTGCGCCGTATTAGCCGGCGGCAGGATTGCACCCGCAAGTTATCATGTCGAAGGGAATCTCACCGAATCGTGCCCGTGCAACAGCATGTGCCCATGCCATTTCGGCTCGGATGATACCTATGGCCATTGCGAAGGTGCGTTTCTATTCCATATCACCAAAGGAAACTATGGCGACGTGCCTTTGGATGATCTCAACGCGATCTCTCTCAGTTGGTTTGGAAAAAACATGGGCGCTCAGATGGGAAAGATACCAACCCGACTCTATATCGACAGCCGTGCCAACCCAGCTCAGCGCAAGGCGCTTGAGAAAGTGATTATGGCTCAGTTTGCGGGTATTTTCGGCAAAGTCTATGCTCCCAAAGTAGTAGATATGAAAGTGAAATCGTTCGGAAACTACAGCTCTGTGAGCAGCAAGATACTCGATCTAGAAATAATTCCTACGAAGAGCAGGGATGGTTCTCTGACTTCCGTAAGTCATCCGCCAATGTGGCTGGACATTCCCGAAGAGTTCGTCGCCACCTCAAAAAACTACCGATTTGAGGATGCTTCCATCGGGAAAAAGTGGCATTACAAAGGCCGACATGCAAACTATGCTCCCTTTGTTTTCAGCAGCGATAAAAAATAGTACCAGTAGTCGGAGGTTGAAAACCCCCGTCTGGAAAAAGCGGTCGTCCGATACATACGCCGATTTGATCCGGAGGTTGAAAACCCCCGTCTGGAAAAAGCGGTCGTCTTTCAGACGGAATCGAACGTACAGGTTTGTTGGTTGATTTCGGTAACGCTTGCCGGAGGTTGAAAACCCCCGTCTGGAAAAAGCGGTCGTCTTTCAGACGGAATGCCGTCCTTCGGACAGTGATTCAAATCGATGGTCAGCCCATGCAGGGAGCTTGCGACCGGAATGGACTTCGCAAATCCAGACATGGGTTTTAACCCAGTGTGCTAAATGGGCTTCGCAATTCCAGATCGAAACTTCAGACGGAATCGAACGTTCGCAGTGAATGCATGCTCGGTTTAACCTCACCCCAACCCCTCTCCCAGGTGCTCGTTCCTCGCGGGAGAGGGGCGAATGCGATGTATTGAACTGCATATTGACTGATTACACAGCCCAATCAGCGCCTGGAAACAGTTAAGCAAGTCGTTAAAATGTTTTTCAGTCCCTCATGCATGATTAATCGAACGATTTAATTTGACGGGACGCGATCTATGAGATATAATAGTTGCTATCGACTCGGAGAGGTGGCCGAGTGGTCGATGGCACCTGTCTTGAAAACAGGACACCCGCAAGGGTGCGCAGGTTCGAATCCTGTCCTCTCCTTTTCCAAATAGTAAACTCCCGACCATGTAATGTTCGGGAGTTTTATTTTTACTCGACACAATGAGCTTAAATACTTAAGATGCTGGGGAAATTTGAAGATGAACCTACTGCACAGATGCATTCCCGTTTTGCTTTTCCTGACTGCAATTTCTCTCCGATCCTCTGCGGAGGATAAGCCCGTCGTCGGCCTTATTCCCAAAGCACATCAATCTCTAGTGATAGACGGCAAACTCGATGAATGGGACGGAGCTTTTGTGACTCCTTTGAACAGCACCCATCCGGACTTTTTCAACCGTGCCACACACCTGTACTATCTCTGGGATGAGGAGGCTATCTATATTGGTGTGCGCGCTCTGGATACTAATCCTACCCATATATCCCCGGAAAGCGCTCTCTACGATGGCGATGCCATCGAGTTTTATTTCGATGCGCGACAGGGCGGCGATCTCGGAAAACAGGAATGGGCTGCTGGAACACTGCATGCATTCTTCACGGCTGTCACCGGGCATGATATAAAACCTAGATTTCATGTTCGCGACCTCCCGGCATTCAAAGATCTAAAATTGAACGGAGTAAAACTGGCCGCAGTGAAAACACCGAACGGATATACGATGGAGTTCAAGCTGCCCTGGTCGAACTTCCCTAATATTTCCCCTAAACCAGGCATTCCGTTAGGAATCGATATTGAAATGGGATCAGCAGACGGCGGAAATAGAGTCCACCGCACTTTTGCCTACAGCTCTCCAACCAGCGTTGGCACGCCCTCTACGCTTGGACGGGTACTTCTCGTCGATCAGATCGACACTCAGATGCTGAAAGCCTATAGTCGTGCTCTGCTGCCATTCGATGCGCAGGTTTCGGGGAACTACGGCAGAGTCTATGGGAGCGCCTGCCTATCGCCGACGATCTCGAAAGCGGTGGTGAAGATAGAGGCCAGGCTGCTCGATGCCGGGGGAGCAGAAAAGAAAACAGCAGACAATACAAGTTTAACTTCAGTAGCGGACTTCTGGAAAATTTGGCGGGGAGAGTGGGAGACCTATGACCTGCCGGCCGGGACATACACACTGCTCCTCACTGCCCGCGACAGTAATAACAACGTCATTGTGGAGCGAACTCAGCATATACTGCTGGAGTAATTACCCCTATCAAGTCTTTTCAAAGCGAGTATTAAGATCGTATAATTAGCTATTGTACGTATAATTTCGAATAGTAAGTCCCAAATTACTTCATGAATCAATAACTTTACGAAATGGCACTATCTGCGAATACTTTGAGAATTTGTGCCGAAGGATACGTAGATAGAGATGCAACTCCATGTGCTAACTCGATTGGCAAGAGCGCATTTTCAAATCTACTGCTGAGGATAGTGGGTAAAGTAGCAAGAATACGGTCCGCTCCTATAAGATCCTTGAATGTGGGATTTTGAATGAAACCTTTAGTCGGGATACTCAATACCATTTGATGCGTCGTTCCAAATGTAACAAAGATTTTGGCTCCGTAATTTGTATCACGACCGTAGGAAGCACCTGTTGCCTGACGATTTTGAATATTGGCTTTGATATAATGATCGCCAGGTATAAAATAGGAATTTTCATCAGAATTTATACTAATGATATCAAGGTGATCACAGAAGTATCCTGTTTTTTCTTGGCCAAGAATGTGTATATTACAATCTTTTTCGACTGCATGTTTGAGGAATCGACGAATAGGATTAACCAATTTTGAATATTGAGCGCGAATAGAAAGTGGACCATCCTTTACAAATAAACATCGATCTAATATCGCAGGATTACTTTCCCAGAAATGTCGAATACCAGTAAAAAGCATGAGCGTTTCATGAACTGCCATATAATCTGTAGCTATAGAATCTGGGGCACTGTCAAGTCCCATTCCAAGATGAAAACCAAGCATATCAGTGAGATACAACTCGCCATTACAGTTCGGACAGTTTCCGGTTTCTGCATTGTATGGAAGAGTAGCTTCGTTTTTATCACAATGAGGACATCCAAAAGGAGTGAGAGCTTTTTCTTCCCCGTCCCACTTTTCATAAGCAATCCATTTTAATGTTTGGAATGGCATCGCGTTTAAAGAAGCGTCCTGCATAGATTCGAATATTATGCGACGAACTGTATCATAAAGTGATAAACCAGGTATCGTAACATTTCTTAGTGGAAAGACTGTTGCGTGATATAGTGGAGCAGCCTCCATAATATCACGAATGGCGAACGGATTTGGAGACTCTTTATCTAGTTTGGCGAGAGCCACCTGGTCCATTTTTAAAATCGCTGTTTTGACAAACGCCAATCTCTTGTACGGTGGCTGTTCGGAATCAATAGTTTGTAGTGAACCATCAACCCCAAATATAAGTGGAAGAGGTTCACTGCCATTTGGAATCTGCTCCCAATTTGTGTCAGCAATCGGAACTAATGCACCAGTGCTTTCATAACTGGTACAGAGTTGCTTAACCATCGGGCTATTTAATACATCAAGATGACCAAGCCGACTAGCGGATTCACCTGATAATCGAGACCCTTGTTCATAAGGCACTTATTATTTCTCCGGCTCGAATTTATGTGCTTGTACAGAGACAACAAAGCGGTGAGAACGCGTCAACATCCGTGCATAACCCGGCGTTTTAGCGAGGAGAATATCTCCTTTCATACTCTGATATGCGATATTAATCTTTGCCAATGTATTGACATCATCTTCAGATGCAAGATGAAGAATGAAAAAGTTTTCAGTTTGGGCTAAGAGATCTTTACTAATCGTCGTAGGCGATTGAGTAGAATACACCATACCAATGTGATATTTTGCCCCCTCTTTCGCAAATCGACTATATATTGCTTTACCATCATCTTTCGCAGGAAATAGGTTATGGGCTTCCTCAAAATAGAGTTGAATGAAATGTTTATTGAGAGTATTATTTGAAAATTTATTAACTTGATGTTCAAAAACAGCCCGCGAAAGTTGATCAGAAAAGTAACTTAATATCTCATCATTTGCATTCCCAAGATCGAGTAGAACAACCTGACCGCCATCCAGTAATTCAAGTATTTCAGTAACAAAATCTCCTGCTGATGGATCGTGATATTTTCTAAAAGGAGGTAGAAGTGCCACAGCTCCACTACTCCCGGGTTTTGGTTCTAAAAATTCCAGTAACGCTTCTTCATCTGTTTCAAACAAAGGCTTTCCACTACTCGAATTGAGTAATGGATGTGTTTTGTTCGACCGTTTAAAGCGGATAATGGCAGACAATTCACTAACTAAACTAGTTAAATCTGTAGGTTCAGGAGGTAAAT